>CAZYTF010000009.1:0-22529 GCA_964649535.1 uncultured Candidatus Saccharibacteria bacterium | reverse complement strand
AATACACAACATGGTAACCATCCGCAGGTGTGGCAAAGTGTGACAAAAATGTAGATGGTGGTTCCGTAGAAAGTGACTCTCCGCAGACATCATTAAAATTACTTGACTTCCCGCGCTCCATCGTCCTTGCGAGAACGATTATATGATTTGTCCCTCCGCACTCAAAATCTGAATGATACCAATAACTATACTCTGTATTGGAAGCCCCTGAACTTTTAGGATCAGTGGGAATACTCGGCCAGTATACTGCAAGCTGTTCGTCAATGTCTTCACCCACTCCCACCTCTACACCACCATCATAGCTCGGATAATCGCGATTCTTCTGTGCATACAAATTTAAAGCAAACTCAATTTGAGCAAGATCAGCTACACGTGCCTTGTCACGCGTATTTTTCCGAGCCTCACCTATGGCAACAAAAGCAACGCTCAACATCATTACGATGATGCCGATAACAACCATAAGTTCAATAAGCGAAAAACCACGCTTATGGAGATAAGTAATCATAGATTTGTATATTTTAGCACGCACGAAACCACAAGAAGTCTCTCACCTGCAAGTTTGTGTATATTGTCTACCAACCTTTGGCTTCAATTGCTCCCAGCGCTGCCTCTTGTTCAGCCTCTTGCTTTGCTCTTCCTTTTCCTTCAGCAATAAACTCTCTATTGAGATACACGCCTACAGTAAATACTCTGTCATGGTCTGGACCTTCTTGTCCAGTTGTTTCGTAGGTGGGTGTAACATTTGTATATTCCTGAGCCAATTCCTGGAAACGACTTTTTGGGTCTTGCCACAATCTTTTCTCCACAACCTCTTCTGTCTTGCCGAGCAAGTGTGCATCAATAAAAACTGCAGCACTATCGTAGCCCTGATCAACAAACAATGCTCCAATAAGTGCTTCGAAAGTATTTGCTAAAATATACTGTCTAGCTCGCCCTGTATCTTTGGATTCACCTTTTGACATCAGAAGGTAATCATTGACACCTAATTTTGTCGAAGCCTCTGAAAGTGCGACAGTGTTTACTAACGCTGCTCGTATTGCAGTCAATTCCCCCTCAGGTTTTTCAGGGTATTTCTTAAACAAAAAATCTGTTGCAACGAGCTCTAACACAGCGTCACCCAAAAACTCAAGTCGTTCATTGTGGTCCTGCTTTGCTTCACGATGCTCGTTCAAATACGATCGATGTGTAATTGCGGTAAGTAAATTGATTTTGTTAGAAAATACAGAGCCAAGAATCTGCTCAAGGTCAGCGAGGCTTGCCTCTATATTCTCTTCATTTTCATTTTTTTCCATATGCGAAGACCCTACCATGTTTGTAAAAAATAGCTACTTTTTAGAACTTTGTGCTACCAACATAGTAATCGCTTTAGTAACAATTGAAAGAATATCTTCATAGAAATTTAGCTCAAGTATTTCTGCTACTTTAAACCATCGCGCGTCATCAAGGCCACCTTTTTTTTCGAGCGTCAGATCTATATGTGGACTCTCGGCCAAAAAATACGTTACTTGTTTTCGAACCTTGCCGAGCTCAGGGTGAGATGCTACATATTCATTCTGACCTAGCTCATTCTTTATTGTAATATCAAGCCCTATCTCTTCTTTAAGTTCACGAGCAGCGCCTTCTTCAATAGACTCACTATCTTCAATTTTTCCTTTTGATAGTGTCCAGTGCCCGAAAATATCGTGCACAAGCGCAAGGTAAATATCACCATCTGATTCTGCATACACAACAGCCCCAGCAAGTCTCTGTATCGGCATCTGATCGAAAGGCACATCTTTACGCGGTCGTTTCCCAACCTCATCTTTACCTGGTTCACCAATCTCTTTATAGACTGCGCCAAGTACCCCGTTTACAAACCGACTGCTATTGTCACCTCCAAATTGCTTCGCTAGCTCTATAGCCTCATTAATCGCAACCTTTGCAGGGACCTCTTTTCTGTCAGCAAACAAAAGTTCATAGAGTCCAAGTCTGAGTATATTTCTATCAACAGGGGAAATTCTATCAATTGGCCATTCAGGTGCAGCTTTTTCTATTACTTGGTCTAGCTCAATTTGCTTACTCAAAACGCCATCAAGTAGTTTCTCTATAAAAGGTGCGTCGGTTTTATTTTGTGAAAATTCTGTGATGTTGCGGTCGAGAACCTCAGCAACATCCTTCTTGTCTATATCATTTAAATCCCACTCAAAGAGTGTCTGGAGAACTATTGATCTGCTTAAATGTCTGTTTGCCATAAAAAATGTACTAACTTCTACTGTCTGTAGTGTATCACCTAAACATGAACCAAAAACCGGCCGAAGCCGGTTTTGTGGGGATTAGTTCGTATCTACTTCTTGTCTTCAGAAGTTTCTGCCTCAGCAACTGCTTCAGCTTCACTTGTAGCAACTGACTCATTCTGTGAACGAATTGCTTCTTTCTTCGCATTCATACGAGATTCTCGCTTTTCTTTTTGAGAAGCAAGATCCATAACTTGTCTGCCCTTATAAAAACCACACTCTAAACACATGTGATGTTGTCGGTGCTCTTTGCCACAATTTGCACAAGACGCCAGTGTTGGCGCTGTTAAAGCGTGGTGTGAGCGGCGGTTCTTTGTATGAGCCCGCGTGTGTCGCATTCGAATTACCATAGTGGGCAGAACTATAGCAAATGTGTGCAAAAAAGCAATAGAAAAGGCCGGCACACCATAATTAGATGTACCGGCATATATTCACACACTCCTGTAAATTGGCTATATAGGAGGACTAAGCTGCTTTTTCGTGTTCTTTTTCCAAGGTAGCCAGCGGTCCTCGACAGAGAGCTCTAGGAATAATCCACGTGCCCACAAGCAAACAATGCACCCTACTCCGATCTTCGTTTCTCTGTCCAAAATGCGGACAAATGCCATGGATAGAGTCATCGCACCTCGACGGACCACCACTTGAGCACAATGTCGATGTTAGCGAAAGAGGATTCCCTTTTACGTCAAGATACTCTTTTTTCACTTCCTTACTCAACTCTTTCTCCCTATACTAAAGTACTTGAAAGAAGAATTAATATCTCTTCTTTCTCCGAAAGTGAGAATACAACGATTTGTTACCTAGAGCAAGTTCCTACAGAAACTCACTCTGTGGATTTCTGACAATCCAATTTCTTTAATAACTTCGCGATGTGCCTTTGTTCCATATCCTTTATGTTTTGCAAAGTTATAAGGTAGAAATGCAGCCTTATCAGACTGCTGCACCATATATCTGTCGCGAGTCACTTTTGCCACGATCGACGCAAGTCCAATTACCTTTTCTTTCGCATCACCTTTTATAATAGTTTCTTGATGGATGTATTCTTGAGGTGCTTTAAGACCTCCATCAAGTTTAATCATGCAATCTCCTGGGACAAGTGAAAGTCTTACCAGGGCCTTCTCCATTGCACGGTTCACCGACGGAACAATTCCAATTTCATCAATTACCTTAGCTGAAACCATTACAACAGCAAAATCAAGTATGCCCATTTTTTGAAGCTCTTTAGCTCGTTCATAAATAGCCTCCCTTTTCACTTCGGTGAGTTTTTTAGAATCATGTACCCCCTCAATCTGTCCCCAGTCAAAATCAGCAATAGTACAAGCAACGCCGACTGAAACAGGCCCCGCAAGCGGACCTCGCCCAGCTTCATCGATGCCGATAATCATTTTCTCCATATATTCTGCACATACTAACAGGTTTGCTATACTGTGGGTACATATGGACGACGGAAAGAAACTACACTCTGATTTTGTACACTTACATGTTCATTCTCACTACTCCCTTCTTAATGCTATTCCAACACCAAAGGAGCTTGCTACAGCTGCTAAAGCCGATGGTCAACACGCGCTTGCCATAACTGACGCTGGTGCGCTTTATGGAGCTATTGCGCATTACAATGCCTGCACGAAAGAAGAGATAAAGCCTATCATCGGTATTGATGCGTTCATTGCTCCACGTACACGCTTTGATAAAGAACCTATCGATAAACCACGTGCGCGATTGGTTCTTTTAGCGAAAAATAACACGGGATACAAAAACCTCATCAAAATGGTGACTCTTTCAAATATTGAAGGTTTTTACTATCGTCCCCGGCTTGATCACGAACTCTTAAAGAAGTATTCGTCGGATTTAATTTGCATCATCCCTTCGTTTGCAGGTGAACCTGTGCGTAACCTCAAAGACAAAGATTATGAAAAAGCCGAAGCGTCACTTGCATGGTACAAGGAAGTGTTTGGTGAAAACTGCTACCTAGAAATCACCCACCACCCTGAAATTCTTGACCACAGTGAACTCCAGTCAGACATAAAAAAATTAGCTGCTAAAACAAATACTCCGCTTGTAGCAGCACAAGATGTGTACTACATGCACAAGGACGACGCAGTTGCCCGTGAAGTAATGCTTAAAATACAAAGTGGCGGAGTCGCAAATCTTGACGAGGATCGTTCTGAAGATTTCTCATTTATTTCTCAAGAAACTGCAAAAGAATATTTCAAAGATACTCCTGAGGCACTAGCAAACACCGTCAAAATTGCCGATCAATGTAATGTTGAAATAATACTTGGGCAAGAAGCTTGGAAATTTCCCAATTACATAATCGAAAGCGGTAAAGAACCTGACGATGAACTTACCGATCAAGCATATAAAGGCGTGGAGTGGCGAGGTCATGACATACACGACCCTGTCGTCAAAAAAAGACTCGACTACGAACTTGAGGTCATTAAAACAAAGGGGTATGCGAAATACTTCCTTGTTGTAGGAGATCTGCTACGTGAAGCACGTGAGCGTAAAATTCTTACCACGATTCGAGGTTCGGTTGCAGGGAGTTACACAACGTATGTACTGGGTATTACGAATGTGGACCCCCTCGAATACAAACTTCCGTTTGAACGTTTTTTAAATCCTGAACGACCATCAGCTCCTGACATCGATATGGACTTTGCCGACAACCGTCGTGATGAAATTATTGAGTATGCAAAGCATAAATACGGCGAAGACAAAGTAGCACAGATTGGAACCTTTGGAACCATGATGGCTCGAGCGGCTGTTCGAGATGTTGCGCGAGCACTCGGTCACCCCTACTCAACTGGCGACCGGATCGCGAAGCTTATTCCGATGGGAAGTCAGGGATTTGCGATGACTATTGAACGAGCAATTGATATTGAACCTGAGCTCGCGAAGCTGTACAAACAAGACAGCGAATCTCGCGACGTCATTGATTTAGCTAAAAAAATTGAGGGGAGAGCTCGCCATGTTGGTGTGCACGCTGCAGGGGTCGTTATTGCTCCAGAACCGCTTGATCAATTTGTCCCAATCCAGGTTGACTCCAAATCAGGAAAGTACATTACACAATATGAAATGCACTCTGTTGGAGAAGACGGTGTCGGTCTTTTGAAATTTGATTTTTTGGGTATCAAAAACTTAGCCATTCTGGCGGACGCTGTTGTGCGAGTAAAAAAGATTCGCGATATTACTGTCGATATTGAGAATGTTCCTACTGATGATCAGGAAACTTTCGATATGCTTGCACGAGGTGAGACAATGGGCCTCTTTCAACTGAACGGTTCCGGCATGACTTCTTTTTTGAAACAACTTCAACCGTCTACCATTCATGACATCAACGCCATGGTTGCTCTCTATCGTCCGGGACCAATGGAATCCATACCACAATATGTTGAACGAAAACACAATGCCAATCTCATCACGTATCTCGACCCCCGACTAGAAAAGATTCTTGACCGGTCGTATGGAGTTATCACATACCAAGATGACGTGATGATGATTTCCATCGAACTTGCTGGCTATAGCTGGCTTGATGCTGATAAACTCCGTAAAGCGATGGGAAAGAAAATTCCCGAAGTTATGGAAGCTGAAAAACAAAAACTTATGGACGGTTTTCGTGACTTTGGCAAACTGACCCCTTCTGTTTCAGACAAACTTTGGAGCCTTATTGAACCTTTTGCTGCATACGGATTTAACAAGGCCCACGCAGCGAGCTATGGTCGTGTTGCATACCAAACGGCATACATGAAGGCTAATTTTCCCGAGGAGTACATGTCAGCTGTTCTGACAGCGGACTCAGGTGATACAGAAAAAATTTCTGAAATCATTCATGAATGTGAACGCATGGATATCGAAGTACTGCCTCCTGACATCAATGAAAGTTTTGCTCCGTTTTCAGTGGTGCCAGCGCAAGATGGAGGAACTGCAAAAATCCGTTTTGGTCTCACAACAATCAAAAACTTTGGTGAAGGCATCGCTGAAGCGATTATTATTGAACGCAAAGCATCTGGCAACTTCACATCGATGACGGACTTCCTCACACGTGTACACGACAAAAATCTTAACAAAAAGTCTATCGAGGCACTCATCAAGACTGGAGCGTTTGACCGCTTCGAGGAACGAGGCCTACTCTACGCCAACGTCGAAAATCTTTTAGCGTTCAATAAAGAACATGTTGCCGGAAAAGAAGCGAATCAAGATTCACTCTTTGGTTCAATTGACACATCGCTTAACGAACTTTCACTAGAAAAAGCTCCTGAAGCTACGAAGGAACAAAAATTGCTTTGGGAAAAAGAGTTACTTGGTGTATATGTCTCTGGGCATCCCCTTGATCAATTTGCCGAAGAACTTGCAAAAAGGACTGCGATCACCGACATCAAACGAGCCGTGGAAGAAAAACAAGAAATGGCAGTTGTCCAAATGAAAGGCGGTGTCGCTGTCGCAGGAATGATTGAAGTTGTTAAAGAACTACTTACAAAAAAAGGCGACCGTATGGCCTTTGTCCAGCTCTCAAACCACACTGACACCATCGAAATGGTCACCTTCCCTGAAGTGTTCCTTGCAAACAAAGACCTCCTTGTGCCAGGCACCTGTGTCGCAGTCAAAGGAAAACTCAGTATCAGAAACGACGAGCCGAGTATCTTAGTAGACAAACTCAAAAACTTAGCACCTACACTAGAAACAATTGACACCGAAAGCATTCCGACATAATATCCCAGTAGATACAGTGAGGAGAAAGAAGGAGATGATGTTCAAAATAGCTGCTATTGTAGGAATGGTCACATTCAGCACTGTCGCACTCTTAGGATGTGGGACTAAATACACCGAATCTGATCGTGAAAAATTATGTGAGCCATTGATCTACAACAAAAAAGGTCAGCTGGTAAAAATCGTTATTTCAGGACAAAAAGGAATGGTGATTGGTCCTGAAAGTTACATGTATGAACTCAGTTTCGCAAACAGCCAGTACAAGCTATGCTCGAGAAGGCCAATGGTTGTGCGAATAAACGCCCAGGGCATTGCACTCGACAGCGGTCTCTGGGACACCGCGCGTCCAGAGGTATTGCCAACACTAGAACTCTTTCCGTTCGAGGTTGAATCTTGGAAAGATTGACGAAACAAACAGACGCGATACATCTCGGGTCTGTTTTTTTGTTTGACAATCTACCACTTCGCGCTACGATAGTGACACCAGAGATTGTGATGACTACCAATCGTCGTGAAGCACAGCTTCAGCGCACAGCGCCTAATCTGAAGAATGAGAGCCTGTTGGCATACCTGCAGGAAACTCGGTGGAACCGCGGTTTAAAATCGTCCGAGCGAATATACGAATTTTCGTGTAGTCGCTTGGGCGTTTTTATTTATTAAAACTTACATTATGAGTTCAGAAAATCTACAACACAAAAGGCATACACTTGCTCACCTTCTTGGTGCAGCAGTACTACAAGACTACCCTCAGGCAAAGCTCACGCTTGGGCCTGCTGTAGATGATGGTTTTTATTACGACATTGATTTTTCTGAAGGAGAAACGCCAGGGGAAGAAAATCTTAAAAATATTCAGAAAAACATGAAGAAGATGTTGGGCAACTGGAAAAGTTTTTCACACAGAGATGTCTCCGAAGATGAAGTAGCAGCTCTATACAAAGATAACCAATACAAAACTGAACTCATAAAAGAAATTACTGAAAAGGGCGAGACTATTACTCTCTACACTGTCGGCGAAGGAAAGAGTGAATTTACAGACCTCTGTCGCGGTGGGCACACAGAAAATCCTGCAGAAGAAATACCTAGTGACAGTTTTAAGCTCGACAAGATTGCTGGTGCATACTGGCGAGGTAACGAAAATAACCCGATGCTCACACGAATCTATGGACTTGCTTTTGAAACAAAAGAAGAACTTGATGCGCACCTAGCTCAAATCGAAGAAGCGAAGAAGCGAGATCACCGCAAGATTGGAAAGGAGCTTGATCTTTTTACCTTCTCTGAATTAGTAGGTCCCGGTCTTCCCCTTTTCACTCCAAAAGGCACGCTTATGCGTGACCTTATCGTAGACAAAATCATGCAGATTCAAGCAAAGTATGGGTACACAAAAGTAACCATCCCACACATCACAAAAAGCGACCTGTACAAAACATCGGGTCATTGGGAAAAATTTGGTGATGAGCTCTTTAAAGTTAAGGGACAGTCTGATGCAGAGTTTGTAATGAAGCCAATGAACTGTCCGCACCACACACAAATTTATGACAGCAAACCTCGCTCATACAAAGAACTTCCTATTCGCTACGCAGAAACCACTATGGTGTATAGAGACGAACAAGCTGGTGAACTTATTGGTCTTGGACGAGTCCGTTCAATTACGCAAGACGACGGGCATGTATTTTGCACTGAAGAACAAATTGACCAAGAAGTTGAAAACATCGTACTGGTCATTCAAGAGTTTTACCAAAGCCTTGGTATGTACAGCGAAGGCAACTTCTGGGTCTCCCTTTCAGCACGCGACCCACAAGACCCTGACGGATATCTTGGTGATCCTGATGTCTGGGACAGAGCTGAAGCAACACTGGCTGCAATTGCTGAACGTCTTTCTCTCCCTTACAAGAAAATTGAAGGTGAGGCAGCTTTTTACGGACCAAAGCTCGACTTTATGTTCAAAGATGCACTTGGACGGGAGCGACAATTGGCAACTGCACAACTTGATTTCATCATGCCAGAACGCTTCTCACTTTCATACGTGGATAATGAGGGAAACAAAAAAACGCCTGTTATGATTCACCGTGCTATCGCAGGCTCTCTTGAACGCTTCATGGCAATCATGATTGAACACTTTGCCGGCAACTTTCCACTGTGGCTGTCTCCAACACAGATTGCAGTCATTCCTGTTGCTGAGACACACAATGAATACGCACAAGCAGTTTCTAACAAACTTATTGAGGCAGGTTTCCGCGTCACTCTTGATACAGACAATGAGTCTATGGGGAAAAAGATTAGAAATGCCAAAAAGGAAAAACTACCTTACTTTATTGTCATCGGCGACAAGGAGGTTACTGACGAAACTGTAACTCTTGAGTCGAGAGACACTGAGAGCAACGAGACACTCACTCTCGAAGCTTTACTTTCTAAGCTGTCGATTGAACTCTCGGTAAAGCTATAGCCTTGCCGAGACACGAAAAAAGCCGGACATGTGTCCGGCTTTTTTCGTGTCTTCTCAGACCTTCGCAGTTAACTTATGAAACTGCCTTCACAGCCTTCATAATAGCCATTTTTACAGCCGAAGCTTCATCTGTGTATGTTCCATCAAGTGCACTCGTGAGTGCCTTAATTGCAGCTTCAAGCTGCTCTACAGAGAGGTCTGTAACACTCGTTGCAAGCATATCTGAGATAGTCACCTCTTCACCTTTACGTGAACGATATACCGCATCAAGATCAGCAGCTGCGTCGGCAAGAGCAATCATCGGACGGCTTGCGATCATCTGATATGCAGCCACAATATTGCCCGTCACAATCGCCTCAGCGAGTGACCCAGCAACCATCGAAGCGGCAGGTGCTTGCGCAAGTACGTCTTCAACAATTACACCTGAATCATCTACAAGGAGACTCTCCATTCGACTAAGATTGAGCACAACCCAACCATCTTCGCTTGGGAATGTACCCTTTGCATTTTTAATAACTTCATCAAGAGTGTTCATTTGCTCATCTGCTGCTACAACACCTGCAAAATATCGCATAGCGTCGCTCGAAAGTAATACTTGTTTTTGATGCGCTCGATTTTCGAGTGCCGTAAGTGAATCCTCTTCAGTATCAACATCACTTTGGGCTGTATACGCAATTGCAGTACTTGCTGCGGCAGTTGGGAGATTTGAAGGTACGTCTGCAACAATTGTTGACTGTACGTAGTCTTCAGCTTCTGAGATATGTTCTGGAGTCTGGTCTACGACACTTGCTTCACGATATGGTGCATGACCAAACGTTCCAGCAAGCGAGAATCCCATAATTGAATCACGTCGTATTACGAGAACATATGCGATGAAAAGTGCCCAGATAGTAAGAAGCGCGTAAAAGAGAAATGTCAGTGTTGGACCAGCTTCAAACCCTGTGTATGGAACTTGCGTCAAATAAATACCTGCTACAAGTGGCATTTGGTCGCGAGACTCGTATACTACTACCTTATCCTTCACTTCAATCTCAACTTCACATTCCTTATCCTTACTTCCCCGCTCAGCGATGAGTGTATATGTAGTGTCCCTTACTGGACGTACGGTCATTTCGCCATCAAGGAAGTCTTTCTTGTCACTGCTTGATAGGTCATTTGTATCAAGAAGTACATTTCCACGATCATCCTCAATAACTACATCAGTTGCACGAGTAGTTTCCCACGTAAGTTTAATTTCTTTACCAGCATTGATTTCCTCTGCTGAAGCTTCCAGTTCACATCGTGGATTACTTGAGCCACCGCCACCGTATGAACCTTCTGAGTAGTATGATCCTTGTGAGTATGAATCAGTTTCAATCTGAACTGAATCCGAACATGTTTTAGTATCACCGTCTTTTTCAACAGTGAGCGTGTAGGTTCGATCTTCTGTAGTAGAAGTAGTGTACGTGCCATCGTCTGAAACACTACCAATTCCTTGGTCGATAGTTACAGAGTCAGCATTTGTTGTTCCCCACGAAAGGGTGAAGTCTTCACCTTTCTTAACAAGTGATTTATCAATATTGAAGAAATCACATGAAAAGTCAGAAACAGCTTCAAGAGTAATTGTCACCTGACACGCATCGTTACCACCAGTACCTTCAGCAGTAAGGATAAATGTTTTTTCAGAAGTAACATTCACTGTCTTAGAGCCATTTGCCGAAACGTCGCCAACTCCAGAACTGATTGAAACTTTAGTAGCGTCTTTAGTTTCCCATGAAAGCGTTACATCGCCGCCACTAGCTGGGACTGTTGTCTTATCAGCATTAAGGAATTTACATTCAGCAGGCACCGTATAAGAGCCTTGACCATAGCCATAGCTTCCTTGACCATAGCCGTCACCACCGAATGATGGTGAATAGCTATCACCTCCGCCACAACAACCGCCACCAAAATCTGCATCCCAAGCAAATGCTGTAGTCGAAAAGAAAGTAGCACCAGATATAGCCACAAAAAGAGCAGCACTGATTAGGGAAATTTTAATAATTGTATTCATAATAAATTTAAATTGTTTACACTAAACTCCTACCGGATCATTCCGGATATCGAGTACGAAATAATTCGTCTCCGATATCAAAAATGATAAAGGTGGTTCTCGGCAACAGTGCAATGCACTATTGCCGAAGACCATTTTGAGGAGCTCAGAACCTGAACGGACAGTTCATCGCTGCGGCTGAACGATTTGCTGTTGCAAAATCGGGCCTTGGCGCCAGATTCTTCTGACTGCAAAGCTTCCAACGAGCCATGCCTTCGCGAAGCTGCCGACAGCACTTGGCACACTCCTGAAAGACTTTGCCGTTGGTGACCTCACCGGTCAGAGCATTGTAGGTCCTTCGAGCATCGTAGCTTCGGCAAAGCGCTGCACTTCTGTCCATTTCTGAACTTGCAGCAGCACAATTTCGCTTGTTAGGCGGACCCCACTGAGGACCGCCAGCAGCATTGGTGTCTTGGTTCTTGAGGGTGACGTGCACCCTCTTTATGCAAGACGCCTTAGCCTCGCTGAAGTAGTAGCCACTTTTGCAGCTCTGAGCGCCGGCTTTCGCGATGCCGCCAGACGACATGACGATCAATGTCGTGCCAACAATCAAAGCGAGCAAAGTCAAAAACATCTTCATATATGTGGTCATGATGACCTCCTTCTTTCTTTCAAGTTTCAATTTGCCCCACCTTACGTGGAAGCGTGAGCTTCCATACTAGATATAGGCAGGGAGCGTACATCCAACAAGACCGATGTAATCGGTTCATTCCGAGCTGTACGCTCTCAGCCTATGTAATTGTAAGAGGACGGTTTGGAGTACTATACTTCAAGGAACGTAATTTCGCTAAAAGTATACACTAAATAAGCGAAATGTCAATAGACTAGAGTGCTTTTGTTTCTATAAGCAATGCCTCCACTATGAAGCGGTCATCTTTTGAACCAAAGCTATTACACGTAGCGAGTGTGAGTCGCGCTTCACCTGGGGTATTTGGAACAAAAACATCGCTTGCACGTGCTTTATACACTTCCTGTACACGATATACATACTCCATATCGTCTGACTGAAGTCGAATTTTATCTCCCCACACTAGGTCTTGAAGGCCATTGAACGCCTGAAAGTTCTTATTAAATACATTGGGTAAGTAACTCGAGTGTGCAAGGATAAAAATATTACCATCTTCAGAAAAAACCGCAGAGTCAGGGTGACGTACTGCACCGGAAAGTAACGCCGCGTCAAGATCCGCTACGACGCGCGAAGTGGGGTTTGATACTGAGACTTCTTTGTTAAGACTATCAAAAATAATTTTTTTAGGAAGTTCTGAAACAGCAATGTCAGTTTGGATGATATGTGGGTCGTAATCTATACTTTCTGCTTCATCCTGAATAAGAGATGTGTCTTCCTCCGCCACGTCATCAGCAGGAGTTTCTGGTTCTGGAATAAAATCAATAGCATACAAAAAACTATACGTAACCGTAATTATGCACGCAAAAACAATAAGAAAGGCCCCTTTCCGGAGTCTGATTTGTCGGTATAGATCATCAAATGAATTGGCCCACTTCATAGGTTGTTTATGAAAATTAATATCGACATAATACACTGTTTTTGTCAAATGTCAAGTAAGGGAAGGTCTGTCGCCTATTGCGAACTTGTAGCAAAATTTCTTTTATCCATGAGTAAATTCCGGCTAGGTGAACGCAAACAAACACATCTCTCCTTACTCAAACTCAGAGCAACGTTGAGTTTTGGACTTGGTTCGTCCAGGAATCCCCTCTAGGAGAGGAGGAGATTCGGACATAAATTCACCATAGTCGCTACGCTCGTTGGTTCATTCTACTTGACACAATCTGATAATATGCTATTATATTAAACGTACATCGCTACTTTTTTTGTAGCTCTCGTTCTCAGACATATCGCTCTTCCCTTTCACTATGTATATTTAGTGGAAGTTTTTTGCGCTATTAATTGGGAAAAACGAAATCTTGTGTACGCCACTTTATTTATATTACATTATTATATGAACGATCAAGTAACCCCAGAGCGAAAAGAATCTGTCACAAAGACACTTGCTATTGTCGGCTTTGCTGCAATCATTGTGTTAATCGTTTGGCTTGCGGTACAAGTTGTGAGTCTTTTGCCAGGCGCATTCTCATCACTTGCTTCAATCGCTGACAGTGTCTACAACCCGACAACTAACAAAGAAATTGTTATTGCAACTGAATACAGTGTCGTAAACACAGGAGAATCATTTACGGTCACCTGGACGAAAATGCGTGGAGCTGGCTCGTATAGTTTTATGTATGAATGTACTGAAGGTGCGGCTGTGGACATTCGCAAAGAATCTGGAGCCATAACTTCTGTTCAGTGCGACACTCCAATAGACCTTGGAGAAACAAATTCTTTTGATATACTCGTTACCTCTGAAAAAAACCGCTTCATAGACATCTTGTACACAATCACATTTTCTCGGGAGGGAGCTGAAGATGTTATCGGAGACACAATCGTTACGGTTGTAAACGCAACAATACCTGAGAGCACCGATGCGATCGAGGACGAGGAAACTGAAGTAGAAACACAAACTGATGAAGCCCCAGAAGAGGCTACTACTGAGGCAAAAAAACCAACACTTGTCGCTGGAGAACCTACTGTAGTAAAGAACTACATCTATGAAATTCCTGTATCTGATCCAAATGGCGTAGTGGACCTTCAAGTAACTCACGTTGGTGTTGGGTATATACAGAGCGGAATCTTCACTCCTACTACTTTTATCGACAACAATCAAAATGGTGCAATTCGTTTTGAAATAAAAAATATCGGTACAAAAACTGCGGAGGAATGGAGCTACGAAGCTACGCTTCCTTCAGACATTACGTACACACCAGGAGACCAAGAAGAACTTAAGCCAAATGAACGTGTGGTAATCACGCTTGGTTTTGAAGGAATATCACGCACAGGCATCGAACAAATTGGAGCCGAGATAACTGCTAAAGGTGACATCAAAAAATCAAACAATAGTTACACATGGACTGTGAACGTAGTGAAATAAACACACTCAAATAAAAAGAGCCGGGAGTAGTACTCCCGACTCTTTTTATTTACGCTCAGTTACTGTTTTTGCATTCTGCATCATCTCACCAAGAACATCAGGACCGTAAAAGAAAGCCAGGAGTGGACCATTCCTCAACTGAGAAACAGCCCAAACGACACCCTGGGCACCTTCTCTACTCTGCATATACAAAGGCGAACCCGAGAGACCTACATAATCACTAGCAAAACGTGTGTCATCCTTTGAATCCAAAAGCATTACGTACGAACGTTCCATTTTTTGAGCAAATTCTTTTTTTGCCTCCGAAGATATTGAGTGCGCATCATGTAGAAAAGTCTCAATAAACTTTGCAGACACTTTCATTGCCACACCTCCCATCGCAAACACAGTACTATCTCCTCCTTCTTCTTCTCCCAATCCATTATGTAGGGAAGTTACGTAGACGAGTTCACCATGTATATCATTATCTATGTATCTATCACTCCACTTTGAACTACGTTCCTTCACTTGGTTAGTCAGCGTTTGATCAGTAACCACGTCTTCTACATTGAACACTGCGAGATCACTCGGTGAATCAGAATGTATAGCATGTTGACTACGCATCAAAGCAGCTATATGTTCATTAGTAACAATATAGTGCCGACCTTCATAGTGAACTGGAAAAGCATTCCCGAGCACTCTCTCTGACTCAGAAGGCCTACCCGTACTATCTAAAACAGTAGCCACTTTTAAATTACCCCAAGACTGATCTGTACGAAACTGCAGCACAGAGGCGTTTTGTATGAAATCTGGATCCGCTACACCTGTACTGACGAGCTCATCACTGTTGAGTGTCGGCCCATTGGAAGCATACCCAAGAGCCTCTCTATACGCTGTTAACTCAAAATCCGAAGCAGAGGCTTTAATCTTATTTTGGAAAGTTACAACCTCCCCAATCGTAACGGGCTCTTTTGCAGAGCCTGCAGCTTCTGTAGTTTGTGGAGCGACTGCTGAAAGTGTCGCAACAAAAGCTGCCATTTGTGCAAATTTACTCATCACCCCCTTTACATCATTGAACAGACTACCTGTCTGTTCCTCAATTGGTTGATTTGCATTGAGCGGCTTTTCAAAAGACATTTTAGATATCAAGGTTAGCTGTATGTGCGTTCGATTGGATGAATGATTTTCGATTAGCAACATCAGTACCCATGAGAATATCAAACACTTTGTCTGCTTCCTGTGCGTCGTCAATGTTTACCTGTTTCAAAATTCTATGTTCAGGATTCATGGTTGTCTCCCACAGTTCATCAGCGTTCATTTCACCAAGACCTTTGTATCGCTGAATACGTGCTTTCGAAACTTTTTTTGTTGAAGTGACTTCTTCTTCAGACTCTACTTGTTCCTCACTGTCTGTACCTTCTTCACCTTCGACTATTTCCTCGGAAGACTCTTCTCCAACAAAATCAAATTTTTCTTGATCAGTATAGGCATACATAATCTCTTTCCCTCTCTGAATCTTATACAGTGGTGGTTGCGCAATGTATACGAACCCTCCTTCTATGAGTGGTCTGAAATAACGGAAGAAGAGGGTCAGGAGCAGCGTTCGAATATGAGCACCGTCAACGTCCGCGTCAGTCGCAATAATAATCTTGTGATACCGCAACTTTGAAATATCAAAGACATCACCGATTGCTGTCCCCATCGCAATAACAAGGTTTTTGATTTGCTCTGAAGCGAGCATCTTATCAATTCGTGCACGTTCTACGTTGAGGATTTTTCCTCGAAGTGGGAGAATAGCCTGAGTCTTTCTGTCGCGACCCATCTTTGCTGAACCTCCCGCAGAATCTCCCTCAACAATGAAGATTTCAGAATCTTCAGCACGTTTAGACTGACAATCAGCTAGCTTCCCAGGAAGAGACATCCCTTCAAGAGCACCTTTTCGAAGCACACTATCCTTTGCAGCTTTTGCAGCCTTACGTGCCTTTACTGCTATAACGACCTTATTAATGATTGCTTTTGCGTCATCAGGATTCTCTTCCAGAAACATGTTAAATGACTCACCAAATACAGACTCTACAGCACTTCTTGCTTCAACAGAACCAAGCTTCCCCTTTGTTTGACCTTCAAACTGAATCTCAGGCATTTTGACTGATACAACTGCTGTAATGCCCTCGAGCACATCATCTCCAGTAAATCCGGCATCTTTGTCTTTTACACTAAAGAAATTGTTTTTCTTTGCATAGTTATTGAGCGTCCGTGTGAGTGCAGTTTTAAAACCAGTGATATGTGTTCCATGATCTGGATTATAGATGTTGTTTGCAAACGCTGAAATACGCGAAGAAATGTCATCTACATATTGCAGAGAAACCTCCACTGATAAAACCGCGTCGTCTATGTCATTTTTTTCAATATAGAAAATATTTTTATGCACTGGCTTCTGATATTGGTTGTTGAACGCAACAAGTGACTTGAGTCCTCCTTCAAAGTAAAAACTCATATGTGGGACTTCCAAGTTCTGATACGAAAGATACTGTTTGCCTTTCATGTCCAAATTTTTCTCGTCAGCTTCGTCCATCTCACGAGCATCGATTACAGTAAGATGCATCCCTTTTACAAGATACGCCTGCTGACGTAAATGAGAAACAATCTTCTTGTAATCATATTTGATTTCAGGAAAAATTGTAGGGTCAGCTTGGAAGGTGATTATCGTGCCTTGCAATTTTGAAGGCCCCACTTTTTTTACCTTAGCTTTCGCTTTACCAATGTTGTATTCCTGGATGAAATAGCCACCATCACGATGTATTTCTGCTATGACGTGTGTCGAAAGCGCATTCACAACAGAGATACCAACTCCGTGCAGACCTCCAGAAACTTTATATCCAGATTCATCACCACCAAACTTACCACCAGCATGAAGCGTCGTAAGAATCGTCTCAAGCGCAGAAACACCAGACTGTTTGTGCATATCAACTGGAATACCACGCCCGTTGTCAGATACACGAATGTAATTGTCAGGTAACAGGGTTACCTCAACTCTATCAGCAAAACCGCCCATAGCTTCATCGCGAGAGTTATCAAAAACTTCCCAAATAAGGTGATGGAGTCCATCGAGCCCAGTTGTACCAATATACATCCCAGGACGCTTTCGGACGGGATCAAGCCCTTCAAGTACAGAGATTGAGGATGCGTCATATCCTCCTTTTTTTGCGCTTTTTGGCGTTTCTTTCTTTGCTGGCATAGGTTATGTGAAATGAGTAAATGTGGCTCTAATTATAGCAAATTATAGCTATTTGCACAGGCCTGTAATATATTAATATTTTAGCTCGATAAATAACAAAAATCAGACAATTACCCAAAACGCAGAGCAAGAGGGCGTCCATATTCTAAACAAGTAAATTTACCGAACGTCCCAATCCTTCCCCGCTGCAACTTTATATATACTCTCCATTATAGCGTTCACCTCTTCATCAGTAAGTGTTCTGTCTGGAGCTTGAAATACTAGACGAAACGCAAGTGACGTTCTTCCATCCTTAGTAAACTCATCAAACAACGAGGTTCGGACACATAGCTCGCCAGAGTGCTCACCAAGGACTTGCATCACTTCTTCAGCAGTTGTTCCTTCTGTAACCCACAGTGCAATATCTCGAGACATGGATGGATACGATGAAAACGCTTTATATGAAATTTCCTCCGCCACAGCGACGGAGTCATACCCAGTCACAGGAGGGAGGCTAGAAATGATGTTGCTAAAGTCTATTTCTGCAACACCCTTTTCAAGAGCAGGATTAATATCTACACCAAGGGCCTCCTGGAGCGCGGTGACTATCCCCTGCAATACCTTATCTTCTTTTCCACTATAACCACTTGGCTTAAGACGGACTCCAAAACTGAGCGACATATGTTCCTTCACAGTATCCTCATCCTTAGTAAATACCGTTCCAATTTCAAAGACACGAGTATCCTCAGCCCCTAACAGATCTGTAAAAGCAGCATTCTTATCAAGTGACTCAGTAATATTTTTTATAAGTGATGAGCGCATATACGATTTATCACTTGCAAGCGCGTTCAGAAGTTGGATTTGATCCTTCTTTCGAAACGATGAGGTAATGACTTCCGAGAAACCATTTGCAACTAGTACATCGCGAACTAATTCGCTGTAATAATGACGATGATTATACTCAACAACAGGGACCGCTTCAGGTACTACAGAAACAACCTTGTCGTACCCATAGATGCGTCCGACTTCTTCGATAACATCTTCGGCAATAGTAATATCAGTACGTTCAAATGACGCAGTGACCTCCCATGCTCCTTCTGCAGTTTTTGTATAGACAAAGCCGACTCTCTCAAATATATCTTCAACCTCGCCCTCAATAAGGGTAAGTCCGAGTAGCGCATTCATGTGAGAAAGCGTGACTGACACTGACTGATTATTGATATCAACTGGACGAGCGTGTGCATACCCTTCAAGCTCTCCTCCTGCAATCTCTAGTATTAAACGTGTAAGTTCAGCGATTGCATACAGAATAATATTTGTGGACACACCATTCTCAAATCGTTTTGAGGCATCAGTTTGAAGACGAAGCTTCTGCGAAGCCTTGCGTGTGAGACTTGGCGCAAAGTTCCCTGCTTCAAGAATGATATTTGTTGTCTTGCCATCAAGCTCTGCGTGCGCTCCTCCCTTAATTCCAGCCAACCCTACATACGAACCATCAGCTTCATTGGTGATGACTTGGATTGTCTCATCAACTTGATATTCATCTCCACCAAGCGTTGTCACCGTTTCGCCACCCTTAGCAAGACGCACACCAAAATGCCACACATCTCCATCCTTCAAAAACTTGTCAGCGTCGTAGACGTGTGTCGGTTGCCCGAGTCCAAACATAACGTAGTTAGTTGCATCAACAACGTTATTTATTGAGCGTTGCCCTATCGCCTTAAGTCGGCGCTGCAACCATTCTGGCGACTCTTTCACTGTAACTCCGGTAATAAGTGCAAGATCAAAGTGACGACACGCTTCTGCGTTTTCAATAGTTATTTTTAGCTTGTTTGTTTCTGACATCTCTGGCTTTGTCGCTAGAGGATCATACACAAGTGACTTACCTGTAAGCGTCGATATCTCCCTTGCAATTCCACGATGTGAAAGACAGTCTGCCGACCTGTTAGGTAGTACGTCGACATCAATAACGTCATCTTCACCGACTGATACTACCTCTTCTATTTCAAACGAATGAAATGTTAAAAGCTCTGCAATCTCAGTTGCAGTCGGAGCCTCATCACCTATATATTCTTTTAACCAATCGTGTACAACTTTCATAATTAGAATTGATTAACAAAACGTAAGTCACCCGTGTACAAGTCGCGCACATCCTCAATACCATATTTCATAACTGCTAAACGGTCGATGCCCATACCAAATGCAAAACCTGAAAACTTTTCTGCATCGATACCTGCTTCTTTGAGCACGTTTGGATGTACCATACCTGCGCCCATAACCTCTATCCACTTATTAGCGAGTTTACTATCACTGCCCTTAAGCATCATATCTACCTCAACACCTGGCTCAACAAATGGGAAGAAACTTGGACGAAATCGAACTTCTGTTTCTCCTCCAAAAAACTTGGAAAAAAAATATTCAATAGTTCCTTTTAAATGACCAAGGTGCACACCTTTATCTACATACAACCCCTCAAGTTGATAAAACTGAGCTTCATGGGTCGCGTCGGTCGACTCATTACGAAATACCTTACCGGGCACAATAACTCGTATTGGCGGCTCGTGTGACTCCATATAGCGAGCTTGCACTGGAGACGTGTGTGTACGGAGCACTGTAGGTTCTGACACGTCACTATCTTTAAACCAGAAGGTGTCTTGCATATCACGAGCTGGATGGTCTTTTGGTACGTTAAGCATATCAAAATTATAGTGCTCAGTCTCCGCCTCGGGACCTTCAGCAAAGACAAATCCAAGTCCAGAAAAAATACGGTTTATTTCAGCAATCATGTGAGAAAGTGGATGTCGGTGTCCTTTTTGCATAGTCGTCATAGTAACAAATTATATCTAGGCTGCAATTTGAGTTACGAGCTCTAGATAATAGTCTCCATCTTGGATATAAATACGTTCTCCATCAATAAGCACCTGTAAATCACTACCTGGATATAAAAGCTGTGTATTCTGCCAGGAACGATCATCTACTTCAACTGCATATAGACCGTCACCAAGAAGCATCATCACTATATGTTCAGAGTTTGGCATAAAATTAAACCATCGAACATCCTGCCGCAACCTATCAATCCGGATCATGTCTCGACAAAGTCGCTCCCCTACAAGGGCAGCACTGTGCAAATCTGTACTTGAGGCAACTTGTTCAGAAAGCTGTTCATATACGTGCTCTCCGTAAAGCTCCTTTGTCATCTTAGATCCTGCATATCGTACACAATAGTAATACGGTCTATCCGCGTTGCGTCCAATCCATGTTACGTATACTTCTCCATCTCGCTCAAATAATAGAGAGTCGCGGAATAGCTTTGTAGTTGTCGCAGTAGTTGTAGGGACGGTAACGGTTGCTGAAGAAAAATTAAAACGCTCTGACTGCTGCTCTTGTAATAACTTAAGCTGTCTCAACATTTCAGTCTCTTGCGTTGAGGATGCAAAAAGTGAGGCGACGTAAGTGTGCTCAATATCCCGCGTGAATGTAGTTGTAGCGGAGCCAGGCGCAAGTACATACGAAACTGTACTAGACGCAAATGCAAAGTGTGTTGTAGTAGCAGACTCAAATAACACACCTCTTCCAGCATTATCGACCCACTCCGTGGCAATTCGTATCTGCGGTCGAACAGGCATATTAAAACTTTCCGCCTCTGTCACTAAATGAGCAAAGACTGGAAGATCCTTTACCCAAGTATAAAGACCGTCACGTTGAATATGTACTTCATGAACCCCTTCTTCAAGATTTTGAATGTACGCAGCTGAGCGGAAAATGCGCATATTGTCTACACGCTTTTCATCCACATACATCACACCATCTGATATGCCACTTGCTATATACAGCCCTCCAACAGCTTTAATATTTTGTATATCACCGTTGAAATCAAATCGATACCCTATCGCATAGAAAACCATGAGTGGTACGGCGATACTAAAAATCAAGACAAGTGATATAAAAAAACGTCTTCTATTCTTTTCCGATAATGGAGGGAGATGTGTTGTAGGTGTCATAATTTTATGAGCGCGTTTTCGGTGTTACCCAAAATCCCATATACTTTCCAAACATAAGTCTCGTTTGAGCATCAAGACCCGGAAGGGCGCTAAATACAATCATGGTAACAGGGACGAGTACCCACTGCACAGCGAGCACTACGTATAACAATCGACTTTTTTCCTTTGGACGCTTCGGAAGCATGGTAAGAGAAATGACTGAAGACACAACTAAACCAAACATAGCTATAATTAGCAAGTCACGGACCATAATCGGCAAGTTATACGAGAGAACGGTTCGATGAAATTCTTGTGTCCCAAGGAAAATAGGAGCCCAGCCAAGTATGAAAAGCATAATAGGATTTGTAACGAGCGACCAATAGCCTTCGGCCTGTTGTAATGCAATTACCACGCGCTTCCGTCGTGATATTTTTTTATTTTTAGTGAAGTGATAAATAATATACGCAAAGTTCTCAACTCCATAGGTCCAGCGTCGGTGTTGTCGATAAATATTCTTGATTGTCCCCCAAAGTGTAGGTGCGGCATTTGCATCCATTGATACAGGATACGAGAGTGGCACAACATTATATTTTCCATTGTTAGCAATCAATAAATTCCAGAAAATACGTGAGTCCTCACTCACCATATTTTTTTGCCAATATCCAACCTCATACAAAGCTTTAAAACTTACTGCATGGGAAGAAAAGGTTGCAAGACGCTCGGGTCGCTCTTGTTGTATCATTTCCCAAAACGTACTACTCATTGCGACTACACGAGAAAGTGCTGAGGCTTCCCAAATATTGTTATTAAAAATTGGCACAGGCTGGAACGAGCTTTTAAGCGGCTCGTCAGTGGTCATGAAGTGCCACACA
>CAZYTF010000008.1:0-29171 GCA_964649535.1 uncultured Candidatus Saccharibacteria bacterium | reverse complement strand
TCCATATATTGATACTCATACTGGTGTGCTAGAGTTATTACATGAAATTATCTGAAGAATTACAAATAAGGGGATTTATAAATCAATTTACTGCAGAGACACTTGAGGAGATAGTTGATGGTCCAAAACGAACTATTTATCACGGCATCGACCCAACAGCCGACTCAGCACATGCGGGGAATTTTGTGATTTGGTTGCTCCTTGCACACCTTGCACGAAATGGACATGCGGTTATTTTTCTTGTTGGTGGTGGTACAGGAATGATAGGTGACCCGAAGCCTGATGTTGAGCGCACACTTACGTCTCCTGAAATTGTCGCTGAGCGTGTAGAAAAGCTTAAGGTTCAAGCGCAAAAATTGCTTGGAGACAATGAAATACAATTTGTAAATAATTATGATTGGCTCGGAAAATTAAATCTCATAGATTTTTTACGAGACACTGGAAAACATTTTACTGTAAATGAGTTGATTAAAAAGGATGCGATTGCGACACGACTCGCAGGAGAGCAGGGAATTTCATATACTGAATTTGCGTACCCACTTCTTCAAGCCTATGACTACCTCACTCTTTCACGTGAGTATGGCTGTGATGTACAGGTTGGAGGTTCTGACCAGTGGGGAAATATTGTGGCAGGTGTTGATTTGATACGTCGTGTTGAGAAAAAAACAACGTACGCAATCACCGTGCCGTTAGTTGTTGATAAAGCTACAGGGAAGAAGTTTGGAAAGAGTGAAGGGAATGCCGTGTGGCTGGATGCTGAAAAAACAACGCCATATGTGTTCTATCAATTTTGGCTTAATACTTCCGATGAAAGTGTTGTCGACTACTTGAAGCTCTTCACTTTTTTACCAATTGAAGAAATCAACGAAATAAAAATTGAGTTCCAGACAAGTCCCGGGTCGCGAAGTGCTCAGAAAAAGTTGGCTGCAGAAGTGACTACCCTGGTGCATGGAAAAGATTCAGCTGAGTCAGCGATTAAGGTTTCAGATATTCTTTTTGCTAATGGTGACGCCTCAGTGTTACATTCTGAGGAGAAAGAGATTCTATTACAGAACGCTCCTACATATGAAATTATAAGTGACGTAACGATCACCGACGTGCTTGTAAACTCAGGACTCGCCTCAAGTAAAAGAGAAGCGCGTACATTTATTGAGAGTGGTGCGGTGACACTTGGTACTGAGAAGATTGAGTTGAGTGAGTTCCAGATAGAATTATCGTCAGGCGGTCTTATTCCATTACGGAGAGGAAAAAAGAACTTCGTAATTCTCTTTAAGAAATAGAGATTCAGTAAGAAATATAAAAAGCGTCTGCATTTGCAGGCGCTTTTTAAGTTACGTTGGGTATTCAGAGACTCCCAACAATTTCCTCTAGGAGAGGAGAGTTAGGTAGTAAGATTACCAGTTCCAGGAATCCGCCCTAGGGTAGGGACGGATTCGGAACAAAGTTCGTAATAGTCGCTACGCTAGTTTACTTGCTTTACATTTCGTCTATATCATCAAAAGTATCAAAATCTACATCTTCAGCGTCCTCCTCCTCTTCAATTTCTTCAGCGTCCTCCTCTTCTTTTTCTTTGTCTTTACTTTCCTCCTTTTCATCATCTCCATCTTCAGGTAAAACACCAAATCCTTCAGTTAGGGGATCT
Organism: uncultured Candidatus Saccharibacteria bacterium; assembly: GCA_964649535.1. Taxonomy (GTDB): domain Bacteria; phylum Patescibacteriota; class Minisyncoccia; order Phycocordibacterales; family UBA918; genus OLB19. Next base: position 27,529 of record CAZYTF010000008.1, on the reverse strand, counting down.
ACCTCATCATTGTCTGAATCTATTTCATCAAGTACAGAATCATCGAGCGAAGCATCTTCGTCTTCTGTTTCTTCCTCAAGTTCATTTGTGACGTCTGGATCCGTAACCATAATGTGTAAAGATTTATTTATATAACTAATTTTGTACCAAAGACTACATCGTTTTGCAACATATTCTTGGGAAGTAGTTTACTAAAAGAAAAGAGAATGTCTAGCGATAATGTGCAAGAGTGGTGACACCAACAGCAATTGCATCGTATTCATCATCGAGTGCCTTTTCTGGAGTGTTCTTGACGAGGCGTTTCACCATATCAATTACTGCATTTTTGTCACTTTTCCCATACCCAGTTACTGCTATTTTGATTTCTTGAGGACCGAACTCATATACTTTACATCCCGCTTCGATCGCAAGATAAAGGATTACTCCACGCATTTGTGCGACGCCAATACCAGTTTTTATATTCTTATTAAAAAAGAGTGTCTCAATTCCAACAGCTTCTGGTTTGTGTTTTAAGAGAAGTGCCTCAAATGCCTTGCCTGCACTATGGATGCGTGTCCCTAGTTCTGCCTGTTTATTTGTTTCTATACAGTCAGAAAAAAGAAGTGTTTCTTTCCCATCCTGTTTCTCAATAACTGCTACACCAAGCCGGTCATATCCTGGGTCAACTGCGAGAACTTTCATAATGGATTAAGAATATCATAAATAAAGTCCCACATAATCATGTGGGACTTCCATGTTCTTTCTGAGCCAACTTTATGCCAACACGTGTACAGTAACTCGTTTGCAGGGTGCTTGAAAAGATGCGGTCATGTATCAAAATCAGCGTTGCTCTATGGTATGCATGGAGTGTATGTAACCCAAACAACGTTAGTGCTAATGTAGCGATACCAATCTCTCCTAGAACCACTCCAATAAACATTGTCGGGGTATCAAGAAATACATCACTTAATAGAAGAGCTGTGCTAAGAAGTGAGCTTATGTAACCCAATAACGTTGCTTTGTTTACCCAAACGCACTTAAAATAAGTCTTCATTATACTTATCCTTCTCTTGTTTTGTCAGTACTATATGCTTAAATAATTTTAAGTCAATAAACAAAACGGTGAGGTCTGAGACCTCACCGTTTTGTTTACCCTGCTTCCTCAGGGGTATCTGCTCCTGTATATACTGCGGTCACATCATCAAGTTCTTCAAGTTTTTCGATAAACTCTGCGAGCTTCTCACCTGTTGCGTCGTCAAGCTCCATTGGTGTTGTTGGGAGGTACCCATCTCTCGTCTTTGTAAATGCCCATGCCGCACTTCCGGGTGTGCCAAGCTCAAGTCCTGCTTTTGTGAAAGCATGACGAATTTCTGGGGCGGTGCGATTGTTGTTGTCGGTTACTGCATGAATGAGGAGTGCCACTCCTCCTGGTCCGTATCCTTCATAGGTGACTTCTTCGAGTTTCGTGCCGTCAGCCCCTCCACCTTTAGCGACAGCTCTGTCGATATTTTCTTTTGGCATTGAGTCTTTCTTTGCTCGTTCTATTGCTGCAGCAAGCCCTGGAGAACTTACGTCACCATTTGCTTTGCGAGATTCCATCGCAATCAAACTTGAGTGCTTGCTAAAAATTCGACTCCTCACCGCATCAGTCGCAGCTTTTTTGTGTTTTATTTTTGACCATTTATTGTGTCCTGACATAGTAGAACTAGTGTACACAAAAATATAAAAGAAAAAAGGTCAACCAATGGTTGACCCCGAATGTGTGACACTTTTTAATTAACTATTCGTGTCTGCGTACTTGCCATTTTGAGCAAATCTTCATTGCTGAAGCTCGGACGTTTAATCGCGACCCACTTATTACTGGACTTATTTGTGTCCCAAGGACAAATAGAGCGCATGCGTACCATGTGGGGGTGGACACGTCCCAACTCATCTCTTCGTGAATAGTGAGGATCTGACAGTTGTGGATATGATCGTGCGGGTGTTTTGATTCATCCAAACGAATAAACTCCTGTTGAGTCAAACATTCGAGGCGGATTCGTACTACCCACATAATTTCACCATGGCACACACAAATACATGTACCGTCAGAACAAGATTCGTGATGGGTCCCAAGTACTCGATCTACCCTCAGTGATACTCCAGCAAGGGACTCATCATTTTGGGGATTCCAGGAGAAGGCGTCTGAGTCACGTTTCTCGAGAGATTTCATGAAGCGCTTATTGCGTTCATCCTCAGGCAGTGCATCTAGGTCGCCTCATTCACGCTTGCGGAGGTAGTATTCTATTCTCCAGTCTGCTTCTGGTAACTCAAGGAGTCCAGCAGTTTCGCATGCACGCGTATACGAAGATACTGTGTACCGATCGAAATGCTGCAATTCATTATTGCGGAACCAGTCCCGAGCTGTGTTTGTTTGCTCGATGCCTCGGTCAGATAAGCGCCAGGTGCCAGTATGGCGAGCCCGGAATTCTGGAGTGAAGTGGGTTGTCACCTTTCTGGGATAGTCGATTGGCAAGGTTGCCTTCCGATTCCCCATGTCTGACAAAAAACATATCAATGGGCAGTGTCGTTATGTTTTCCTTCTATGAACTGTTTATTTTCTCGAATTATGCAAAAAAATAAATCAATCAATGTCAAATATTCTGCATGTGACTATATGCTGTTGGGCTGGCGACGCGACCTCTGGGTGTGCGCTCCAGTAAGCCTTGTCGGATGAGGTATGGCTCGATGACATCTTCAATCGTTGACTGCTCTTCACCAGTTGCTGCTGCGATAGTGTTGAGTCCAACTGGACCACCATTGAACTTGTGTATGATAACGTCAATAACTGCTCTATCGGGTGCACCGAGGCCAAGAGTATCTATCTCTAAAAGTGCAAAGGTGCGATTGACGATGTCCTCACTCATTCCGTCTCCTTCAAGTTGTGCGAGATCGCGACAACGCTTGAGAAGGTAGTTGGCTGTGCGGGGTGTGGCACGGCATCGTGAAGCGATGTCGTGCATGGTTTGTTCAGGTGCAGATACTTTAAGTAGTTCAGCAGAGCGTGAAAGGATTTGTGCAATCTCAGAATCACTATAAAACTCAAGTCTAAAAGTTCCTCCAGAGAATCGAGAGCGAAGTGGGGCAGAGAGAAGGGAGATGCGAGTCGTTGCCGCAACAAGAGTAAAGGGTGGTAGCTCAAGTTGTACCGTACGCGCTGAGGGACCTTTTCCAATAATGATGTCGAGTACCCCTGACTCCATTGCTGGGTAGAGCACCTCCTCGATACTTTTTGAAAGCCGGTGGATTTCGTCAATAAACAAAACATCGCCAGGTGAGAGATTTGTGAGGATTGCCGCAAGGTCGCCAACACGTTCTATTGCGGGACCAGAGGTTGTCCGCATGTTTGTGCCGAGTGTTTTTGAAATGAGGTGAGCAAGTGTGGTCTTCCCAAGTCCCGGTGGTCCATAAAGTAAAATGTGTTCAGCTGCATGGCCGCGTTCTCGAGCAGCAGTCAGAAGAATACGAAGATTTTCTTTAGTTTTAGTTTGTCCGACATATTCTTCCCAGCTTTGTGGACGGAGTGTTTGGTCGAGGTTGCCAGCTCCATCGCGTGTAAACTCTGTTTTTTTTGAGGTCTCTTCGTTCATTGGTGCCATTGTACTATGAAAAAGGCTGAGGAGGGTATTGACGAATTATAGAGGTATTCGCTCGTGTGCTGGAGTCTTTCCTTAATTCTGCTTCATGTAACTTGACAAAAAAACATACTGTGCTAGTATGTTACCTAATAAGTTCCCGCAAAAGGATGTGCAGCTCTCTTTATAGAATATGTTGAAAATAAACGCTAGTATATAGCGCGTTTTTATTTTTTTATTCAAGTGGATAACCCTCTAAACAACAAAAGGTTGCATTGCGAGGATATGGTGGTTCTGTCCTTGAGGCAGGTGACTGCGGTACCCCTTAGTTTTGGAACCTCTTCTTTCCGGAAGTTTTGCTTAGAGGGTTATACACTGGAAGATGTAAAAGTACGTCGCATTTCTTTGAAGTCGAATATAGCACAACGAATAACTCCCGTCACTTGACGGGAGTTATTCGTTGTACCTGAGCTGTGCATTTACACAATATGTGTAGAGAATTCTTCATCAAGATTTTTTTCTTCAGTACTCTTGAGCATGTGTCTACCGTCAGTGAGATCAACAACACGTCGGAGTTCATTTATTGAGGTTGCACCAAGAAGTACTTTTTCAATTCCGTCTTCAGCCATCGAAGGGATACCTTGCGGCTTTGCAGCTTCAAGAATGATGTGTTCGCGTGGGTCACGGACGACAGCTTCTTCCACAGCTTCATCAACTTTGATTGCTTCACATACTGCAAGTCTGCCTTTAAAACCAGTGTGTGTACATTTCTCGCAACCGCTTGGCTCGTAGATGATGAGCGGGTCTGGAAGTGTTGGTGGTTTTGGGTGAGTTTTTAATATTTTTTTAATTAGAATGAGTTCATCTTCAGTTGGGGTGTGTTCTTTTTTGCAGTGCTCACAGAGTACACGAACAAGTCGCTGTCCGAGGATGATGTTTACTGATGTTCCAATCATACGATAATCAACCCCAAGATCGATAAGGCGGGGAAACGCACCAACAGCGCTGTTAGTATGGAGTGTTGAGAAAACTAAGTGTCCTGTTTGCGCAGCGTGTATTGCAGTTTCTGCAACTTCATTATCACGAATCTCACCAACCATGATGATATCGGGGTCTTGTCGAAGTACTGCACGAAGTCCGGACGCAAATGTGTAGTCATCACCAACCTGTGTTTGTACGATGCCCTCAACACGATATTCAACTGGGTTTTCAATAGTTATAATCTTAACTTCAGGTGTGTGTGCCTTTCGCAAGAATGCGTAAAGTGCGGTTGTTTTACCAGAGCCAGTTGGGCCAGTGGTAACAATCAGACCATTTGGTCGTTTTAACTCCTCAATCATAACGTCGTATAAAATTGAATTGAGACTGAGTTGTTCTAGGTTGAAACTTGCTACGGTTGGATCAAGAAGACGCATAACGATTGATTCGCCATCAGCGCCAGGAATTACTGAAGAACGAACTTCAATTTGTTTCTCAAAAACATTGAATGAAAAACGTCCATCTTGTGCTTCATTGCGAACATTAAGAAGCATCCCTGAAAGTAATTTGAGGCGTGACATAACACGTTTGGATACGTCTGTTTCCAACTTCATAACATCGTGCAATACACCATCGAGTCGATATCGTAGACGAACCGAACCTTCTTCAGGTTCTATGTGAACATCAGACGCACGGAGCGCGAGCGCACCAGAAAAAATTGCTTCCATAGTCTCGGAAACACGTCGCACATTATTCATGGTGCGGATTTCCATGATGTAGTTTGCGACTGACTCCGGCGTTTTAAAAGCTTTTGATTTTTCCTCAATATTTTTTTCATCAATATCGAGCACTCCACGCTTGACTTGGTCAGTTTCAACACGGTCGTGATATCGTGCCCATCCATGTTCAAGACTTTCTGTGGTGGTCATGAAAATGGTTAGTTCGTACCCTTGTTTTTCAAGTGATGCGATTTCTTCTTTTGTTTTGGGGTCGTTAGGGTTTCGAATGGCTATAGAAAGTCGTTTACGAACAGTCTCAAAAGCAACAATACTCCCCTCCCGGGCTATGCTTTCAGAAATAATACGAAGGGCAGTAGGGTTGATTGAAATCCCCCGAAGGTTTACATATTGGTATCCGTATTTCTTAGCAAGACTTTTGATAAGATTTTCTTCCTCTTTTCGACGGATTTCCCCCATTTTCTCTACTGAAAATGTGTTATCAAACTCTGGCATATGTGGATAATTGTAACATCATGTATGTGTGCATTTCTTGTTCACTATGCTAGCTTTCAGACATGCACTATAATGCCCTTATGGAAAAGATGCATATTGAAAGTGCTGAACAGATGTTAGAAGCTGTTGCTGCTGTACTTGATAGAGTGGGAGGGAGTGAGTTCGCAGGGGCAGTTGTCGTTGCCCTTTCTGGTGACTTGGGTGCAGGTAAGACAACATTTACTCAAGCACTCGCTCGCACACTTGGAGTGGTAGAAGACGTAACAAGTCCAACGTTTGTAATAATGAAAGGATATGAGCTCCCAGCAGGTGAGAAAATGGCACGCCCATTTTCCCACCTCATCCACATCGATGCCTATCGCATTGAGGACATTGACGAGATGCGTGTTTTGGGGTTTGCAGAACTTTTGAAGGTAAAGGGTACTATTATATGTATTGAGTGGGCAGAGAATATCGCTGCTTTGATTCCTGAAGATGCACTTCGGGTAATGATTGAGATTGTCGGGGAAGCACGCGAAGTCACTATTGAATAAATGGCAAAAAAAACTGACAACAAAGAAACACTCGTACTCCTTGATGCACATGCAATTCTGCATCGTGCGTTTCATGCGCTTCCTGACTTTGCGTCACCGAGTGGTGAGCCAACAGGTGCGCTCTATGGAGTCATCGCAATGCTCTTGAAAATTATTGAGGAGCTGAAGCCAGACTACATCGTGGCGTGTTTTGATTTACCCGAACCTACCTACCGTCATGAAGCTTTTGCTGGGTACAAAGGCGGGCGCAAAAAGACTGATGATACATTGGTCGCGCAGATAATCCGTTCACGTGATATTTTTGCAGCATTCGGAATTCCTATATATGAACTTGCTGGGTTTGAAGCTGACGATATGCTCGGGACGATTGTGCATCAAACACATGATGCTAAAGATTTGAATGTCATCATTGCTTCAGGAGATATGGATACACTGCAATGTGTGTCGAAGAAAAAAGTGCAGGTGTATACGCTTAAGAAGGGTATTAAAGATACGATTTTGTATGATGAGACAGCTGTTAAAGATAGATATGGTTTTCCACCTAAGCTCGTGCCTGACTATAAAGGTTTGCGTGGTGACCCTTCAGATAACATTCCAGGTATCGCAGGCATTGGAGAAAAGACTGCTACGACACTCGTCACTACATTTGGGAGTCTTGAGAAAATGTATAAAGCACTCGAAAAAGACGAGCAACAATTTCTTGATGCAGGCATTAAGCCACGCATCATTCAACTTTTAAAAGATCAGAAAGAAGAAGCTGAGTTTTCAAAAATGCTTGCAACTATTCGTGTTGATGCACCGATCGATTTCAAGTTGCCGGAGAAACATTGGAAAGAAAATACAGACACCGACACCGTACTCTCACTTTTTAGCGAGCTAGGATTCAGGACATTAACAGTTCGCATCAAAACACTTTTTGATCTTGCTGAAGAGGTGTCGGTTGACCAGGTGGGAAGCGGAGTGATGGACGCTGATGTTGCAGAGGCAAGCATTATGCTTTGGCTCTTAGAGTCAGACAGAACTAACGCAACGTATGAAGATATTGTTGATTTTGGGCGTTCGTATTTCGATACAACCGATTTTACTCAAATAAAAAAACAATTGGCAGAGAAGATTAAAGGGAACAGTCTCACGTATGTATATGAAACGATAGAGAAACCACTCTCGAAAGTGATCACCTACATGAATGGTGTAGGGGTGGTGCTTGATACAAAGTATCTTGGAGCTCTTTCAAAGAAGATGCACATTGAACTTGATGCGCTCCAAAAACAAATTCACACCCTTGCAGGTGTTGAGTTCAATATTAATTCACCAAAACAAATGGGTGAGGTGCTCTATGACACAATGGGGCTGAAACCAAAGAATCAAAAAAAGACCGCTACCGGGCAGCGCTCTACTCGTGAGTCTGAGCTTGAAAAAATGAAAGAAGATCATGAAATCATACCGGCTATTTTACGATATCGTGAGTTGCAGAAACTCGTCTCTACGTACATCGACAACTTGCCACAGATGGTTGGTAAAGACGGACGTCTTCATACAACGTTTATGCAAACAGGCACCACAACTGGCCGAATGGCATCGAAGGATCCAAACCTTCAGAATATCCCCGTGCGAACTGAAGAGAGTAAAGCAATCCGACAAGCCTTTCTTGCGGATACTGACTACGAAATGATTTCAATCGATTACTCGCAAGTCGAACTTCGTATCGCTGCAATTCTTTCACGTGACGAGAAGCTTATTGAGATTTTCAAAAATGGAGAAGATGTACATGCAGGTGTAGCATCACGTGTCTTTAATGTTGCAGAGCATGAAGTGACGAGTGATATGCGCCGCAAAGCAAAAGTTATTAACTTCGGGATTCTTTACGGCATGGGAGTTAACGCACTTCGACAAAACTTGGGAGAGGGGACGTCTCGAGAAGAAGCACAGGAATTTTTAAATGCGTACTTCAATACTTTTACACGCCTCGCAGAATACTTGGAAGAAACAAAAGAATTCGCACGACGAAACGGATACACAGAAACACTCTTCGGGCGTCGTCGGTATTTTCCAGGTATTGAGTCGAGCGCACCATTCATCCGCGCACAAGCTGAACGTATGGCAATCAATGCGCCGGTTCAAGGAACTGCTGCGGACATTATGCGTATTGCGATGAACAATATGTACGACTATATTCAGAGAGAAAATAAACAAGACGACATCCACATGCTCTTGCAGGTACACGACGAACTTCTGTTTGAAGTAAAGAAAACTGAAGTTAAAAAACTGTTACCCAAAATGATTGATTTGATGGAAGATGTGTTTGATGGAAAAGATGACCTCGGGGTGCCTATTAAAGTGTCTGTCGCAAAGGGTGCAAACTGGGGTGAGCTTTCACCTCAATAATTATAATTATAAATAAAGCCTGGCGCGTATTGGGCGCCAGGCTTGCTATAAGACATATGCTTCAATCCAAGCTGAAACATATGTTTCAGCTTCTCCCATGTGTTTTAAATGAAATGAAGCAAGGGGAAAAATTTTCATAATTTTAGAAAGATCAATTTCTTCCCCGTTTTCAAAAATCACTTCCCTGGAGCCGTGCACCAGGGTCGGCCTCGCCTCCATGCCTCCCATGGTTTTTAATAGGGAGAGACAACTTTCTCCCTCCACGATTACTCCGTCAGGGTCATACGACTGAATTTCCCCCTGAGCATGCCGTACATCATTGGCGACTCTTGTTCCGCAAGAAGGAAAGTTTTTATGAAGAATTTCTTTCAGACGGTTCTTCCAGCCAGCGGAACCGTCAATAATAAGGATTTTTCTTACACATCCAGTGTGCATCCGAAATCCTCCCATACGCTACTCCTTCTTGTCGGCAGCAATTTCATCAAGCCAATCGGTGATATAGTCGATAATTTCCTCTTGAACCTTGTTGTGGAATTCCACAAAAGGGAAGATCCTGTTGATTTTCCGCAAATCTAGTTCGCATGCCCCCTTTCTTTTTTCTCGAAACATATTATCTGTGCTGTGCAGTAGCACATGTACTTCTCCATCTCCTGCATTGATGTATTGCATCAGGTGCAATCCACTGCCTTCGGGCATTTGCATGTCCGTAATCACAGCATCAAACGAATTTTCAGATATTACTTGGGTTGCTTTAAAGCCCCCAGTTGCGCTCACTATCTCATGGTTGCCATGAGATTTGGCAATTTTTCCAGCCAAATCAAGCCAGGTTGGGTCGTCATCGACGACAAGAATTTTCAATGTTCTCATGTCAATCTCCTTTTACTCAAGTGTTGCGAGAAACGCACGAAAGTATACTTCGAACTTCTCTTTGTGCTTATTGTGAAAATAAGCAAAGGCATGCTCGTGCGGAATCAGTCTGAGACCTCCTTCTCTGTAAGTGTCTTCATTGCTGTGAAGGAGTAGTGGGACACCCTCTGGAAAAGAATTAAGGTACCGCAATACTATCAAGCCAGACCCTGGCCTCATTTGCACATCGCAAATGACAGCAGCAAAGGATTTACTTTCAAGTATTTCAATCGCTTCCGCACCACTTAATGCGGTTTGGAGTTCATACCCTTCCGCTAAGAGAAACTTCCCGTATTGGAAGAGCTGCAGCTGGTTATCCTCCACAAGGAGGATTTTCTTTGTCTGATTCATTGTAAAAGAACCTCGTGCCCCCCCAATCTTTAAATACAGCTATCATGTAACTGTATGAACAAACAGTACCTCAATACTGACATATGTCAATATATGAGAGTATTTGTGAAGTCTGGCGCCTGAGGTATCATGAAGCCTTATGTTGCATCTCTTTTATGGAAACGACACCGTAGGTGTGCGTGAAAAAACACACGCATTTTGTGCCGACTGTGAAGCTAAAGGCGCGACGCTTGAACGTATTGATACACAGAGTTATGCGCCTGGTGTATTGACTGACATTGCGGGTGCAACGTCACTCTTTGGAACAGAGACACTCTATCTCATCGACACCCCGTCACTAAAAAAAGATTTTTATGATGATGTACTCGAACACCTTGAAATACTGAAAGAATCACCGAACACGTTTGTCATTATTGAAGAAGCGCTCTTAGCTCCCGAAAAAAAGAAGTTTGCAAAATACACTGAAACAAATGAAGAGGTAAAGAAGGCGAGTACTGAACGGTTCAATGCATTTGGCATGGCCGACAGCTTGGCAAAAAAAGACAAACGAATGCTTTGGGTTCAGCTGCAAGAAGCAAAGACCGCAGGTCTTAGCCCTGAAGAAATCATCGGCACACTCTGGTGGCAAATTAAAAGTTTGCGACTCGCCAAGGTCACTCAAAATGCAGCTGAGGCCGGCATGAAAGACTATCCTTACAACAAAGCAAAGGGTGCACTCAGTAACTTCAAAGAAGGCGAGCTCGAAGCGCTCACCGAAAGTTTGCTTGCCGTGTATCACGATGGCCACCTCGGTAAAAAAGACATCGACCTCGCGTTAGAGAAGTGGATGCTCACAATATAAATCACCTTAATTACTATTGTTCATAATATATATGCCAATCATGATGCTCATCCTACTTACCATTGTTATGTTGTTGGCGCTCATTGTAATGGCTGTGCTGCATACATTTTTAGTGGCCAAGGAACAGGAGAAGGTTATGCAAGAAATAACAGTGTTAAATCCTGAGAATGCAACTGAAGTAGAAGTTGAATCTTTCTCTATTAGGGAAGCGGCGCGTGCGATTGTGTATGACAAAGAAAGCAATGTGGCACTCCTCCATGTGACGAGTAAACAATACTACAAATTGCCGGGAGGCGGCCTGGATAAAGGAGAAGACAAACTCACTGCTCTTAAACGAGAATGTATTGAAGAAATAGGGTGTGATGTGGAAGTGACAGGAGAGATAGGTACGCTGACAGAGTATCGAAAGCTGTTTAACATCAAACAAATCTCATATTGCTACACCGCTAAAGTTGTTGGGGAAAAAAGGTCTCCTGCATTCACTGAAAAAGAGTTAAGCGACGGATTCGAAATAGTATGGCTCCCATATAAAGATGCAATCACAGCCCTAGAAACAGCAACCCCGACAGACCAAGAAGGCAGAGAATACATTGTGCCAAGAGACTGTATCCTGTTGAAGAAAAGCTTAAGAATTAGTGAAGCTAAAGAAAATCTAGAAAAATAGTATGCAAAAAATATTCTACAAAAAAAACACACGCGGCGTATCTGAACATGGCTGGCTTTCAAGTCGCTTTTCGTTTAGTTTTGCTGACTACTACAATCCAGATCGAATGGGCTTTGGCGCCTTGCGAGTTTTGAATGATGACAAAATTGCTGCGGACAACGGCTTTGGAATGCACGAACACAAGAACATGGAAATTATTTCCATTCCACTTGAGGGGGAACTCATACACAAAGACAGTTTAGGTAACGAGCTTGTTATCGGTCCCGATGAGGTGCAGGTAATGAGTGCAGGCAGTGGGGTGACACATTCAGAAATAAATCCATCAATGGATGTTGAAGGCCAGTTTTTGCAAATCTGGATTCAGACCCGTGAAAACGATATCGACCCAGCCCATGGCAACGCAACATTCCCAGCAGGTAATCAGCTCGGGAAGTTTGTAACACTCGTAAAGCCGGACACTGTAGAAGGCGAAGCACTTTCAATCCACGCAGACGCATACATTTCTCGCGGACGTTTTGCAGAAGGGCAGGAAGGTACCTATGACATACAGATACAAGGAAACGGCGCGTTCATCTTCATCATTGAAGGCAGTGCAACGATAGATGGACAGCCACTCGAAACCCGCGATGCCCTCAGTGTTTCAGAAACCAGCACAATCACCATCACCCCAACCTCCCCAGAGTTCACTGATATTTTGATTATCGAGGTCCCGATGGAGTAGGTTGGTGGTGTAGAATATTTAAATATGGAACAACCAAAGAACTATGCTGAGAGTATGCTCAAGGGTAGAATGGCCGAGACTCTTGTAGAGGAGTTGCTTCGTAAGTCAGGCAATACAATATATAGATTTGGGTATGAAGCGATTCTGCAACAACTTACCCAAATCAAGCAAGATTTCGACAAGAATACAGAAACAGGGAAGCGGATTCGAGCAATCCCTGACTTTATAGTTTTGGATGAAAAAGGTGACACCATTTTCCTTGAAGTAAAGTTCAGATGGGACGGTAAATTACATCCAAACGATGTCCCGAGACTTGAGAGAATCAATACATTTTGGAGTGCAAAGCTAGTTTTTGTAAACTGCTACGAAAAACCATACTTTCGAGTATCTAATCCGCCTTATTTAGACGAAGAACAAAATTTTGTCTGCACCCCACTTTCAGAAGAATCAGCCTGGAAAATCGACCCAGAAGTCTACAAAGAATTTGAAGGTTTAGTAGAAAAATATTTGAAACCAACGTTGATAAATGGAGGAGAGAAGAAAGACTGAGCTTTAATTGTAAAATAACCTTAAAGTGCTAGTCTTTTAATATCATTATGTCATCTAAATTAGAAAACAGCTTTAAGCGAATAGATCAAATCCTCTGGAATGATGGGGTGGGTAGTCATGGGGACTACATTGAGCAGATTTCATGGATGCTCTTTTTAAAGTACCTCGAAGATTTGGAAAATCGAAGACGTATTGATGCTGAACTAAATAATCAAAAATATACCCCAATACTAAAACCAGAGTTCCGTTGGAATTCATGGGCGTCTCCCAAAACAGCCGAGGGTAAAAAAGATGTAACTGGAGCTTTGGTCGGTAAGGACTTGGTTGAATTTGTGAATGAAAAACTTTTCCCGTATCTACGAGAGTTCAAAGCGACGACAGAAAACACGAAAACTATTAACTACAAGATAGGTGAAATCTTTAGCGAAATTAAAAACAAGGTACAAAGTGGTACTACTCTACGTGAAGCGCTAGATATTATTGATGAACTAGAGTTCAAGACCCAGGAACAGCTTGATGACCTTTCCCACTTGTATGAGGCGAGACTCAAGCTGTTAGGTGGAGCAGGCCGAAGTGGTGAGTACTATACTCCACGACCGTTGATTAAGACCTTAATTAAGGCTATAGACCCAGAACCAGGAAGGACTATCTACGACGGTGCAGCTGGCACAGCTGGCTTCATGACGGAAGCATTTGATTACTTAAAGAATCAAAAGCTGTCAGTAAAGCAATTAAAGTTTCTTAAGGAAGATACCTTCACTGCAAAAAATAAAAGTGCCCAGCCATACCTGCTTGGTACTATGAACATGATCTTACATGGTATTGAAGCGCCAAACATGATTCATACCGATACCTTGGTAGAGGACACAGCTGATATCCAGGAAAAGGATCGATTTGATTACATTCTCGCTAACCCACCATTTGGAGGTGGTATGAGAAAAGAGGTGCGTCGCAACTTCCAGATTGATAGTGGTGAAACTGCTTATCTTTTCTTGCAACATTTTCTTAAAAAACTTCGGGCAGGTGGACAGGCTGCAATCGTTATAAAGAACACTTTTCTATCAAATGGTGATGCTTCTGCATTGCGTAAAGAACTGCTAGAAACATGCAACTTACATACTGTACTTGATTTACCAGCGGGTACATTTTCTGCTAATTCTTCAACCGGGGTAAAGACCGTAGTGTTGTTCTTTGAAAAAGGAAAGCCAACTAAGAAAACTTGGTTTTACCAGCTGGATGCAGGGCGAAATCTTGGTAAAACAGACCCTCTTAATGAGAAGGACTTCGCTGAATTCTTGAAACTTTATAAGAAAAAAGAAGACGGCTTAAATAGTTGGACTGTTGATATTTCAACCTTAGATCAGAAAACTTTTGATCTATCAGTAAAGAATCCAAATATTGCAGAAGAAGAACCCCTTCGATCGCCAAAGGAAATAATCAAGTCGCTAGAAAAGCTAGATAAGGAATCTGCTAACGTTATCAAAAAGTTAAAATCATGAAAATTTCAAAAATAGAAGTTGAAAACTTCCGATCAATTAAGCAGTACGACTTTGAACTGAAAGGATCTACTTTTTTTGTTGGTCAAAATAATCATGGTAAGACCAATTTATTCGAAGCTATAAACTGGTTTGATAGTGGAAAGACACAGCCTGAAAATTATCATTTGAATGACATTAAGCTAGTTATTAAAGTACGCATTCACTACAATAATGTTCAAAAAGGTATTGAAGAAATTGCCAACGAAAAGTATAAAAAAACTATTCAAAACGTTGTAGGTGAAGCAGATGAAATTATAGTTGAGAAAACTAGTGCGGATGACAAGCGATCAATAATTGTAAATGAAGAAAATAAAGGTAACCCTAGTGGCTTCGATGCTGCTCTAAATTACTTTTTGCCAAAGATTGAGTATGTAACAACAAAGTCCAGGTTGTCAGATGTGTCTGGGTATAAATCCAAGAGTCCTATAGCCGAAATGCTTTCGGGAGTACTTGTCGAAGTTGTAGAACAAGATCCAAAGTATAAAGAATTCTCTAGATTATTTGACGAACTTTTCAATCACGAAGGTTCAATCTTCAGAACTGCTGTCACCGAAATAGAAGATGGTGTAGAGACCTATTTACAAAAGCAGTTTGCTGAAGGAGCTGAGGTCGATTTCAAAATCAACGATCCAAAAATAGATGACATGCTTAAAGGTTTTGAGACTGAAGTAAATGATGGAATTAAGACCAAAGCAGAAAATAAAGGTGATGGTATGCAGAGAGCCCTGATGTTGGCCATTATTCAAGCCTATGCTGATTATCGAAAAAAGAATGGAATTGCAAGAAACTTCGTATTTTTAATTGATGAAGCTGAATTACATTTACACCCGTCTGCTCAGCGGTCTCTTAAGATTGCACTGAAAGACATCGTTGGTAACGGTGGACAAGTTCTTGTGAATACTCACTCGTCTATATTCATAAATGAAAAAGATGAAGATCAACTTATATATTCAGTAACAAAGAAGGAGGGGGTGTCGAGTCTTCTTCCTGTAGATAGTCAGCAAGAAATACTGGACTCAATATACTTCATGCTAGGCGGTAGTCCGAACGATTTACTGTTACCTCGAAACTTCATTCTAGTAGAAGGTCAGTCAGAGTATCACTTCTTGAGTAAAATAATTAGTCGCTTTTATCCCGAGGCAGAAAATATCAAAATATTATTCGCTCGTGGAGATTCAGTTAAGACTGCACAAATTTATCATCACATTGCTGAGTGTTACACCCCGCTACATACAAATGGAGTTTATAGAGAAACAACGTGTTTTTTACTTGATCTGCCCAACCAACAACAAAAAACTAATTTTGAATTATTCAAGACGTCACATCCTTGGCTCATAGAGGGTGAGCAGTTACATATTCTGCCAGTCGGTATGTTGGAAGAATATTATCCAGAACCGTGGAAGAAAAATCCGGCAGAAGTATCTGATGATCAGAAAGTGACTATTGCTATTGAAGCCGGAGAAAACATAACTAAAGATCAGTTTGAAAGTGAGATGGAGTTAATGCATTCTCTCCTTGTAAAGGCAATTGAAAAATCTTATGGCTAACTCGAAACAAGATTGGGAAATAAAAACACTGGAAGAAGTTTGCGACTTCTATAACGGCTTATGGAAAGGTAAAAAACTTCCGTTTGAAACTGTAAATGTAATCAGAAATACAAATTTTACAAAAGAAGGTCAGTTGGATGATTCGGATATTGCCGTACTTGATGTTGAAGAAAAGCAATTTCAAAAAAGACAACTTAAATACGGAGATATTATTCTCGAAAAATCTGGAGGTGGACCAAAACAACCAGTTGGCAGGGTAATCATTTTCAATAAAAAAGATGGTAAATATTCATTTAGTAATTTTACTAGTGTTATCAGAGTCAATGATTCATCTAAGTTAGATTTCATTTACTTACATAAGCTTCTACACCATCTTTACATTTCTGGTTACACAGAAAAATTACAAAAACATACAACAGGAATCAGAAATTTAGATTTTACTGAGTATAAAAAACTTGAGGTACCGTTACCTCCAATTACTGAACAAAAGCGGATCGTGGGGATTTTGAATGAGAAGTTTGGGACGATTGAGGAGTTGAAGAAAATTACTGAACGGCAGATTGTCGATGCGAAGGAGTTATTTGAGAGCGAGGTAAGTGAAATTTTTTCAGAACACTATGAGCAAGAGGAAAAATTACCGCTATCTGAAATGACCAGTCTTATAACAAAAGGCTCTTCACCTAAATGGCAGGGAATAAAGTATGTCAAAGAAGGAGAAGGTGTGCTTTTTGTAACGAGTAAAAATGTGGGAATTGGTACTTTACTTATGGAAAACGCTACTTACCTGGAAAAGCGATTTAATGAAATTCAAAAACGTTCAATTTTACAGCATGGAGATGTTTTAACTAATATTGTAGGTGCTTCTATAGGCAGAACAGCTATTTATAATTTGGAGAAGGTGGCAAATACAAATCAAGCAGTTTGCATAATGAGATGCAATGAAAAATTACAGAATCAGTTTTTAGTCTATCTTCTAAACTCAAAGTATTTTATTGAAATATTACACGCTAATGAAGTAAATAACGCTAGAGCAAATTTAAGTCTTGCATTTTTCTCGAACCTTGAAATTCCTGCATTACCCATTGATAAGCAGATAGAAATTATTAAAAAACTCGATGAATTGTCAGAGAAAACGAAGGAGCTGGAGGCAATTTTCCGGAGGAAAATTGCCGACTTGGAGGAACTCAAAAAATCTTACTTAGAACAGGCGTTTTCGGGTAATTTGTAGGATTTGTGCTACTTTATATCTATGAAGACCGAAGCTGATACACGTGCTGAATATATTGACCCGATGCTCGCTGAGAGCTTGTGGAGTCATAACCTTACCCCCGGTTCACAGATTCTCCGTGAACACTTTTTTACAGATGGTCGAATGATGTCGGGTGGACAGCGAGGTAAGCGAAAATTTGCCGATTACATTCTTTCACATAAGAACCAGAAGCTTGCTATTATCGAAGCTAAGAAAGAATCTGAAGAACCCACTGAAGGTCTTGAACAGGTAAAAGATTATGCGACTTTGCTCAAAATTAGAATCGTTTATGCTACTAACGGGAAGCAGACGTATTGTTTTGATATGGAGACCGGTCGAGGGGAGTACGTAGAGCAATATCCAAAGCCCGATGAGCTCTATAGAATGGTGAATGGAGCACAGTCTGATATTGAGGAACGAGCAGTAGCTGAGCCATTCCATAAAACTAAATTTGATCCACGATATTACCAAGAGAATGCTATTCAGTCGGCTATACGGGCAATCACAAAAGGTGAGCCAAGAGTACTTCTAACTCTAGCTACAGGGACCGGTAAGACCTTTATTTCATTTCAGATAGTTTGGAAACTTTTTAATGCAAAATGGAATCGTAGAGGTGACGGTAGGCGACCGCGAATTTTATTCCTTGCTGATAGAAATGTTTTGATCGAGCAGGCAATGGGGGACTTTAACCCACTTGAAGATGAAATTGTTCGAGTAAACGGCGAGGAGATCCGCAAGCAAGGAAAGGTTCCCGTAAATGCAAATATATTTTTCTCTATTTACCAAGCTATGGTTGGTGGTGGTGAAAATCCTTACTACAAAGATTATCCACAGGACTTTTTCGATCTCATTATTATTGATGAGTGTCACCGAGGTGGCGCCGGTAGGGAGAGTAACTGGCGAGCCGTGCTTGATCATTTTACTCAAGCTACTCACCTAGGCTTAACTGCAACACCAAAACGAACTGATAATGTTGATACTTACAATTATTTCGGCGAACCGAAGTATGTATATTCACTTCGCGAGGGTATTGAGGATGGATTCCTTACTCCATTTAAGGTTAAAAAAGTCAGCACTACACTTGATGGATATAAACACGGACCAGGCGATATTGTTTTAGAGGGAGAGCTTGATAAAGAAGAGTACGAGAAAGAAGAAATGAACCGAGTTATTGTTATTCCTGATCGTGAAGAAGCTATGGTGAAGGTAATACTTCGTGAAATTGATCAGTCACAAAAGACGATTATTTTTTGTATGAATGAACCGCATGCTTTAATGATTCGTGACTTTATCAACAAACACAAACAGAGCAACGATCCAAACTACTGTGTTCGGGTGACTGCATCCGAAGGTGCAATTGGCGATCAATGGCTCCGAGTGTTCCGCGACAATGAGAAGACCATTCCAACAATCCTGACCACTTCACAAAAACTTTCTACAGGAGTGGATGCGCGTAACTTACGATTTGTGGTTCTTATGCGCCCCGTTGGTTCAATGGTTGAGTTTAAACAAATTGTAGGACGTGGTACTCGTGTGTATGAAGGAAAGGATCATTTTACTATTATTGATTTTTACGATAACTACCAGAAGTTTGATGATCCTGAATGGGATGGGGATCCAGTAGAAATAGACGAACCTGAACTCCCGTTAGATATAGAAACTGGCGAAGGTCCGGAGATAGTTGAAGTTGATCCTCCTGAACCGCCATTACCCCCAAAACAGAAAATTAAAATACAGTTAGCCCCGCACCGTACTCTTTTTATGGATGACATGGTCGAAACACTTTATTTCGATGCATCGGGAAAGCCAGTAACTCCAGAGCAGTTCTTAAAAGACTTGTTTAGTAAGTTGCCTGATTTCTTTACTGACGAAGATTCGCTGAGAAAGATTTGGTCTAATCAAGAAACAAGGAATAAATTGATCGACGAACTAGCTAATAGAGGATTTGATTTAGGAAAACTTCTAACATTAAGAGATGCTTTTAAAGCTAAAGATTCTGACGTTTATGACCTCCTTCGTTTTATTGCTTTTGATAAAGAAATAATTTCTCGTCACGACAGAGTGCAAGGTACTGATTTGAGTTTTAAAGATTCTCTCGATGATAAGAGTAAAGATTTTGTTGATTTTGTCTTGAATCAGTATGAGAAGAATGGTTTTGAGGATTTAAATGATTTAACAGAACTTCTGAATTTAAAGTTCGGAAATGTGTCGGTAGTAGATGAGATGGGTGGGGTAGGAAAAGTTCGAGAGAACTTTAATCAGTTACAAGAAGCAATATATCGAATCTAAACAATAAAACCACTCAATTGAGTGGTTTTATTGTTTTGCTAGACTCACTGAGATTCGTGGGGGATTAACCCCTCTCGGTAGGTCTCGCTATTGGGTGCCCCCCCCGGAGGGAATCTTTCATTATATGAACTGTATACCTTTTGGTTATTTTGTCTCGTAAAAACTCACAAAATAACTCAAAAGCTTTTCGATCCCTCACGAAAGACATATGGATGTCTTTCTCCCAAGGCACACGCAAAAATAGTACCTTGCGGTGCGTGTTTTTGTTTATGTACCCTGGGGGAATCGAACCTGGTAGTATGTAAAAAGCTTAATCTATATATTATGAAACCTGAAGACCTTATTCTTTCGATAGTAAAAGCGTATCAAGCTGCACGGAAACCGTACCATAAGCATGAACGAGTGCGGCGCGGAAGGTCCCACTCCATTTCTTCGATTACTGAGGATTTAATTGCTGAATTTTTAGCCACTAACGATTCTTCGATAGATGTCATATATGTCGACCAGCCAATTTTTATTGAGAAGATAAAAAAGCAACTGTATCCAGATATTACAATTGTTCGTGATGGAGTCATTGAAAGTTTTATTGATATAAAAATGGATATTGGTTGGAACCGTCAGGGGCTTACTGATCTTTGCAAAGCTCACTATAAAATCATCCGTTCTATTAAAGGTTCAGAATGTAGAATGCGTGACGGGCTTACTAAAGATCTTCGTGCTTTAAAAATATCAAAATCAATCTCTTACAACGTTGTTTTGATAAGTCGCACAAACATTAGCCCAAAGATTTTGCATACACATGAAGAAAAAAAACAGAAATTAAATCCAGATGTCGAACTATTTGTTTTGTGCGACACGGGACACCCGAATACGTATGGAAAGACTCCAAAGGAAATTGTTAAAGGATTGAGTATTAGTAAAGAGTCATTTAAGAGACTTAAAAATAAGTTACACAAATAAAAATCCACTTTGGTTTTAATACCACAATTAATTACGTAATTAATTGTGGTATTCTTTTTTATATGGCTCGACGTGAATTGAGCGAACGGAATGTTCGCAAACTTTTGAAAAATGGTGGTGGGACAACGCTTGTGTCACTGCCGAAAGAATTTGTTGAGGCGCTTGGATGGCGTTCTAAACAAAAGGTAGTGGTGCGAAAATCAGGTCAGAAACTCATTATTGAAGATTGGAAGAAGTAGCATAGATACGTTCATTCGCTTTAACAGTTGATTACACACCCGTTCCCTTAATAGGGCGTAGGTATTTTATTGTAAGTCTATCCCTAGGGTAGTTTAGGGAAGTGTCGAAATATCAACACTTTGTGTTGAAAATCTTGACATATGCGATATGATGTATGGATGACTACACCATATGCAGCGTTTATAAAACATCAACGGGAGATTTGGGGGCTTTCACAGGCGGAGGTTGCGGAGCATACCAACATGTCGCGGCCATCGTATGTAGCGGTTGAGAAGGGGACGAAAGAGCTCACGCTTGCCGAAGCTGAAGTGATTGTCCAACTCTTCGGGATTACACTCGACGAGCTTCTTTCCACACAAGTACCAAACGTACTGAAATATAAACAAATGCTTTTGGCGTATCTCCGTGAAGCGAAGGCTGCGGGGAAGGTGTTGAAGAAAACTAAGCTCGCGAAGCTTCTCTACTTAGCTGATTTTTCTTGGTACTACAAAAACCTTGAGAGCATGAGCGGGATGACGTATCGGAAGATAGATTTTGGTCCGGTGCCTGATACGTATTTCCGGTTGGTAGAAGAGATGGAGCAAAGCGGTGAACTCAACATCAAACAAATACTTCGTGATGACTATCATATGTATGAGATAGAAGAGACACGTGCTTCTGAAAAAGAAACACTCGACCAACTGTCTCCAGCAGAACTTGAACATATTAAAGCAGTCTGGGAAAAATGGCAGGATGCAAACACACAAGAAATCGTCCGGTTTACCCACGGACAAGAACCGTACAAGTATGCGTTCAAGGGAGACATTATTCCGTATGAATTAATAACTCAAGAAGAACCCGATCGTGTCTACTAAATACGCAGTTACCTTTGCGGAATTTACGGCAAAGCACTATATACAAAATTTTGTAAAACAGCACAGTGAGTTGCGGTGGAAACTTACTGCAACTGCACTTCGTGCACTCTGTGCAAATGCTGAGGAATCAATGCAAGGAAATAAACTAATGGTCGTTGTAGAGTTCGAACAGCTGCGTCTTTGCGAACTTGATTTTGCTGTTGCGGGCACAGGACTCTCACCGCGCGCGTCTGGGTGCAGGGCAATTGCGCTTATCAACAAACACACACAGAATGCAGAAATATTGCTTGTATATCACGTGACAGACATCGTGAAAAAAGGGAATGAAACCGACGCATGGAAGCGTATTATTGCCGACAACTACCCATACTGCGCAGAGTTGGTGAAGTCGTAGCCCCAGTTTTTCAAGCACATGCTTTTGTTCGTATTTGTGATACTGTAGGGCTCAATAAGTGTTGCGTATGAAAGCTCGCTACATGTGTACCTATATATGACAATCCAACCAAAAAATCCATTACACGGTGTGACACTCAAAGCTCAAGTTGAGGCTCTGGTTGAAGCCTATGGGTGGGAGGAGCTCGGACAGAAGATTCGGATTAAGTGCTTTCAAGAAAAACCAAGTGTGAAGTCGAGTCTTACGTTTTTACGAAAAACGCCATGGGCACGAGAGAAGGTGGAGGGGTTGTATTTGTATACTGAGAGAAAAAGAATAAAATAGGAGGGCGACGTGTGAGTGTAGTCGTGCTGACTACTACACGCAGTTTAATCGTTACAAAAACTTTCTATGCGAAATGGATATGAATACGGGGGAATGATGAACGAGTTTAGTGTTTTGGGTGGTCTTATCAGTCTCGTGATTTTAGTTGACCTCATCTTGGTGGGTGTTTGGCTCTTTAAGCGAGTTACTGAAAAAGGTTCAGTGTGCAAGTGTGAACATAAACACAATCACGGACACGAGCATCATCATGATGCAGAGGTGAAGTAGGAGAAACTAAAAGGCCCGCAGCTTTGCTGCGGGCCTTTTAGTTTGTTCAGTACTTCTATTTTACAAAACCAACAAAAAAGCCCACCAGACTTGAAATTCCAAAAGGGAATCTCTTGTCTGGCGGCCGTGCGTCAAAGTGTGCGACCCCTTGCCTACACTATCGTTAAATGACTTCTCTTGATTCCGTAGATGTCGGTCATGTCTGCCCAGGCTTCCGGCGGATTCTTTTCAAAGAGATCTTTATAGACTGAAACGGTGTCATGCACACCAGTGTAATCATGCACACCTCCCCAGGCGAACACTTTCGGTGGCATGAACCTGTTAAAGTACGCCATGCAGTCACTGAAGTAGCCTTCTCTGTTGTAGCTGTGCGCTCTTTGTACCGCAAGGATTGGCCCGGGTGCAACCACTCGCCGATGTGGGTAGCTCAGGACAAGTCGCCACAATCGCACATACTCTTCAACAAGATTGGCGAGAAGTATACGACTGCCGTTATGACCTGGATACCACTCGAGCAGTCTGCTCCGCAATTCATTTTCATTGAGTTGTGGCGGTCCGTACGTCGGTAAGGTATTTTGCATAAGCTTTTTCCTTTCCGTTTGTTCCAAATTCAAAAGTACCCCACTATGCGTTTTCGCGCAAATGTATTTACTGCCTTGCAGACATTGGGGGGAGGGTTGGGCACTGTAGGCATTTCGTATCCAGATACGGACGTATAGAACATGATAAAATACAGATATTATTATTTAAGTGTTTGCGTATGAATTGGGCTATATATGCGGTATTGTCGGCATTCTTTGCCTCACTGGTCGCAATCTTTGGGAAGATAGGAATCAAGGGAGTCGATAGTAACCTAGCGGTTGCCCTTCGAACGGTCATCATTGTCTTCTTTGCATGGGGCGTGGTCTTGATACAGGGAAATGCGGCGGAGATGTTTAAGATTTCGAAATTCTCATACACGTTCATTATTCTCTCAGCGTTTGCGACTGGTCTCTCGTGGATGTTTTACTATAAAGCACTCCAACTAGGGGAAGTGTCGCGTGTAGTCCCTATCGACAAACTCAGTATCGCGCTCACCGTCATTCTCGCCATTGTCTTTTTGGCGGAGAAGCCGTCACTTGGAAATATACTCGGCGCGTGTTTGGTAACTGTAGGAGTCATGGTGACCATTTTTGTAAAGTAGTTAGAATAATAATATATACACATGAAATTTTTAAAACAGATTCAAAAAGCGAGTCCAGCTCAAATGTTTAAATTTGCAGTAGTTGCTTTTGTTGGAGTGTTGTTACTTCTCGTAGTGTCAAAGATATTGAGTCCGATGATGCCAAATATTGCTTCTGAGAAATATCTTGGAGGCAGTTCTTCAAATGGAATGATGGTTGAGCCTGGAATAGCACAGTACTATGGAGCTGAAGATAGATCCTATGGCTCTACAAAAATTGAGTCCGTTGCTCTTTCGATGCGTAACATTGCGCCGCAGCCTCCAGCTGATGGTGGGTATACAAGAGGTAATGACGCGGAAGCATATGAAATTACCTCATACACTGCAAGTATTGAAACGCGCGATATTCAAGGAGCGTGCGATAGTCTTGCCAATTTAAAATCAGAAACCCACGTTATTTTTGAGGTAGCAAATGAGTATGATCGTGGCTGTTACGTTACATTTAAAGTTGAAACTAAGCAGGTCGAGGATGTGTTGTCGGTGATAGAGAAATTACAACCAAAAGATTTTTCTGTAAATTCACAGACTATCAAACAACTTGTAGAAGACTTTACTAGTCAAGAAGATATCCTTAAAAACAAACTTACCTCAATCGATGAGACACTTACACAAGCTGTTTCTTCGTACGACGAAATTGCTGCTCTTGCTACAAGAACACAAGATGTTGAAACTCTTACTACTATTATTAACAATAAGGTCAACATTATTGAACGGCTCACCCAAGAACGGATAAACATCATTGCACAACTTGAGCACCTCAGTCGTGCAAAAG
This sequence comes from uncultured Candidatus Saccharibacteria bacterium, assembly GCA_964649535.1. Taxonomy (GTDB): domain Bacteria; phylum Patescibacteriota; class Minisyncoccia; order Phycocordibacterales; family UBA918; genus OLB19. The sequence continues at coordinate 3,120 of CAZYTF010000008.1, read as the reverse complement.
CGCAGCAACTTGACCGACTTGAATACACGTACTTTTCCGTGAGCGTGTATGAACAAGTTTTTGTTGATACAGAGTCACTTAAGGACTCATGGAAGTATGCGATTAAACAAAGTGTGCGAGATATAAATGAGGTGTTGCAGGAAATGACGGTTGGGCTCGTAAGCTTTGTTTTCCTTGGGTTACAACTTATTGTCTACTTCTTTCTACTTTTGTTTGTTGCAAAGTATGGATGGAGAATTACCAAAAAAATCTGGAACACGTAATACATAAAGATACAACATGCCATAAAAGTGGCATGTTTTTGCATAGACCATAAAACTCTTCAAATTAATCAGACATTGCAAGTACTGTTGCAAGCCTCCCGTCAGGTAATGCATCACGAGTTGCGACATAATATGAGAAGTGGTTTTTTGAAGTAGCGGTATCAACATCTGAAATATCGATGTTTTCTTTGGAAACTCCCGCGCAAGTTAGTTGCCACAAACACGCCTCAACGGTATCAATATATGCATATCCATCCTTTTCTTCAATAAAAGGTTCTAGATGTGGCGAGACTTCTTTGAGGGGAAGAGGGAATTCGTAGGATTCTTTTTTGATATGAGGTCCTATGTGGATGAGTAAATCTGCAGGATGTGCATGCAAATCTTCGCACAAAAAATTAACAGTTTTTTTTGCGAGGTTTTGCGCAAGAGTGTGGCGACTGATGTGTGCAAGAGCTATTGTTTTTGTTTCTGGGTCATAGAATGAAACAGGTTGGCAATCTGCTGTCGTAAGAAGTAATGCAAGATTTTTGTCTTGTGTTATAAGCACGTCTGCTTTTGCAGCTTCTTCCTGCGAGGATACTTCTTTTGTGAGCGCATTTCTATCTACAATTTTGATAATGTCGCCGTGGTCACTTTGCATGGGGATGTAATCAATGTAGGAAAGATTATTTTTTGCTAAGAATTGCGTACGATTTTCAATCACAGCGTCAATTGCTCCGAATCGAAATCCCATGTTGCCGTCACTTCTCGTTGAGGTCCTGCATATGATGTTTGGTGGGAATATGTGCATAGATGAAACTATAGCAAAAATACTCGATTTTATTTCACATTATGTTATAGTTTCCGACACTTAGAGAAGAGTAAAACCCAGTATCCGCCCATAGCTCAGTTGGTAGAGCAGCAGCCTTTTAAGCTGATGGTCCCAGGTTCGAGCCCTGGTGGGCGGACACTGGGTTTTACTGTGTATGCGCGAGAGCTTCTAACAGATCTTGAGCAGCAGTCTTGATTTTATCATTCCACGCTTCGATACTCTCTATTGTGTGGGAATCAGGATTAAAATAAACAACAATGATGTTTGGCTCCTGGTCATTAACTATTTGAAAAAGTGCACGGACTTCAGCTTGCTGCTCTTTAAATCTTTCTGGCAAAACAGTTATTGTTATTTCCGCTTCCTTTAACTTTTCTTCATATACGGCCATATCGAGCACGGGGCAACTTGGCATCTCTACAACAATATTTGAGGTGGTAACGAAACTTTGGATTAAAGGAAAGTTAAGTCCCTTTTTTGTGCCCACTTTGATTCGTTGGTCGTCTTTGCCTGAGAGACGGGGAAATGGTGAACCTTTAGGATTTTCTCGTAGCATCTTTCGGACTTCTTCTACAATCTGTCTTCCTCTTGGTATGAAGTCATTTTCACTCACAATTTTACAATCTTCTGGTTTTGCATTCTCTATATAACTATAATAGCGTCCAATAAATCGATTCCAGCGGTCACTATTTAAGGCTGAGGCTTCAGAGTTTGCTTTTGGTATGGTGTCGTCAAGAAGGATAAGTTTTGTGCTCACGTATCCCTTTTCCGCAAGGGCGGCAGTAATTCGATCTGCTATCAAAAATTCTTTTTCTAGCTCCACTGAATTTATCTCATCTTTGAGAACATATCGATGCCCAGTTTCAATTGTTACTTTTGGTTGTGGAGGTTTTTCGGACATAATTTAAATCGGCAAATCAAGCGCGAGTACACCTGCTCCTGTTATGAAAAGTGATAGAGAGCATGCGAAAAGTAAAGTATAGAAAATTTTTGAAGGGATTGAGTGATGGTGGAAATAAGTTCTTAAAAAAATCATTTTGAGTGACATTGTTCCCACCAAAAGCATCGCTATTTGAGTGAATGCTCCGACAAAAATAAGGAGACCTAGTGTAATTTCTGTAACTACAAAAATTGTAGTTACAAGTGTGCCAAATGGGAACCACGAGAGTTGCAATATATGTTTTAATTCGTTTCGATAACGTACATGTTGTGCCCCTAGGAATATAAGTATGCATGCGACAAAAATGCGCAAAATGAGATATGCAAAGAGTGCAAGAAATTGAATAGGGAAGAGATTGAGCATCTTCAAATTTTAGCATGTCCTACTAGCACTTGCGTCTAGGAGTCGTGCGCACTATAGTGTCGTAATGCAAGAAAAAGTAGTCATTATAGACAACGTCCGCAGTGCCCATAACGTTGGTTCGATTTTTCGTACTGCAGATGGTGCGGGTGTTTCGAAAGTGTACTTGATCGGACCTACTCCTACTCCTGTCGACAGATTTGGCAGAATACAAACAGAAATATCCAAGACTTCGCTCGGTGCGAGTGAGAGTGTGGCGTGGGAGCATGTTGGCACTTCAGAACGCAAGTCTACTGAAGAAGCCATATCTCTTATTTTAAAGCTGAAACAGAAAGGTTTTGTAGTTGTTGCTATAGAGCAAGATGCTCGAGCGTCGTCATTTTATGACTTTAAGGTTCCAGAAAAGGTCGCCTATATATTCGGTGCTGAAGTTGAAGGTGTACAAAGAGAAATTATAAATGCAGCCGACAAAATAGTAGAAATCCCAATGCAAGGAATGAAGGAATCCCTCAATGTCTCAGTGACCGCAGGCGTGGTTTTGTTTCGAGGATAAACATAATTATTCTTAAAGTCCTGTTTATTTTAGCTTAGCAAGCTCCTCTTCAACTACCTCCGCGTCACTCCACACCTCCCGGGAGTTATTAGGTCCCATGATGTAGGGGTCGGTTCCTTTTCCTGAAATGATTATGTACATGCCATTTTCAGCGTTTTCAATTGCTGTTTGAATTGCGAGTCTTCTGTCCATAATG
>CAZYTF010000007.1:0-29336 GCA_964649535.1 uncultured Candidatus Saccharibacteria bacterium | reverse complement strand
TCCTCCACCTTCTTTTGGATAGATTTTTCTTTCAGTAAAATCTATCTCAAAAACTTTTCGAGTCGCGCAACGCGTTTTAAGAAAAACGCTGCGCCCTGTCCGCCAGCTTGAAATGAAAATACTCCTAAAAAGGAGTATTTTCTCAAGCTGCCGGACAGGGACTCGAACCCCGATAACAGGTACCAGAAACCTGTGTCCTACCATTAGACGATCTGGCAAGTTCATCTTCAAAGATGAAGTGACCCATATAGTGCCAGATTATTGGAAATTTCGCAAAATATTTTTTGTTATGTGGTCAATAATAAAAAAACTGCCGATATGATGTCGGCAGGGATTAAATCTATACTCCAACTTTGGCGATGCTGGAAACTACGCTAACTGTGTCGCCCACGCGAATCCAGTCAAACTTCCATTCAGCATCTTCCCACAACATTCGCACACAACCATGTGATGCTGGGTAGCCAGGAAGCGCCTGTTCGTGAGTAAAATAGTTACCCTTGAACTGAACTGCAAAGTACATCCGAGCATTGCTATATAAACTTGAGCGATGAAACTTATCTTTCCATAATGCACTGTATGTGCCATTTGGTGTATCGCGACCTTTTTTACCTGTCGAAACGGGACCCCAACGAACGAGCACACCATCTTCATAGGCACCAAAGTATTGCTCAAGCTTAAAGATAATAAGATGTCGACCAGACGATCTAATACTCTCAGGAACAGGGGCGAAGACATAGGCACGTGAAGAAATAGGTAGCAAAATCTTATTCCCCTTCTTCAAATTCACATTCATGCGATTCACTTGCATTGCAAGTAATTTTTCGCGACCTGAATTTGTAACGGAATCCCACGTATCATTTTCTTGCACAGTATACTCCATAAATCCAGGGGGTACCTCTGTGAACGTTTTGAGTGAAGCAGCTTTGGATGCCACTACGGCAACCATAGCCACCACCAATGCTATCAACAGTACACGCATCTTCTTTCCTCCTATGTAAATTGATGCTCAAAGTTAAGATTACCGCAGCTTTAGCTACGCAGCAATACATCGTTACCGATACTTCAGGTACGTATCACTTGTTTCTTCAGCAACTAGCCACCAGTTGCATGTCTCAGGTGGTGCAGTCTCATCAATGGTAAACGCTACAATACCTGTATTTTGAAGTTTTTTAGCACCCAAAAGGCCACTTACAAATTCCTTAAAACCAAGCGAACGGTCAGCACAGACTGCTTGTGTAAACATATCTATAAAAATAGCATGTGACACAACGACTATATGTTCACCAGGAGTATTACAAATGTGTCGCTTAGCATCAACTATTCGATTGCGAATGTGAAACATATTTTCAGCTCCATAATCATTCCAGGCGTCGTTATCTCGATTTAAAAATAATTGTAATACATACCAAAAAGATTTTGGTGAGTAATGTGAAGTGCCATACATTGGATCAGGCCGCCGGAATTCTTTCACACTTTCAGTTATAGAAAGTGGTAGATCAAGTTCTCTGGCTATAATTGATGCTGTTTCATGTGCACGGACAAAAGGACTGGTGATTATCACATCAATGTTTTTCTTTTTAAGTATCAGAGCGACCGCTGCAGCCTGTTTTTTTCCAAGCTCTGTGAGCGGCTCTTCAGGACCTTGATGAACATGTTTGGTGTTCATCAGGGTCTGACCATGTCGGACAAAATAGATATGTTTCATAATAGCTATTCAGCAAAGTGTGCATGGTCGTTCCACATAAACAATTTCCACTTCCCGTCTTCATATATGAACTCTGTTATTGCCACATTCGACATCCTCTGGAGTGATTCAAAGACTACACGATTTTGTTCAACTTCAGTATTTTTGTTAAGCAACAAATATGCTGACATAGACCTGATAAAATCACCGTGAGAAACTACAAGTATCTTATTTGAATCAGTGGTTTCCAAGTAATCAATGCTTTCTGTCACTCTTTTTGCAACATCAAAATAGTTTTCAGCACCAACTGGTCGCCAGTCTTTGTTCCAAAACTCATTTTCATATTCTTTCTTGTGTACCTGTCCTTCTTCTGCCTCAATAGACACACCTCGTATATTTTCTGGACGATACGATTCGTGGAGAAAATCTACTGTTGTTACGGGTATATCTATACATTCACTAATATGTTTTGCCGTTTGTTGTGCTCTCGTAAAGTTGCTTGCGACAAGCATATCAATCCCCAATGTCTCGCACCTTCTTGCAACTGCTTTTCCTCCATTATGTCCTGCTTCTGAAAGCTCTGTTTCAGGAAATTGAAAAAACTTTTGAAGGTTTCCTTCAGTCTCCCCGTGTCGTACAAAATAAACTCGTTTCATAATTATTCCTTATTACAGATATCAACAATGGCTATTTCAAGTGGGAGTTGTGGAAGTGCGGTCTTCCCTATCTTTTCAGCCGCACCTAAGACATGCACCAATGCATGGGAGTTAAGTGGCGATTTTTCTTCTTCTGAAAGTTTCTTAAGTAATTCTTGATCAGCCTCGCCAAAGTTCTTCAAAAGTTCTTCCGCCATGTTTGGCGCGTTACGCAAGAGCATGACGGCGCGCATTCGTTCTAACAAAAGTCGGACGAAGAGCTTCATGTCGACATGCTCTTCCATTGCATTGTTAATTGCTTCAATTGCTTTCTCAGTATTTTTTTCGTGGAGGGCGGTGATGAGGTGCGCCAAAATCGAAGATTTTGGCGCACCAATAATTGCCGCAACCTCATCTGCACTTCCAATAGTGTCACCCGAAGCCATAATAACTTTCTGTGTTACGCCAAGTGCGTCCCGGAAAGAGCCATCTGCTGCGATTGCTATAAGATCTGCTGCATCACGCTCAAGCTTGAAACCTTCTTTTTTGGCGACATCAATTACTGTTTCTGCCAACACAGCACGCGACGGCGAATGCATGCGAAAAACCTGACAGCGAGAGAGGATGGTATCGAGAAGTTTCTCCTCTTCTGTTGTTGCGAGCATAAACACCACATGCGATGGAGGTTCCTCAAGTGTCTTTAAAAGTGCATTAAATGCTTCTTTCGTAAGCATGTGCACTTCATCAATAATGTACACCTTTCTTTCACTTTCATATGGTAGTGTATGTACCGCCTCCTTCAACTCTCGAATATCATCAATCCCCCGATTTGACGCCGCGTCAATCTCGTAAAGATCTACAGCAGAAACACCAATTTCTTTAGCAAAAATACGCGCAAGCGTTGTCTTCCCCGTCCCTCTTGTTCCAGAAAATAAAATGGCATGGGGGATAGTATTTTTCTTGATCGCTCCTTCAAGGACCGACACAATATGATCCTGATCGCGTACCTCTGCAAAAGTACTAGGGCGATATTTTCGGTACAGTGCTACATTTTCATTCATAATACGTGCATTATAACAGATTATTGAAAGCTGACATTTTCCTGCACTTGTTCACGTAAAAGCTCTACATCACTTGCGAGGTCATCGCTACCAAGCACTACATAGCCAAATACTCGTGCATTTTTACCAAGCAACTCTTCTTCGAAAAAGAATACTCCAGTGCGATTTGCCTCGTAAGTAAAGCCATGTTTTCCGCCACGATAAGACTTGTCATGTATGAAGGGATTGTTATTCACCCAACCGGTGTATGAACCTATATATTGCTTTAGACGAGTGATATCAAAGATATGAGGTTCTGACAGATAAAGGTCGCGACTAAGCATCGCAAGTTCATGTGCAGTAGACACATTTTTATCTGAAAGCCCGGAAGCATCGCTAAATGTTGTCCCGTTAAAGCCCTGTTCTTTTGCGTACGCATCCATCTCTGCGAGCAAGTCACTGTCCGTTCGCGCAAGTGAAGTTGCAGCATCATTTGAGGACTCGAGCAGTAGCGGATACAGTAGCTCACGACTTTTGTACTCTTCGTTTGCATGCAGTTTCCCTGCCCTCCCTTCGGTGTTCACATCACCCCAAGTTACCGTGGTGGTGCCATTTAAATTTTCTGACTTAAGGAATGCTGACGCGGCAAATAATTTCGTTACAGAAGCGATAGGCAAAATGTCCGCTGAATTTTTTGAAAAAATTTCTACTCCACTTTCAAGATCAAACACAAAAAAAGATTTTGTGGAAACTTCTGGAGACTCGATGATTCCAATATGTAACACAGACTCAGTCAAAACATCATCGACTTTCCACACAGCAATCAAAAATAAGCCCGTTCCAAGTGTCACAAACAAGACAGTCATAACGGTAATGTGTCCAAGCATTCTTAGCATCTGTACATAATAACGCGATGGAGCCAAAGACCCCATCGCGTTATTAACTTCTGCGGTTTGTACTACTATTTTTTAGCAACTTTTTTTGCTGACTTAGCGACAGCTTTCTTGGCAACTTTTTTAGTCGCAGTTTTTACTGTCTTTTTTGCAGCTTTCTTTGTCGGCTTCTTCATAAGTTTTTCAGCAACCTTTTCAGCAGTCATTACTTTCGCAACCCCACTCGAAAGGAGGTCTTGCCAATTCTCTCGCATTTCTTTTTTAAAATCAGAGAGGTCTTTCTTAGAAAGAGTTTTTGCTTTTGAATATGTTGCAACAACACCGTCTACAACTTCGTGAAACTCTTCTTCAGTGATTTCTTGCGCATTCTCAAGCACCTCAAGCACCTCAGCCTTCGCTTTTAAAATGCCACTTTTCACTTTTTTTCGATTCTCTGGTGCTTCTTTGCTACCATAAAGGAAATACGCCCCAGCCGCAGCTACTGCTGCTGTTGTAAGCCCAACACCAATGCCTAGTTTTTGCGCATTGGAAACGCGTGGTGATTTTTTTGCCATATCAATTCTTAATCGTTAGATGACTTCTTCCCACGAGAACGTGAGCGAGTGGCCTTAGTGCCCATAAATAAACCAATGATCTGAGAAATGAAACTGCCACCTACGACGTATGTGCGTAGCTGGGCAACATCCTCTGCAAGTGTTTCACTTCCCTCTTCGACACGCGCAACAATACGACGAATTGAACGAAGTATCTTTACAATGTGATAAAGCGCGACACAAACGAGAAGGGTGAATAAAATAACACCAACACTCGCAATGAAGAAAAAAATGTTTGCATGCAATACCTCAGTCATGTGTCTAGTATACCGCGATTTTTCATTTATTTCAGTTTCCGTGTGTATACAAAAATGAACCTGGGGGACTGCTCTCCCAGGTTCTGCTCAAAACTTTTATGTCAAGGAAGCCGACTACTTCACTTTCTTTGTATGTCGGCAACCATAGTGACCGGATAGATTTTTGGTGTTGCCGGGCTACCAGGTAGACCGACCACAAGCATCGGTTCATCTATGCCAACAATCCCTTCTTCAAAGGCATCTACCGGAATAATTTCAAGGAAGCCGACTTCGTACCAGATTAGGACTGACTGGCCCGAGACAACATCCTTCACGGTGGCCTTCACAATCCACACCGGACAAAATTTCTGTTGATTGTCAATGAGACACTCCAGCCCTAATCCACGTACAATCTTGCGCGACTCAAAAAGAGAATCGACTGGTAACAGGCTGCACTCGGTCATGACTTCGCCGTTTTCATCTATTGCCACCCACTGGACGACAACCATCTCAAGTTCTGTCTGACTTTGGCATGCGACGCGAACATTATAGCCGCCCGCATGCACATTCGAATCTCCTGACATCAGTACTGCTGATGCCAGAAGTAGTATCGCTGCAATGTACTTCATGCGAATTCTCCCAGTTAATGACACGCACACTTACTACAATCTACGCTACGCCAGTCTCGCGTTTTTACAAGATATAAACTGAATTAACTTCGAGTACGTGACAAAAATGCAGTTATAATACCCCTTACTTCTACACTATTTGACGTTTCCATTAAACTAATGCGTAGTTCTTTGGCTCCATCAAAGCCATTACAGTATGCTTTGTAATGCTTCTTCATAACCGCAAAATTTTTGTGCGGCAAGAGTTCCTCAAAAAGTGTGGTGTGTTCAACGAGGACACGAAGCCGCTCTGAAAGAGTCACATACTCAATTCCTTCTTGGTCAGTATCATGAATAATAATATTTTCTCGATTAACTCCTTTTGTTGGCAATGCAGCCAATCGAGTTGGCAAACGTTTCGTAGGATGGAAAAACCACGGGTTACCAAAAATCGCACGACCAAACATCACACCGTCTACTCCAGTTTCTGCAATTTTTTGATGTGCATCTTCAAGAGATAATGCATCTCCATTTCCAATTATTAAACTTCCGCTACCTAGGGCGTCACGTATCTCAACCGCTCGTGCAACACGCTCCCATCGTGCTGGCACTTTACTCATATCTTTCCGGGTCCGCGCATGAATGGTTACTGCCGCAGGTGACTCCGAAAGAATCGCCGGCAACCATTCCTCCAAAATATCTTGGTTGTATCCAAGACGTGTTTTTACTGAAATAGGTATTTCGCCTGCTCCTCGTTTCGCAGCGCAAATAATTGCTCTGGCATTTTCAGGATTTTTAATCATCGCTGAACCACATCCTTGCTTTTCAATCGACTTATCAGGACAACCCATATTGATATCAACACCATCAAATCCAAGCTCAACACAGAGTCGCACCGCTTTCTCCATGTATTCCTCGTTACTAGAAAAAAGCTGCGCAACTATTGGACGCTCTTCTTCGGAATATTTTAAATCTTCCATGAGTTTTTCTTTCCCTTCTGGAGTTGCGCGCATAAGACCATCTGCTGCAACAAATTCAGTCCACATTACATCAGGGCCACCAACAGAGCCGTCAAGACGCTCATGTGCTGAATATTTCGCCACCATACGCCGAAAAGCAGCGTCGGTGACATCAGCCATCGGTGCGAGGACCATTACCGGTTTTGGTAGGTGTTGCCAAAAATTCATAGTTGGAGTACTTTACTAAACAGACAGCAAAACGCAATGGAGTGGAGTAAAACATGAATAAGTATGCACTTGGAATTGTAATCAGTTTCACAGTTTTTGGATTTTTTTCTTGCTTAGCCTTATGGGCGGCGTTTCCAGAATGGATGACGCAGCAACTTCACAAGGATTCACCAAACTCATACTACGCACTTGCTGCAGTTTTTTTAATTGCTGGCATAATTCTAAACACCTTCAGAAAGCCGTCATAAAACGAACAGAAATCCGTTCACTATGACGGCTCTTTCTGTACCTACTCTTGAACTGAAGATGTGGCAGTAGTAGTTGTTGCTGTCGACTCAGTTACTTCATTCACAAACACTTTGTCACCGAACCGCAAATCGATGTACTGAAAATCACCTGGAGACAAATGCAAAAATTCTTCTGACGTAAGAATCGTTTTTAGGTTATCAAAGCTAACATCCATAGACATGGTCTGTGAAACTTTTATTTTGCCACCACCTGATATTGAATATTCAATATCGTAATCACCAAACGTGTGTACGTGTGTCACAAAAAGCAGCAACTCCTTTTCTAACTTTTCACTGAAAGTTTTCGTTTCACGAATAAACTCTTTGGAAAAATAATGTACCGCAAGCTGTGGCTCAGAATTTTTACCTACATATCTCACAAAAGCACTACCGGTCAGTGGTGGGGCTTTTGAAAAAGAATACCCTTCTACATCAATGAAGACACAATTCTGTGATTCCACATCTGCACACCATAGGGCATAGGGCTTATACTCCTTAAACACAATGCGGACATTATTTGAATCATCGAGCTCAACATGTGCACTTTTCACTCTATCAATGCGAAGGATTTCATTTTCAATTTCTTTCCCAGGATAAAAAAATGTGAAGCGCTTAGGAATAAGTTTGAAATATGTGCCAACAAGTTGCCTGCGAGCAATATCCTCTATCGCAGTATGCGCAATGGTAAAACCTCCAACAACACGAATTTCTTTTACCTGAAAAGACTCAAGTCGTGTACCGTGCCACACAGCAATAACAAGTGAACCAATTACCAAACATAAAATTGACGCAACTATTATTTGCTTCTTAAGAAGGCTACGAGGAGCAGATATCTTTGGCTTTTTTCGGACAATAGTTTTTTTCTTGCGACGCCATGTAAACATTGCAAATATGTTAGCATGCCAGATGCAAAAAAGAGGTGCGGTCCCTAGGGACCGCACCTCTTTTTCAATGTATTACGCCTCTTTCTTAGCCTCAATCGTATCTTTACCCATATATGCTTGCAGCATTTCTGGTATTCTCACCGATCCGTCTGCCATCTGAAAATTCTCAATAAGAGAAACAAGTATTCGTGGAGTTGGAATAGCTGTACAGTTTAGTGAATGTGCATATCTCATTTTTCCTTCATCATCTTTGTACCGGATATTAAACCTACGTGTTTGAAAATCATGGAAGTATGACGCTGAGCTTATCTCTCGATATTTCTGCTCCATCGGGACCCAGAGTTCAATATCATACTTTTTAACCTGACCTTGACCAAGGTCGCCACCACAATTTATTACGGTGTGATACGGAATGCCCAGTGACTCAATAAATTCCTCTGTGTTTCGGTTTATTTCTTCATGAAGACGCACTGACGTTTCGTGGGATGCTTCACAAAGCACCACTTGTTCTACTTTAAAAAATTCATGTACACGAATGAGACCTTTTGTGTCCTTCCCGTGACTTCCAGCTTCACGACGAAAACACGGAGAAAAAGAGAGGTGCTTAATCGGAAACTGTGCCTTCTCAATCACTTCGTCAGCATAATACCCCATCGTCGAAACCTCACTAGTACCAATCAAATAGTCATCGTCTTGGGTTTTATAAATATCCTCTGCTTCATTTGGCAAATGTCCCGTGCCATAGAGATTACTTTTACGGACAATAGCAGGACCAAGAAGCGGATCAAATCCTTTACTTCCAAAGAATGCATTTGCATAGTTCCAGATTGCCCATGAAAGTCGAGCGCCATCACCGAGCAAGTAGTACCCTCGGAAGCCATGCACCTTCGTACCACGCTCAAAATCAACCATACCGAGATTCGTCATGATCTCAGTGTGATCTTTTGGTTCAAAATCAAACTTTGGTTTTTCACCCCATGTTTTTTCTTCGACATTATCTTCATCACTGTCTCCATCAGGGACTGACATGTCAGGGATGTTCGGCACCTGAAGCATCAATGCTTGCCATTCTTCAATAATTGGCTTGAGTTTCTCTTCATCAGCTTGAATCTCAGTTTTCAAACTCTGCATTTCCGTAATGAGTTGTTGCCTTACTGAATCGTCTTGAGCACCTGCAATATCAGCTGAAACTCTATTTTGTTCCGCCCTCTTTGTCTCGAGCTCACTCATCACTGAACGGCGTTCAGTGTCAACAACAATGAGCCGGTCCAAATCCATGTCGATATGTTTTTTCTTAGCAGCCATCTTTACGATGTCCAAATTTTCTTGAATAAATTTAATGTCTAACATATGTATTAAAAATGAGTGAAGCAATTATATCTTAGAGGACCACAAATCAAAATCTACAAGTCATCTAACTGATATTGAAATTATACAATACATTGAATATATAAAAAGAAAAGCCGAAATTCATTGACACTTGTCTTTGAATTTCGACGGTGACGGCGCCATCGAGTTGGGGTTAACCCGATGGCTGTAGCCCTGTCAACTGCCCCGGGGCGTGGTGTCGGCTTAGCGGCCGACTGCGCGGGCCAGGTTCCAAAAGGACGACCTGGCCGATTGCCCGCATGAACTCATATATGGGCCAAAGCGCGAGCTTCAATGGCACTCTTCAGACTTGAGAGTCTGGAGAGTGCCGCACAAAATATGATACATTATTTAATATGTTTGTCAAGTGCTTTACATGATAATTTTGCTATGCTTCCGTAGGAACAACTGACAACTTTGGTCGCACTGCCTCTGGTTCTGGTTCTGGAATCGCATTTTCTGCAAGGTACTCTGCTTGCTGTTTATACAAGATTCTAACCTCAATAGACAGTAGCGAACACTCAAACTGGTACTCAGGATCTTCAGCTAAAAAACGTACCAATTCGCTGGCTGCCGCATCGACATGCTCAGCCACAATAAGTTCAACGTATGGGTGAACTGCGTTACCTTCTTTAAGAGGAATTACAACAACCCCAGATACAAGATACGACCTCTTCATCTTCATTCTCCTTTTCAGTTGATAATCTATCTACAAAGTTACTTCATGTCAAGATGATACAATTTATGTATGTCCTTTCCAATTTGTGAGGTTGCAGCTAATGAATTCCCTTCACTCTTGCGAGAGATTCCTCAGGTGCCAGAGTCACTTAATTATCGAGGGATACTCCCCTCATCAGATATGAAGTTACTTGCAGTTGTTGGTTCACGTAACTATTCAAATTATGGAAAACAAGTAGTTGAACACCTTATTGCTGGCTTATCGCCTTTCAACGTCGGCATTGTCTCAGGACTTGCGCTTGGCATTGACTCTCTAGCGCATAAGGCTGCGCTTTTAAACAATATGTACACGCTTGCGGTGCCGGGCAGCGGGATAGATGACAAAGTCATCTATCCCGCTGCCCACAAAAGCCTCGCACGAGAAATTCTTCACGCAGGAGGTGGCCTTCTTTCAGAATTCGAACCAATGTTTACAGCCACAAAATGGTCCTTCACACAGCGCAATCGCATTATGGCAGGAATGAGTCACGCAACACTTTTAATTGAAGCAGCAGAGCAATCTGGGACACTCATAACCGCACGCATGGCGACAGACTACAATCGTGAACTTCTTGTCGTTCCGGGAGATATTTTTTCAGCAAACAGTAAGGGTGTCCACCAATTTTTAAAACTTGGTGCAACTCCCGTCACAAACTCAGAAGATATCCTCTACGCACTTGGGATTGATCATATAGATGGACAACGAAAGACGCTTGCTTTTGGTGCCCACAAGAATCTCACACCATCAGAAAAAACTATTATTGAAGCCCTTACTGACCCCCTCGACACAGACGCACTTATTCGTGTCACTGGTTTACCGACACGCGAAGCAAATATTCTTTTAATGCAGATGGAAATGAATGGGTTAGTCACTTCTAGCCAAGGACTTTACAGAGCTATTGTTTGACAAAAAACTGCTTTCCTAGTATTTGTGTGTGCACACAAATATATATATGAGCACACTTGTTATCGTAGAGAGTCCAGCAAAAGCTAAAACTATCGAGAAATATCTTGGTAAGGGTTTTACTGTAAAATCGTCAATTGGTCACGTTCGAGATTTGCCAAAAACAAACAAAGACGCCATCGACATTGATGGTGGTTTTATACCGCGCTACATAGTTTCCCCAGGAAAAGATAAAGTGATTAAGGAACTTCAAGCTGCTGCCAAAAAAGCCGACGAAGTGCTCCTTGCCTCCGACCCCGACAGAGAAGGTGAAGCAATTGCATGGCATGTTGCTGAGCTTATAAAAAAAGAAAACAAAAACTTAAAGCGCATTGTCTTTCACGAAATTACGGAGGATGCAGTGAAAGAAGCAATTAAACATCCACGAAAGATTGACCTCCACCTGAAAGAAGCTCAAGAGGCACGCCGCGTACTCGACCGACTTGTTGGCTATGATCTCTCTGGGCTTATTTGGAAAAAAGTGCGCTACGGCCTTTCTGCTGGACGTGTACAATCTCCAGCATTACGCATCCTTATGGAGCGTGAACGAGAAATACGAGCGTTTATTCCAGAAGATTATTTTGTACTTACTGCACACACAGAAAAAGACAAAATGAAAATTCCATTCCTTTGTACCGAAGAGCCAAGTGAACAAAAAGAAGCGGCCCGAATCAAAAAAGTTGGTGAGGCCAACAAGTGGACAGTGAAGGATATTAAAGAAAGCGAAGCGAAGCGCGCACCCCGACCACCATTTACCACTTCAACTTTGCAGCAAGCAGCTTCCACACGACTAGGTTTCTCCCCTTCTCGCACAATGGGAGCTGCTCAAAAACTATACGAAGCTGGACACATCACCTACATGCGTACTGACTCAACAAACATGAGTGCTGTTGCAATTAAGCAAATTCTGACACTTCTGAACAAAGAGTTTGGCAGCGAGTACGTACAGCAACGAACGTATAAAACAAAAAGCAAATCAGCTCAAGAAGCTCACGAAGCCGTACGACCCTCGAATTTTACAAGAAAAAGTGCAGGGTTAACTTCTGATCAAAAGGAATTGTACGAACTCATTTATGCACGAGCACTCGCCTCGCAAATGGCTGATGCAAAAATTAAGAGAACTAAAGTTCTTGCAAATATTGCAGACAGCAAAGAGACCATTCCTGACTTTGGAGTAAACGGCTCTCGAGTAGTATTTGACGGGTGGCTCAAAGCTGACCCTCAAGCAAGAGGCGAAGATACAGAAGTGCCAAAAATTGGAAAAGGTGACGCATTAAAACTAAAAGAAATTGAAGTTGAAGCAAAGCAAACAACACCGCCAAATCGCTACTCAGAAGCAGGTCTCATAAAAGAACTTGAAAAACGTGGCATTGGCCGCCCGTCTACATACGCTTCTACCATGAAAACAATTATTGACCGTGGCTATGTAGAAAAAGAAGGACGCACGCTCATCCCTACTGACACAGGTGACGTAGTTTCATCGTTTCTCGAAGAACACTTCACACAATATATCAACGATGATTTTACAAGTGAAATGGAAGACGAACTTGATGAGATTGCCGATGGTACGAGAGCATATGTAAAAACACTTAAGGATTTCTACGGACCATTCACAAAAGCAGTGGCAGCAAAAGAGAGCATCGAAAAGATTACAAACCTTGGTCCAGGACCAAAAGAATTTCCTTGCCCTAAATGTGGAAAGTCTATGGTTGTCAAACTTGGACGTGCTGGTAAATTTTTATCTTGCGGCACATTTCCAAAATGTATGGGCGCACGTATGATTGACGGAGCTGAACTGAAGGATGATGAACCAATTGGGAAACACCCAGAAACTGAAGAACCTATTTTTGTACTTGAAGGACGATTTGGTCCTTACGTCCAACTCGGTGTCACACCACTGACAAAAGACCCAGATACCGGCAAAACAATTCCAGTCGCAAAACGAGACCCAAAACCACGAAGGGCTGGACTTCCTGACGGTAAGGAGCGTGACGACGTGACACTTGATGACGCAGTTACGTACCTCCTTCTCCCAAGAGACCTTGGCGAACATCCAGATACCGGTGAACTTGTGCAAGCTAACACAGGAAGATATGGTCCTTATATCGTGCATGCTGGTGATTACCGCTCACTCAAAGGCAAAGACAATCCATACGACATAACCTTTAAAAGAGCACTCACCATGCTTAAAGAACCAAAGCAAGGGCGAAAAGGTGAGAAGCTTGTGAAAGAACTTGGAATACATCCAAAGACGCGTAAACTTGTAAACGTATACGAATCAAAATCTGGAATGTATTTACGAAAAGGTTTTAAACGTATCTCACTTCCAGACAAAACTAAACTCGAAAAATTCACCATCGAGGATGCGGTAGAGTTGCTTAAATAGTTTCACAGAAGCCGATTAAGAATCCTTATCGGCTTCTATCATCTTTACTTTCTTGCCAAGTCATCACTTCCTCTCTAGAATGGTCTAATGATTTTAGTTGATAGAATAATCTCTCACGTTTCAAGCCCAACAGAGGCTGACAAAGCGCTTATTATAAAAGCGTATGAGTTTGCTAAAGAAGCGCACAAAACGCAAAATCGAAAATCTGGAGAGCCCTACATGACCCACCTCGCAGCTGTTGCGTACAATCTAGCTGAAATGGGTATGGGACCGCGGACTATTTCCGCAGGTCTTCTGCATGACACCATTGAAGACACTGAAGTAACCGCAGACGATATTCGCACAAACTTCAGTGAGGAAATCCTTTTCTTAGTGGAAGGAGTAACAAAACTAAGTTCTGTTCGCTACTATGGGAGCGACCGGCACAATGAAAGTCTAAGGAAATTATTTGTTGCAACCAGCCAAGACATTCGCGTCCTCATTGTAAAACTCGTTGACCGTTTGCATAATATGCAGACGCTCGATTATGTTGCGCCTGAAAAGCGGCTGCGCATTGCACGAGAAACTCTCGAAATTTATGTTCCCGTTGCACATCGCCTCGGAATGGGACGTATCCGCAAAGAACTCGAGGACTTGGCTTTTCCGTATGTATACCCAAATGAATATAGAAAAGTACTTGAACTTCTTGAATTAAAAACTGGGAAAACTAATCAGTTGCTTGAAAAAGAGCGAAAGGTACTTCAGAAACGACTCGCAGACGCGGGGCTTTTACATTTCAACACATCATACAGAGTTAAGGGCTTTTACAGTCTGTATCATAAATTGAAACGTAAAGAATGGGATATTGATGATGTGTATGATCTCTTGGCTATGCGCGTTGTTGTCAATTCAGTTGAAGAGTGTTATCAAACACTCGGCATCATCCATGAAATGTGGCGGCCATTACCGAAGCGCATGAAAGACTATATTGCATTCCCAAAGCCAAACGGTTATCAATCAATCCACACCACAGTTACGACACAAAATGGAACTATTCTTGAAATTCAAATAAGGACACAAAAAATGCACCATGAGTCTGAGTATGGGGTAGCATCACACATAATCTATAAAGACAGAGTGAAAAGCGATGGAACAAAAGCTGGATCTGGTTCATGGTTTAGTAACCTCATCCCCTCACTTTTTAGACCCTTTATTTGGAAAGAGTATAAAAATAGCAAAAGTCTCAAAGTAACCAAAGACGTCCCCCACAATGAAAAAATTCCTCACTGGATTGCACAGATTGGGGAAATGTATACTTCAGAAAAAGTAGCAACAAGTGAGTTTGTGGACGACATGAGGAAGGATTTTTTTACTAATAGAATATTTGTTTTCACACCAAACGGTGACGTTGTCGACCTCCCAATTGGCGCAACGCCAATTGATTTTGCGTTCGCAATTCATTCTGAAGTTGGAAATCACATCGCAAGCGCAAAAGTAAATATGAAGCTTGTGCAACTAGACACCGAACTAAAAAACGGTGACATTATTGAAATTCAAACAAAAAAATCTGCACATCCTACCCGAAAATGGCTTGATTCAGCGTGCACCTCACTTGCTAAACGTCGTATCAGGATTGCTCTCAGTGAAGCTGAAAATAAGCAGACCTAATCCACCACTTCTGTGTTTATAGTTACAAACTAAAATTACGAATTGAGTACAGGCCATCATCTTCTTCATCTTTTTTAGCCTCAATTACTGGAGGCGGGATGTCCTGTTCTTGCTGGATTCCAGTACGCGAGACTGCATTCTGCGGAACTTCAGTTTTTTCTACAGATTCTGTCTCTAGTGTTTCTTGTATTACTGTTTCAAAATTTTCTGGATTTTCAAATACTTCTGTATTGACTTCAGTTGTTACATCTTGCGATGTGTGTGAATCGACATCTTGTGTGTTCTTTGCTGACATTTCTTCCATACTCTTTTGATCAGGCATAGGTGCGACATCGGAAACTATTTCAAGTGGAGTTGCCTGCGCAAGCTTTAGCATAATTGCAGATTCGGGTGCTTGCATAACAACGCTTTCGTCATCACCCCCCTCTGCAGATTGTGTCATTCTTCCCTGAGACTTAACAATGTGCAACAAATTCTGTAAATCTTCATCCGAAAAGTAATCGATAGTCAATTTTCCGCCAAAATCAGTCTTTGATATCTGTACACGTGTACCAAGTGTGTCAGTAAATTCCCGTTCAATTTCAATCAATACAGGGTCAGTGCCAACCCAATTCTTTTTGCGCACTTTATCTGATGCGATCTTTCGTGAAATACGTTCCACTTCACGGACTGATAGCTTTTTAAGAAGAATTTCTCTATAAACCACATCCTGTTCTTCGGGCCTATCTTTTAACATCAAAAGCGAGCGCGCGTGACCTTCACTTATTTCGGCTGCTTGAAGTGACGTAAGCATATATTCCGGAAGCAACAAGAGTCGGATAGTGTTTGAAACATACTCGCGACTTCTTCCAACTTTCTTTGCCACTTCACCATGAGAAAGCTTAAACACTTCAGCCAACTGTTTAAAGGCAAGCGCTCTGTCGACAGCGTTTAAATCTTCACGCTGTAAGTTTTCAATGATTGCAAGCTCCAATTTCTCTTGTTCAGTATCTTCGCCTGAACGAATAATCACTGGCACTTGCAATAGTCCAGCAATTTTGGATGCGCGGAGTCGTCGCTCACCCGCAATAAGTTCATACTCAGAATGAAATGCCCCATCGTCAGTATGAATTTCTTTTTTAGTTACAGTAAGTGGCTGGAGAATCCCATACATTCTGATAGATTCGGCAAGTTCTTTTAGCTTGTGTTCATCAAATTCACGCCGTGGTTGAAACGGATTGGGAACAATTTTATCTAGTTCCACCCAAAATATTGAATCTCCTTGAAATGCCATAATAAAAGCCTAAATTTACCTTTCAGTGGGAGCAAAAAAGCATCGCTTTTTGCTCCCATACTCCCATAATCCCCACATTCTAACACATCAACTTTAAATACATGTTTATAACTTTCAACTTTTCTGATACACTCACACGCACCGCAATACATACGCCTCGGTGGTGGAATTGGTATACACGTACGACTCAAAATCGTATGCCGCAAGGCATGAGGGTTCGACCCCCTCCCGAGGCACACATATATTACTTAATCAATTATTTTATACCACATCATAAGATGACGTACTGGCTTACTTGTGTGATAATAATTTGTATATGATAGAAAAAATGCCAAACGCACATTCAGTCACTTCTGAAAATGAGCCCGCAGATCCATCTAGGCGTAATTTTTTAAGAGGTGCAGCTGCAGTTGCTGGAGCAGCAGCTATTGGTAGCTTTTTCGAGTCTGGCAATGCACAGGCTGCAGAAATTAAAAAGACACCAGAGATGGATCAGGCCTCTGAGTCTCAGCTAAATGAAATTCCTACTGTTGATGAGATACGTCAAATTATACTTGCCGAGTTTGAGATGGCGGCTGATGAGGGCAAGGATCCAAAGTATTCAGATTTCGTAAGTCTAGAGGAGTTACGAAGTAAATTTTTTGGTGGTCAGGAACAAAAGCTTGCAATTGATGCGTATCATATAAAGATGAAGATGTACAAGACACTAATGATTGAAAATTACGGAAAGGACACCGTGAGACAAAAAATTCAAGAAAAAATTGATAGTTCAGATGTTCTTTTCACTAAGGCAGATGAGGCACTGGGTAAACTCATGCAAACTTCAAGGGACTTCATGTATGAAGCCAAAGAATTTTGGATACAGTCTAAAGAAATGGCAAATGTCGAGGAAGCAGTCATACAAGCTACAAAAGGACTTGACGATGCAATGAAGGCACTTAAAGAAATGAACAATGCACAATCACCTACAGAACAAACTAGCACTGAAGACCGCGGGACCGCGATGACAAAGGCAAATGAAATACTTGAAGAACACGTACTTGAGCTAGCAAATGAGGTGCACGAAGCTGCACGCGGACTTGCGGATGCAAACGATCGGTTACTAAGTTTTATGAATCCTCAACAATAGCAAAGTAGAAAACCTCATTCTTTACTACTAGTTTGTAAATGGAAATTTTGCTTATTGCAGCAACTACTATACAAGCGTTTCAACAATAAAAAACCCGCTGACTCTCGCTACACACAGTAGCAACCAGCGGGTATTTTACGTTTACAACCTATTCGCTCTCTGCTTATATTTTTCCAACCAAATCCACTCCCGGCGTCAACGTATCATCTCCTTCATCCCAACTTGCAGGGCATACATTCGCTGGATTTTTGCCCACATATTTTGCAGCCTTAAGTTTCCGCAGCGTCTCTTTTGCATTGCGACCAATTCCGTCGTCAGTAATCTCAATCGTCTTAATGATTCCTTCAGGAGAAATGATAAACGTACCGCGCATAGCAACTCCTTCCTCCTCAATCAGCACGCCAAAGAGCTCGGACAACAGATGTGAGGAGTCTGAGGCCATGGGATACTGAATTTGTGTAATCGTTTCAGAAGTGTCGTGCCATGCTTTATGCACAAATGGAGTATCTGTTGAAACGGAAACTACTTCTGCGCCTTCTTCTACAAATGTAGTATAGAGAGCAGCTAGTTCACCCAGTTCCGTAGGACACACGAAAGAAAAATCCTTTGGATAGAAAAAAAGAACCAACCACTTACCTCTCAATTGTTCAAATGAAAGCTTCGATATTTCTTCATTATGGAATACTTCAAAATCAATGTCTTTAGGAACCTCATCTCCAAGTATAAGTGGAGCAAAAATGTAATCATCCTGTAACTCATCCATATAATAATATGTAGTTATACTTTTAACCACAGCATGATACCATGCAGACACAATGTCCGATACAAAATCAAAAGCTATCATAGTTGTTGGACCAACAGCCTCAGGAAAAACTGGTCTTGCCATTGAAATTGCCAAAAAATACAGGGGGGAAGTAATATCTGCCGACTCACGCCAAATATATCGCAAACTTAACATCGGTACTGCTAAAATTTCAAAAGAGGAAATGTGTGGTGTCACACATCATTTAATTGACATCAATGACATTGACACCATATACACAGCTGCAGATTTCAAACGTGATGCAACAAAGGCAATTAAGGAAATACAAGAGCGAGGGAATGTGCCCGTTATTGCTGGTGGTACTTTTTTTTACATCGATACGCTTCTCGGTCACATAACTCCCCCTGCAATTGAGCCAGATTATGAATTCCGCAAAAAGTTTGAGCACAGAAGCACCGAGGAGCTTTTCAAAGAACTCTCACAGAAAGACCCTCGCCGTGCAGCAGACATAGACCAGCACAACAAACGCAGACTTATTCGTGCGCTTGAAATCATTGATGCAATTGGCACCGTTCCCCCACTTTCCCACACAAGCTCTGCGTATCACACTTTATGCATCGGCATCAGTACTGACAAAGAAGATTTGCGTAAAAATTTGCGTTCACGTGGAGAAGAATGGCTTGAAAGTGGCTTCATTGAAGAAATCGAAAATCTACTTGCAGAAAATGTAGCTCGTGAAAGACTTGAAGAAATTGGTTTTGAGTATCAAATTGGACTTAGTTATTTGGATGGAGCATTAACTAAAGAAAAATTCATAGAAGTATTCGAGCAAAAAAACTGGCAATACGCAAAACGACAACTCACATGGCTCAAGCGGAACAAAAGTATCAATTGGGTCTCTCTTTCTGACAGAAGCGAAATTGATTTGCTCGTCAAACAATTCTTGTTACAAGATTGATTTATAGTCTATACATGCGTACTATGTACCCCACGCAACCTGCATCAGCAACGTGCGTAACCACTTTATTTGCAAGTAACAGCAAATCTAAAAAGTTGCAACGATACTAAGGGCCTATATTTCAATGGTAGAATTCTGGTCTCCAAAACCAGCGATCTTGGTTCAAATCCAAGTGGGCCCGCTCGAGTAAAAAGAAACATCTCTGACTTTCGTCAGAGATGTTTCTTTTTAGAAAGCAAACTGCTTTGCTTTCGTGCTCGAGCGGGAGACGGAAGCATATCGCACGGAGCGCAGTGAGTACGATAGCTGAGTCAGGGGCGTGAGCGATATATAAATAATGAGCTGGCGAATATATTTTTAATCGACTCCTGACCGCTTTGAGAAAATAACTTGCTAATGCAGGCTATTTTCATATACCAAACATTACGTTTCAGAACTGATACTTGACATACTATGTAAAAAAATGTTTACTGAAATCAAGTCAACATCAATCAAGGGAGTTCTACAATGAACACTGCAGAAAACTTTATGACTGGCTTCAAACGTGGCGTGGAGCGTGACGGTGGAAAGGTCGAAGACGTCGGTGCAAAAATGGCTTCAACACTGTTCTGGTGTGCTTCGTTGCTGCTTACGGGCTTCGTCATCAGCTATATCTGGAACAGTGCTGTTGCACTCACACTGTCACTGCCGACAATCAATCCGTTTATCGGCCTCGCACTTGTCGCACTGTCTCATCTGCTCTTTCACAGAAAAGTCGAGATGGTTGGGCATTCCAGCGAACTTTCGCACTACCTCGGACAGGTTGTTGGTGCTTACTTCGCCAAACCACTCATCCTGCTCACGGTGATGTACCTTGCACAGTTCATCGCCTAACACAGCCCACGAAAAGCGTAAGTCCTGCGACACGTTTCGTGGGCTGCTTTTTATTTACACAACCAACTCCTGCAGTATTTGGATATTCGATTTGATATAACTCCTCTCTTTATAAAGTTCTGCACCACCAGAGCACTTCCATTTTTATAGTCGAGTAAACTCTTCTTAAAAATTAGGTCGAAGTCAGGTTTCTTGCGATCATATATAAAAATAATCGGGCATGGACCATGAGTCTTTATGGCTTTTAAATGTAATTACTTTGTATTATAGAACAACAAAAAGATAAACACTAGGACCCTCTCAATCCATCACCATCATCACCTGGTCGAGTCGCCCCATCCTTATCTTCTGTCTCAACGCTTATCAATCCCCCACACGCACCAATGTCAAATTCATTCCAGATACCATACTCTTCTTGGTCAACTAGCATCTTCATGATTGTATCAACAACAAGCCATGCTGAAATAATAATAATGAATCCGATCACTACATTTGAAAATATTCCTTTTGCTTTCTCTAGCGCACTTGGGTTCCCTGCTGATGTCACAAGTGTGAATCCAGCGTAGACTAGGCCTAAGATAGCAAAAATTGAAAGCAATTTAAAAAGAAAAGTAACGATGTTATTCACAGTATCTACAAAATCACAAAAATTACATTGAGCACCCGTACATGAAACTAAGGCTGGATCAGCTCCAAAAACAACTTGCGGCAACAGCAAAAATACAAATCCAAAAAGAAACCATTTCATAATGAACATATTCTATCATGTAAACCAAGCCCTTTTCGAATCTTCTCCGATATGGTAGTTTATACGTCACTTACTCGTACAGAGTAGTGAAGAAAAAAAATGCGTCGGTGGCAGAGTGGTCAATTGCAGGAGACTGTAAATCTCCCGGGCTTCGCCCTACGAAGGTTCAAATCCTTCCCGGCGCACTACTTGACAATACACTATTTTTAGGTTATTGTTCTAACACTTATTATTGCCTCCCAGCTACTGCTAAGGGCACCTTGGCGATGTCTGAGAGGTTGTAATATACCTCTGTTCCGTCGCGCTCCTTTTACAGCGCACACGGCTACGGATCATAGCCAAGACCTGATCATTAACATTGAAATGTGCCCGACTGAGGCCTGTAATATCAGCCTAGCCAGTATAACGAACTGGTGATGAGGAGACCTCGCTGAAACCGAGTGGTGGAGAGGTAGACGAGAATGGCTTTAACCAAAGGTCAGAAGAAACAACGTGACCGAGAGACTGAGGAAGCAAAGTCGGTCACGGATCCGGCCCGAGTGCAGGAGTTGCTCGACAGTCGGTTCGTGGATAGATTCATCCACACTCTTCTCTCTCGGGAAGAAACGGTCAAACTCGTTTTGCCGTTTTGGACCGGGGAGAAGGACAGGTTGAAATACCAACACGGCATCGACTTGGTTGAGCGGGTAGTCAAGCAGATGCATATCGACACCCTCACGGCTCAAGAGCTGACTGACGTCGGAGTGGTGGAAATCATGCCGAACCGACTTCTGGAGAAGGAAGAGCTGACTGACGACCTGCTGATTGTTCTCGCCAATGCGTGGATGGACAACACGCGAGTTTTGCGAACGTACTATGAGTGGCGTCACAAAGATGCTTCTTTCAAAGGCGCTTCGTACAAGCTCGAGGAGTCTGCCAATCGTCAGTTCAGAGCAATCACAGCACCTCACCTGAGGCGCATGCAGGAGCTGGCGGATGAGCGCAAGTGTGCTATGCCGCCGGTACTGCGTCGACCTCAACTCTATTACTCGTCCGAAATGGACGAGTACCGGGGATGGATGAAATTCATCGACTATACCCCCGAGGAATAGACCTTCAATGATAGCGAGGTATCGCCCCGCCATCTCACTTTGCCGTCCCGGCCTCCGGGGCGGCTTTTCTTTTTATACACAACATTGTTGTCTAACCCCCTCCATCTCAGCGCACAAACTTGACAACACACTATTTTCGGTGTATTTTGTGTTACACCACACAGGAGACTCAAATGAACTTGTTCCTTACACCTTTTAGTGAACTACCTTCCTTGCGAGTTCGCCTAAGGCTCGCTTTCTATGGGACTGCATTCAGCGTTATTGGAGCGGTTTTTAGCAGCTTTCACGAGCAGGTGAACAACACGTACTACTCGCTCGTGTGTTTTATCACTGTTGCAATTGGAGTGTTTCATTTTATCTCCATACTTCATAATTGGAGAACTGAAAAGACACTCCGCAAAAAATGTAAAGAAGCAGGAGTACCCTACTCCGCCTGACCCAAGAAAGCCAAACGGCTTTCACTTTGGGTCGGGCGGTTTTCTTTTATACAAACACTTCTTCTTTTCGAATAAAACTCGGCATGAAACAATGCTCACTTTCCATAATACTGGTTCGAACTTCTTGCATTCCGGCGCACAAATGAAATCGCCCCTATTTATAGGGGCTTTTTCTTTGGGGAGGATTGAAAGTTAGAACTCTGATACAATAAAAGCATGATTGAAATATTTGACACGAGCCCAAAACCTGAAAGTGGTGAACTAACTATAACCCAAGCGATGCGTTCTTGGATTGAAACTAATGTACCTCACCATACAAACGACTTTCTGATTGGAAGGGACGCTCCGACTGGATATGGCGACCCTGTATCCCAAGATGTAGAGTTTGGCGGTTTGATCTGTGATATTTATCACACCGATACACAGCGTGTCGGTGGACACAGGGCATTTATCCAAGTAAAAAATTAACACGTCACTCTTACAAAACTCGGCAAGAAACAATGTTCACTTTCTATGATACTGGTTCTAACTTCTTGCATTCCAGTGTACGAGTACAAAAAAAGAGCACACTTCAGTGTGCCTTTTTTGTTCGTGTGCCGGGAGTGAGTGACTCAATGTCACTCACATGAGGATTTGAAAAGCGGTTTGAGATATTTTATGAGGTACGAAATAAAATATCCAAACGCTGTACAGATTCTGTAAGAATCAAAACTCCTTCCCGGCGCACAAACTTGACAATACACTAGAAATGGTGTATTGCTTTGTATATAAGTTCTCCCTACCATCAACCAAAGAGAGGTATCATCATGACCCAACAATGTGCAACATGCAAAGGTCGAAAGACCGTTATTCTTCCAGCTGACAAGTCCCCTTTGGGAATCGCCGCTGAAGTCGACTGCCCTGAATGTCAGAGTACTGGCGAAACTGGCAACCCGAGTGCTTGTCAGCGTTGTAACGACAGCAAAACAGTCGTTATGCCCGCCGAAGAATCTCAGCTCGGAATGGCCATGGAAGTTGACTGCCCCGAATGCAGTGAACCCGTCGTTCTCGAATAACCTAACACGCCCTTCGTCGCAACAAAGAAAAGAAGCCACCAAGCTTCACATCTTGGGGGCTTCTTTTTATTTATGCAAAAACCTCTTCTCTTTTTATAAACCCGCCAAGAAACACTCCTCACTTTCTATAATACTAGTTCTAACTTCTTGCATTCCAGTAGAAATGAAGAAATCAAACAACGACAACATTCTAAAGGGGTACGTAAAACAACTGGAAGCATACAAAGAGGGCGAGAAGGCATTCGCATGTTATTACGTAGTGGTCATAGTAAAGAAAACAGACCCTAAAACTGAAACGCAACTTGATATTTTAAAGAAACAATACGAAGAAAAAATGAAAAATGGAGAAGATTGTCCTAAACTGTTCATCATTGATGGCCTGATTTATCCTTCGCCAAGTAAGCTTAAATGACTTTAGGGCTTTACAAACTATAATTTTTGTTATATTGTTCGGCTGGCATTAGCTCCCCCCGAAACTCTACGTTTCGATAACAATCAACACAGCAAAGGAGGTATCGGATGCAAATCCTTACCAACGCCGAGGACGCAATCCTCACTTTCGTGCCAGTCACAGATGAAGAAACAGAAACCATTGCTGCTATCGCCAAGACGACTGAAGTAGATGAAAAACTCAAATACGGCGGTCGTGGCAAAGACCCCGACGACGAAGATTTCTGCACCGTATTTCTTCATGCGGGCGGCGAATCGGAATGGGTGACTGAACAGAAAAGCCCAAACTTTTCTGTGACGCAAGAGCAATTCACTGGTGACACCAAGCTGGAACTCGTCGGCTCAACCACAGACGACAAGTATGCGGTGGGCAGCATTCGTAATACTTGCTACTTCGGTTCTGGCGGCCTTATCTTCCTCGGCGAAACAACGCACGAAGGAAAACAGGCAATCAACGTCACGGCAGCACGTTGCAAGCATTGTGCAGCCAACATGATTGACTACGGTCGGTGCGAGTGGAAAACCTGCTCAAAGTGCGCCGATGCGTGCGACCACAAATACGAACGCGGAATGGTTCATAGCCCTGGACTTGATGTGGGCATGGGCGAGTTCTGCACCAAGTGCGGTTGCGGTAAGCCCCGTGAAGAGGACGAACGTGAAAAAAGCGTGATTGAGCAACACTTGGCTGTTGAAGAAGAACTCGGCATGACCGTTCTTTACAAGAATGGGCCGCCGAATACACCCAAGTACGCCTTACAATTGGGACGGCTTGCACGGCGATACGCCAAAGCAAACCGTGCCTAATCGGCAAAACCACCTTATGCACCGTCTGGATGAAAGTCCAGGCGGTTTCTTTTTATGCAAATACTTCTTCACTTTTCAATATAAAACTCGGCAAGAAACAATGTTCACTTTCTATGATACTGGTTCTAACTTCTTGCATTCCAGTGCACAAACTTGACAATACACTATATATAGTGTATTGTTTGTGTTGATTCCCAACGGGCTTCGCCCTACAACTCATAGAGGTCTTTCTCATGACAAACGAAATTGCTTCCTATTTTGGAACCTACGTCGGCCTCTCCCCAACCGATGAATCAAAAATCGCAATGGGAGAGATCGAAGTGACGATCAACGAGCAGGAGCTCAAGATCCGCCACGCCACTGGTCTCACGATCAACGATGAAGCTGTCCCCCTTGAACAAGTCCGCATGTTGACCGAAGATGAGTTGCGGCCGCAGTTCAATGCTGATTCGGACGCACATACCCACGTCGACGGTTTTCAGATCGGTGAAGGGGCAACTCTTCTGTTCTATCGTGAACCTAGCGAAGACGACGCTCGATTGATCGTTCGACTCGGTGAGTTTGTGGAAATGCTCGGCATCACCATGCTCTACGATGAAGAACAAGTCGCCAATGGCGCATTCGAACGTATCGTCAATGCTGCCAAAGAGCAAATGGGACAGTTCCCTTTTCCTCGTCTGGAATACGGAGGTCTCCACGAACCGAAAGCTGGCTAACGCCGCCCATCAACAACCGAGAAGGTTGTCACGATGTGGCGGCCTTTTCATTTACACAACCACACAACTGGTTCGAACCATCTCCATCTCAGCGCACTACTTGACAATACACTATTTTTAGTGTATTGTTTTAATTGAATGGTACAGGAGAAAAACGATGTCCAATCAGAGGTATAAACTGACTGACCCCAATACTACCGACACTGCCCTTGGGGAGATACTGGGATTCTCGGTGGAAATCGAAGACGGCAAGTCCGTGTATCGGTTACCCGCCGGAAAGACCGTTGGCTACCGTGAGTCATCCGAGGTGTTCGTACTCATCGACATCTGGCGTGGGCACGTGATCGGTCGCGGAAATCTCTATCGAGTCGATGCAGAACCCTTGTACGGGACACCTGCCTAACCAGCTCCAAGCTGGCGGAAGACACTTCAATCTTCCCCACTGGAGCTGTTTTTCGTTTCTAACTCATACAAAATTGTCGAATCAACTCAAGCTCGGCGCACAAACCTTGACAATACACTATTTTTAGTGTATTGTGTTTGTGAACTTTCACTGAAACATCTTACCTACAGGGAGACTGGGAATGTACCTTGAACTACACGATAATGAAGAGGGCAACACCCTCTGCGCTCGCATCAACAATCTTGACTATGTGTACCAGGGAGAACAGTGGGTTCAGGATACCCGCATCGGCGACGGCCACGAGGTCGTTATCAAATGGATTCTGTTCGACGAACAAGGTCCTGTATGCATCTGGGAACGCCCAGTTGGGAGCACTGAAATGCCCTCAATCACGCAAAGGGCGGAGCGTTTCACTGGCACGTGGGAAAATGGGCCCAATGAAATCACCCTCCCTGTCCCAACAGATGCGGTCACTCTGCATGTTCGCACCGAACCCCACAAGGGTGAGAACGATGATGGATTTGATCTTGAAGGCAACAAGATCATCGGCGAAGTCAAACGTGGTGAAGCTGTTCTCCATACGGAGACTGTTATCACTGACGACACCGTCGAGTCGGTCTGCGACGTGAAGGAATCTGTGGCACTCAAGGTTGAACTTTGGGCTGTCCAAAACACCAACTTCATGCCAGAACCTGAACGCATGCCGCAATAACGTCCGTCCAACGAAGAAAGAGCTTAGCTCAACTTCTGTTGAGCGGCTTTTTTATATTAAACAAAAGTGTCGAACCATCTCCATCTCAGCGCACAAATGAACGTGCGGCGGCGTAAGCATTCTTCGCCACGTCCAATCCATCTAGTCGCCTCCCCTTTTGGTTAGGCGACTTTTATATGAAGACAAGTACACTACCTAACAAAATTGTGAGAAATAATTGACAATACGTGGCTGTATTGTAATATCTTAACTAAATTCAACAGGAGGTTAGAATGATTGAATTTCGAATTGCCATTGTTCTTGGTGTAGGGTGGGGTACAACACGCGAAGAAAGATACAAGACCCAAGCAGAATGCTGGGTCAGAGAAATTGCCTCACAAAAAGCAGTAACCTCAGCAGGACCAGTCCCACTTGAAGGTAAGATTTTCGAAGGAAAAACGGCAGAAAAAGATGCCTACGAATGGATGTGCAGGGACTATGTGCAGGGAGCGATTGTGTTTCCTAGTCGCGACGCTAGAAGTGCTGCGCAAGCGATGTTGACACGCCTCAAAAAGAGCAAACTGCATGAGTATATACGAGTCGTTATCATTACAGATTTCCCTCCATATGACGAAGTTGCCACTCTAGACAAAAGCTGGATAGAGTCAATAGGATGGAACAACCTCGTATGACAAATAAGTAGTAGCACATCATCCCGAAACGCTTCGTTGGCTTCGGGATTATTTTTGTCAACTATAAAAAAGATGTTATTGTTCCAGGATCAAGAAAGAGGAGTTCTTTTAATGAGAAAAATTGTCTTGACTATATGTGCATGTTACTTGCTTGCAACGCCACAGTCTGCTGGTGCGAATGGACTGCTGGGGGAACAGATTGCCATGGCGTGTCCTGGCGCAAAATACGTAGCTGTAAATGAAGGCAAAATTATTTTTTCTGCACCCTTGACAGAAGAGGAAGAAATAAAGAGGTGTGTAGTCAATGCGTATCAAAATGCAGATAATTTTCCCGTCAATTCGGGAGACCACAAACCAGCTACGAGAGTAAAGATACTGCCTAACGGCAATATTAAACTCTACTAAGTTTTGAGCGTCACTATAGTGACGCTCATTTTTATTAACTATTATATATTTCTCCAAGTACTCAAAACACTTTGCTTACACAAAGTAATAATACTGATATAAATCTCATCCTTTTAGAAAACATCGTGAAAAGCAAACAATTACTCTACGTCACTTCTTTTTAAGAGCATTTTTATTTCAGGGAGCTTTACGACACCAATTGTCAACAACTCTTCTTCTGGAAGTGATGAATCGACTACAAAACCATGTTTTATATAGAAGGCGATGGCGCTTTCGTTATAACTCACCACATCGATCAATATGTCCTTTCCTCTACCGAGATAATGCAATGCTTGCTCAATCAACGCACTACCTATCCCCACCCCCTGTTGTGCAGGATCTACATATATTGAAGCCAGTCTATTTTCATGCGCACCTTCTATAACACCACAAAAACCAACCACTTCAGTGCCAGCTTTCGCGACCCAAATCTTACTTTTTCCACCCTCAATTTTATCCCGCCACTTTTGTACTCTACCTTCTGCATCACCAAAACGCTCCTCGATCATTTCTTTAGTAACTCCAATATCTTTATTTGGGTACGTAGCTAACCACGTTTTCTTTTGTATTCTAAAAATTTCTTCTGCGTGCTCAGACGTCGCTTCAGACAGACTGAATGTCGGCTCCGACATCACTTCTTTATTCATCTTTCCAGTATACATAAATTTTAAATCAAAAAATAGAATAAAAAGGTATTTTGCTGCACATAGATTTGCACATGCAACAGTAATACGCCAGTAGCAAATGCTATTATTATGTCACTAGTAATAGCCATCCTTAACCTATATATGTATATCCGTTTTATAGTTACACTTTTGATTGCACTCAGCATGAGTTCCCCGCAGGTGATTCATGCTGAAAATGTCAACTGGAGTGAGCCGCTCCCAGGATGGGACACGAGCAAGTTCGTAGCAACCGGAGGATCTTCGAACAGTCGAGCGTTTGATGCATACAACCGAGGTGGCAAGGGACACACCGGAGCTGACATTGGTGAGAAAACTGGCACACCTATTCTTTCAGTGTTTGGAGGAAAAGTTGTATTATCAAAATTTGTAACAGGTTATGGAAACACTATAGTAATCAAAGCGGCTGATGGGTCTTCATTTTTATATGCCCACGCACAAACCAATTTAGTTTCGGTGGGACAAACCGTTACTGCCGGACAAACGATTGCGCTTGTTGGCTATTCAGGCAATGCAAGTTCAAATTTCCCACATGTTCACTTGCAGTACCACCCTAGTGCCAATAAAGCAGCACTTTTGGGCTACAACAAATCAAGATTGCTTGTCCAAATGAAACAACCACCGACAGATGCAGCAGGTGATCCCATTGCGCTACTTGCATCACTTGAAGGAGGCACTGTTTTGCCAATACCTATAGACCCTAACGCACCAATCCCGGAAAAAAACGAAGAAGAAATCGGTCTGCCTACAAGTGAAGAATACTATTCTTTCATTGATGGCAATGGTTATGACGACTTTGACGTACCTCTTAATAATTCCACACCAAGTCCAAACAATTCCAATTCTTGTGATTTACGTTCATTGCTGCAAGAGCGCAACGAAACTCAAACTACCAGCACACCGACGGTGACCAGCACACCTAATACGCAAGCAAACTATACTAGCGGGGAAAGCGATTCCGAAAACACCCCCTCCTACGGAACCTCCGGCATCCTAAACAAAGTCATGGATGGACTCA
>CAZYTF010000006.1:0-31988 GCA_964649535.1 uncultured Candidatus Saccharibacteria bacterium | reverse complement strand
CGCTTACGCGTGGTGGTAAGGAAGTTGCGTCAGGTAAAGGTCTTGCTGGTCTCATGCGTCCAAGCACTGCTATCGCCGTTGTCCCGCTTGGCGTGAAGACCGTTGCCTTCCAGGTTACAGAACGGTCAAAGGATGCTCAGCAAATCTCGGTTGTTGGCGAGCTCGTCGTCAATTATGTTCCGGAGATGCGTGAACATTTCGACTTCTCTGTCTATCGTGAAAACGGTCAGTTTCGGAATGATCCAACAGCGCAAATTGAAGATCAAATCAAAATTGCAGTGCGTGGGCCTATCCGGGCAGCGATGGCCGAAATGTCGCTCGATGAAATCGCCTCTGGCGGCGCGGTCAAAATTGAATCGCTTCTCTGTGCTGAAGTTGCACAGGTTGATTCGCTGCTGATGAAGCGGCTGATCGAAAATAAGATTGCGGTCCAATCGGCTGCTATCAAATCTGCGTTGCCGGCTGACCGTGATGTTGCTGGTGCTTTTGGTGCTAAGCAGCGAGAAGCACTGCTGGCTGAACAGGACGCAGCTGTTGCAGATCGCCGTAAGCAAGCTGCTGAAAGTGACCGTGACATTCGTGCTTACGAAGAAGAAACCGAACTGGAGCTGGCAACAGAACGTGCTAAGCGTGTCACGAAGGAAGGTGAAAACCTTGTGCTGACGGCAAAGGCGGAAGCTGATGCAATCGCTAAACGTCTGCAGCCGTTTGCTGACATGAAGCCAGGTGATGTTCTTGCGCATGCCCTGATGAAAGCTGCCGATACAGGTATCAGTCGACTTTCGGTTGATCCGTCACTGTTGGCAGCAGTTCGCGGCGCGAGCGAGGAGTAACTACCATGGTCTTCACTCGTATAGTGCTCGTTACCAAGCGTACTCCGTATGAGGAACTCTTGGCTACGTACGGGACGCATGGACAGGCTGCATTTCTGCTTACATCACGCGGACAAGACATCTCGTCTTTCCGCGTGCAGCATGATCAGTACTGCAAAGCAGTCCAGACCGTTGAAGGCTCATTGCCTAAGGACGTGTCTCATACACTTGTAGAGCGGCGTAACATCCCCCTCTTTCTTTTCCGGGGTGGTGACTTGATAGTTGCAATTGGTCCAGACGGTCTCTTTGCAAACTTGGCAAAGTATCTGTCAGGACAACCTGTTGTAGCAGTTAATCCGTTGCCAGGTGTGATTGACGGGGTGGTGATGCGACATCGGCCAATGAATTTGGCTGATGTCATAAAGCGCACACTCGCAGATGATGTTACTCTTGATGAAGTGGCATTGGCTGAGGCCAAGACTGACGAAGGGGAGTCTATTCTTGCTGTCAACGACTTCTTGGTTGGACGACTTGACCATATCTCCGCTCGGTATCACTTGAGTTGTGGATATGGTGAAGAGCATCAGTCTTCAAGTGGCGTACTTATATCGACAGGTATGGGGTCGTCCGGTTGGTTGCGGTCTATTAAGGCAGCAGTAAACGCAGCAAACGAAGAAGGAGAAATCCTGATTCCAGAAGACCCAACTTGGGACGAAGAACGACTTGTCTTTGTAGTTCGGGAACCTTTTCCGAGTCGTGCGACAGGTACTGAAGTTGTCTTTGGCGACATTCTACCTGACGAGCCACTTGAGATTATTTCTGAAATGCCAGAAGGTGGAGTGGTGTTTTCTGACGGAGTTCCCGAAGATTCACTTGCACTGCCTGCGGGCATAAAGCTAACGATTGGAATTGCTGAGAAAAAAGCAATCCTAGTGCGGCCGTGAACGGCCGCACTTCATATCGCGAAATAACATTTGTTATTTCGCGATTTTTTATACATCATATAAAAATAAAAGCCGTCGGACACGCAGTGTCCGACGGCTTGTTCCGTTCAGCTTCAAGCTAATCAATGTTACCCAGTTATCCGAGGTCAATTTCTTCCCCAATACGGAGGATGCCATTGTTTTCAGGAATTGCATACCATCCCATTACATTATGGGAGTTATTCTCTGGTGAACCTTCGTATCTACGATATTGTAGATACGCAGTAAGTACATCTTGCAGTTTGATGTCCCATTCGCCACTTGTTGGGTTTTGATCAATCGCTTTACAGCGTTCGCAGAGGTTATCAATCCCAAATTGAATGTTGTTGGTGCTCATTCTGTACCGGGAGCTTTCTCCAAAGCTTCGTACAAGCTTCAGTTCTGCCCAAGGCTCCAATCCATCCACCCATACGTTCATGCGGAAACGGTGCGGATTAATCTTGAGTCCGGTTTGTTCTTCGAGGTCTCGCACTGAAGCGAGATTGAGAAAAGACATGTATGGTTTGTTGTTGTCTGCGAGATGCCATAGGCGGCCAGTTTTAATCACTTGGGATTGTTCCTGAAACATACCTCTACGCATCAGGACATCGCGAGCAAAATCGCGATTGAGACAATAATCCTCACCAAGGTCATTTTCGGTCATTTTATGGTCTGTTGCCATTCCTTCACGATTCATGCAGACCCAGAATTGACCTTTGGGTTTCCATTCTGTTGGGAAGTTTCCTGGCTTGCGATAGATTGCCAACTTACGATCACCAAGAACACCTACGTCTTTGTCTGCCCAAATGCCTGTTTTGGTTACTTCTACCCCGTGCATTCCTTTGATAGGGAAGACAAGAGTTTTTACAATTTTTCCAAGCATCCACGTTTCTCCTGTTAAAGTTCTGGACTGTTGGTACTATGATTTGTTTTGACTGAATGTACAAGTTTTCCAGCTGATACAATATGCGTTTTATATAATCATAAAACCTTACTAACTCGAAAATGTACGTGTGCAAATTGGTATACTGTAGGTATGCTTTTACTAGAACTGCCAGCAGCATACTTTATCTGGCATTACACAACGGCACTTCAGCAACTCTATACTGTCTGGACAAATTTTGTCTGGTACGTTATTCATTTATTTTCGATACCGTTGTTGTTGCGGACGCTCTTCTCTCCTTGGAAACGCATTGTTGAACCACTCAGAAGACAGGACTTGGAAGAAATATTTGCGACCATTGTGTTTAATATAATTTCACGTATTGTCGGCTTTTGTATTCGCATCCCGATTATCGCATTAGGCTGTGTAACAGTTGCAGGTATGGCTGTCGGCCTAGTGTTTCTTTATATAGTTTGGCTTACACTCCCTGTGATTTTGCTTTTATTATTTTCGTTAGGGATTTCATACGTATATGTCTGATCCACGCCTTATAGCTGAGCTACGTTACTATCGACCGGCAATTGCTATTGCTTGGCTCGTAAGCGGTCCTGTGTTTATTGCGCTGCGCTTCGTGCTTGTGTCTCTCATGCTTGTGTCAGTTGGTATACTGCTTTTTTCAAATATCCCGATATTTTTTGGGTTGCCGCCACTGTCGCTTCCGCAACTCGATTCTTTTCCGTCTATGGGCATAAGTTTTCTTGCGGCTGGTGTGTATATTTGCATTCGAGTACTTAGTTTTTTTTACAATGAACGATACTTTCATGGACTGGATACAGTTATCGCAAATCAATCTGCCGAATATAACCTTACCTATGAAGTTGCCTCACTTTTTGTGCGAAGTCCGCAGGATATAACGGGAGGTTTTTTGACGACGCACTTTGGGCAGAAAGTACTCATGCGTGCAGGTATTGAATTGGAACAATTGAATGCATTTCAAATTTCCACACGACAGCCAGTCAATCTAGATGGAATGTCAGTATCACTTGATTCTCAGTACACAATGTATGACGTAGCGCTACAATTGCAAAAAACTGACGTAGCTCTACAAACTTTGCTTCAAGAGCAGGGGATTACCGATGCTATATTTGAAGGTGCACTTTCATGGACTTATCAAGAGCACCTCGTCCGGAAGCGGCTCAAGCGTTGGTGGAGTAGAGATCAGTTAAGTACGACGACAGGTATCGGCCGCGATTTTTCATACGGTGTTGCGTATACGTTGAGTGAGTTTACAAAGCCAATTGCATCTGGTGCGGTGTACCCTGAAGTTGCTCATAACCCACTTTTTGCAGCTGAGTATATTCCTACTATCGAAACTATTTTAGCGCGCACAGGAGATTCAAATGTGCTTTTAGTTGGGGAGTCTGGTGTTGGAAAACTGGATGCAGTACTAGCAGTTGGCGAACGCATGGAGCGGGGCGTTGCTGTCGGTGCTATACGTAGTATGCATCTCATTCTCCTTGATACTGACAAACTTATTGCTGTAGCAGCAGACAAGTCAGTTTTAGAACAGTCACTATTAAAAATACTTACAGAAGCAGAAAATGCGGGCAACATAGTGCTCGTTATTGACAAATTGCCAGATTTTCTCAGAAATGCTTCTTCACTTGGGGTGGATGTTTCATCGCTTCTGGATCAGTACCTCGCATCACCAGCACTACACATCATCGCGACCACAGATACAGCGACATATCATCAAGATATTGAAACTAATGGAGGTTTGCTACGCCGCTTTGAAACAGTGCAAATTGAACCTCCTGCTGAATCGGTCACCATCATGCTCCTTGAGTCTATGCTTACCCAGCTAGAGGTAGAAGGAAACACAGCATGTACGTACGCAGCTGTTGCAGCAATAGTAAAAGACGCTGATCATTACATCGTTTCAGGTGTTATGCCTGACAAGGCAGTGCAATTATTGAATGGCATTATCGCAGCCGCAAAAGCTCAGAACGTGAGCGTAATCACCGAGACGTTTGTCAACACTTTTGTTGCAGAAAAAACTGGGGTGCCCGTTGGTCCAGTGCTTGAAGCTGAGCGGAACAAGCTCATGAACTTAGAAGTTGTTCTTCATGAACGAATAATTGGTCAGGATAGAGCAATTGATGCAATTAGCGGTGCTATGCGCCGTTCGCGTGCTGGTATACAAGACGACAATAAACCAATTGGTTCATTTTTATTTTTAGGTCCAACAGGCGTAGGGAAGACTGAGTGTGCAAAAGCACTTGCGGCAGCCTTTTTTGATAGTGACGAAGCGATGCACCGACTTGATATGTCTGAGTTTAGCGGCAATGATGCACTGCACAGACTGATTGGTGGGGACGGTCATACAGGTGTATTAAGTAACATGTTGAAGGAACATCCGTACGCGGTACTTCTACTCGACGAGTTTGAAAAATCGCAGCCCAAGGTGCATGATCTTTTTTTGCAGATTCTCGATGAAGGTGTGTTCACCGATGGACTCGGTCAGAAAATAAATGCACGCAACGTCATAATTATCGCCACTTCAAATGCAGGAAGTGAACGCATTATCGAATGGATGCAAAACGGTGAATCGCTTGATGATAAAAAAGATGCACTTGTAGATCATGTTATACATGTGGGGATGTATAAGCCGGAGCTTGTGAATCGCTTTGATGATGTCGTTTTGTTCACACCACTTAACGAGTCAGAACAGACGAGTATAGCTCGCGCGCTCTTGATTCAGCTTAAAAAGCGAATTATTGAAAAAGGGTACAACCTAGAGATAAGCGAACCCTTAGTTGATGCTGTTGTAAAAGTCGGGTACCAGCCAGAGTTTGGAGCTCGGCCAATGCGGCGAGCAATACAAGAGATTGTTGAGGAAGCAGTCGCTGGAAAAATAATTGCAGGTACAATCCATAAAGGTGACACAATAAATTTCACTGCAGAAGAATTGAAATCGTTTACATTGCGGTAGAGTTTTTCAACAAATAAAAAGTCACCTGGTAGCAAAAAGCTGGCAGATGTTCTGTGTTTGCAGAGGTATTCTCCTCAGTTTGAGGTGTTAACAATGTTCCCTGAGTATGTGAAAAGTATGTGCACATGCTCAATAGAAGGGGGTAAAAGAATTGCAAGAGTGGCATTGAAGTATAGAAAAGAAAGAAGCCCTACATGAAGTCGCAAAGACTTCATGTAGGGCTTTGTCTAATTTTCCAATGCCACGAGCTGTGCCATTGGATTTTTCAGGTATCGAGTGATGGCAATTGTATCTGCCTCTTTCTGAGTGCAGCCCATCACAATTACAATTTCAGTTGATGCCCCTGCAAAGGGGTCACTAGTAAGTCTGTAACGAAATTTCTTCAGCAACATTCGGTTTGCCAAAGCTTCAGCTTGAATCATTTCTGTCCCGTCACTGAAGTAACAGTTCGACTTTCTCCGGAAAAACCTAAGTGCTCGCTTAAACCAATGTTGTTCCGACATTAGTAGCGAACTCAGTTTCTTTTCAGACATGAGTATCTCCCTTCATTCTAAAGTGTTAGACGTATATTGATGCTGGATGCCAGTTTCTTCATATGTGTCACTATGCACCTATATAAATAAGGGCGCTTTAGGAGGCGGAGCATTTCTGCGCCGCGAGTGCGTGAGAGGGCTATAGTCCGACCACTTCAATCTTCGGAAACTGCTCAAACTGGGCTCTCTTTTCGGAGGTTCGTTCTGGAGTGGTAACGACGACAAGTCGATCAAACCCAAGGTATGCGTCAATAGCATCTGATCACCATTGACATGGCATAGTACAGAGCTGATGTCGAGTACGGGGATGGTAACCGTTGCATTGATTTCTTTATCAGCCAAAAGATCTTGCAGTTCAGCCTGATTTTCCTCCAACACGTCTCGAGCTATCTGCCGTGCCTTGAAGTCAATTAACTCGCGTCCCAGATGACCGAATTTCCATCCTTTGTTTTCAGTATACCCGGCTGAGTTAAGTCGCTCACTAATCTGAGTTCCACCTCCAACGACAATCACTATGAAATAGCCGACGGCTTTTTGCTGGATGAAATTCAGAAATGTATCAGACGCACATACGTCGCCGGATGCTTTCACTAACATGGTTTTGCGCATGTCTGTTCTCCTTATAATGTTCTCAAGTTCATAATGAAAATATAACAAAAATGGTGATCTGTAAAGAGTGGTTTTGACTTTCTACACATCTCTTTTATATACACAAAAAATACACAAAACTAACTTCATAGCATAAGACTCGTTCCGTATCAGCTTTGATGAAGCAGTTTATTAAGCGCAAAAACCAGTTTGTTTGAATGGAGTGACTCAATTTTCTCAAAATTGCGGATTTATGGTGAGTAAATGTAATCAAATTTGAGAGTGAGGTATGATAACAAATGTATATGAGATTATCTAAAAAACAGCTTGGTCTGGCTTTTGTGGGATTGGTTGCAGTAGGTTTTCTGATTATCAGTTTAAATGAAAGTATTATGCGTACTGCTAAAACCATATATTTAATTGCTAGAGTTTCTCCTTATGAACAGACAATACCAGAAGGTCCGACCATTCTAGTTTTGGGAGACAGTACCGGCTACGGAACGGGAGCTGATAAAAAAGAAGATTCAATTGCCGGTCTGATTGGTCAGGATTTATCTGAATACACAATCGAAAACAATAGTAAAAATGGTAGAACAATCGGCGAGTTATTAGAAGTAGTAAAAAGTTTGCGAAGTGAGCACGATTTAATTTTGCTGCAGATAGGAGGTAATGATATTTTGCAAAAGCGCGATATTAACATGGTCGAAACTGAATTGAGGCAAATTATCAAACTACTGGGTCAGCGAACAGAAAATCTCATTATGATTTCTTCCGGTAATGTGGGTGGTGCTGTTGCATTTTCTGGTTCTAAAGCTAAAGAATATGAAAATCTTACCAGAAACTTTAGAGACATGTTTATTGAGGTGTCAGTGGATACTACTATGGAATATGTAGATTTATTTGTCGAACCAGAGAATGATGTCTTTGTTCAAGAGCCTAAGACCTATTTTTCATGGGATGGTTTACATCCAAGTAGTGCGGGGTACGCGACTTGGTATCAGTCTTTAGCACCGGTATTGAAAAAGACTCTCAGTAGGTAAGCCTTCCTGGCCATATGAAGAGTATAAAAAATTTGTTTGATTGAAATGTAATGTCCAAATTTCTTGAAGGTTGTTGACTTATGGTAATAAACATGCCCCGACGCAAATTCGCCGGGGCACTGAAACATTTATTTTGTAAGGACTTAGGCGACCTTCGTTTTCCCGTCCTCCTCGAGTGTAATAAGGACAGGGTTTCTCCCGATAGAATAACCCTTGTAGGCGGCACCATGCCGCTTTTTCAACCAGTCTTCGAAGTTCGCGATTGTGAATTTGTTGCGCGATTCTTCGTGAGTCATCTGGTACAGAAAGCCTATACCCAGCTCCCCGTCAGCTGTGCCAAGTACCGATACTGTGAGGAACTCACCGCTTCCAACATCTTCGTTCACCATTGAGATTGCAGTTTCGGTCAGCGCTTCTTGGGTAACACAGTGCGGAAAAGGGTTTTTTTCAAACTTTTCCATATACTCGAAATGAAACTTGAATGCTCCTTGGACAAGGTAGCCTTCGTCTTCTTCGTAGCCAGTAGCTGTGACGCTCATGGTCATCTCCTTCGTGGTTTGATTTGAAATACCTATCCTTGAGAGACAGGTGGCATAATCATGTGTTAATTTAACAAAAAGTCAAATTATTCGAGCAAACTTCCATATACTTCCATGCCTGGTGGAGATCTTTGCACCAAGTTGACCTAGAAAATAGTGACCAGAGGGAACATATTTTCGGAAATGCCCTGGTGGTGAAAACCTCTTTGATTGAAATGGAGTGTGCTAATTTCCTGAAGGTTGTGGATTTGTGGTGAAAAAGAAAATGCCACCCTTCCGCCGAAACGAAAGGGGTGCTTTCATTTCGCCTCGGGTGGCGTTAGCTTGTTTGCGTGTAACGTAGTGTGCATTTGCAATCAGCCATTCCGCCAGCAGGCAGTATCAAATGACTGATCGGCTTATAGCCGACACAGACAGGTTCAACACAGATGTACTTGTCTGGTTTATCCGTCCAGACATAGAAGCCGTCATAACCACACTTCAGCTCGATTTCGATATTACCGTGAGCGGTGCGAATGAGAAAACACTTATCTTCATCACGGCACGGTACGTAGAACGGCTCGTCGACATCAAGGTCTTCAGTGTTCCATCTTCTGTTACCGTAGTGCAGTGAGAAAGTTTTGCCAGCCGTTGCAAAGTAGGGGTGGAAGCCGATGGAGTAAGGTATATCGCAGTCGTGGATCAACTCGGTACCGAGTGTGATTCGATGCTCCAAGTGTTGCACATTGTCTTTATCGCACGATGTGCTCCTGGCTGATACCCAGACGTCAAATGGCCAGGGATGTGTATAGTAGAAACCAGCTGTTATCCAGCCTTCTTCATCGAGCGCTGGAAGAGTTTGATGGATAGCTGGGTTCCCCTGGATAACCTCGCCATTTTCGATGCGACTGAGACGCACCAACCCGTGTTTTGGGAGGTGTGCGTGCCGATAACGATTGTCAGTTGGTGCGGTGCCAAAGTTTGGTGCACACACGGGTGCACCGCCTCTCAACTTCAGTATGTCTCCAAGCTGCAATTGCGTTTCAGGGAAGAGAATGTCAGTCTCGTCATTCGCTCTCCATTGGCTGATTGTGCCGTTGGATTCCATTGTCCATACCATTTCGTGCCTCCTGTATTGAATGTAGTGCCTAAAAGGCGGGAACTCATAGGGTATTTCTACCCAAAAGCTTTTCGCACAATATAACAAAAATGGTATTTTGTAAATAGAGGTTCAAATTTCCAGACATCTCTCTAAAATACAACAAAACGAGCCATATAAATAAGACTCGTTTGCTTCAGATTTGGTGGAGATCTTTGTACCAAGTTGACCTAGAAAATAGTGACCAGAGGGAACATATTTTCGGAAATGCCCTGGTGGTGAAAACCTCTTTGATTAAAATAGACACCCACTTGCGCGGGTGCCGTTAGTTGTCGTCTAGAGTGACGGTAGTTGTTAGTCAACCAGATGGAGGGCGGGAAAGAGCTTGGGTTTGCGATAGTATGAGAGACGAGTCTTTTCGTCTATCACTGGCCCGATTGCTTCGGCCAGCTCCACGGAAGGTGATTTGGTTTCGGGAGTGATAGAGTGGAAAATCAGCACAGTCACAACACAGTAGAATGCGACTTCAGCACCTTTCCACGCGCCGTTGTAGTAGAACGTGCTTCCGACGATGCCTGCGATAAGCAGTATTCACGGTGGAAAACGATAACCGAATATCTTCGGCCACGGCTCAACCTTCACAATCTCAACTTCCATTGGGAATCTTCCACGGCTATATGAGCCGTCGACGAGGAAGCTGATGAACAGCAGCATGACCTCGAAGATAGTCATAAAGACAAAAGCGACTGGTCTCATAATGAGCATGAACGCAAACAGACAGATGAAAAGGCCGAGCGAGATTCTGTCATTACGAGGTTCAGGGTGACCATGCAGACGCCACTCTTTTTGCTCGCCAAAAACGAACCTATACGCCCATGATGAGCGCGAAAGGGTGTAGTTAGTCATTTGTGCCTCCACAGGTTGGCGGGTTTCAGTTGATTTAGAACTTGTAAGGCACGCAGAAGTTTGAGGCCTCATTGGGCGTCTCCTTCTGCGAGCTGTTGTTGCTTAGAACATGTCGTCGGGCGTCATGATCATGACCAGGGCGCCGCTTTTCGAAATGAGACCGCCGAGTGCTTTCACAAGCGCCTGTGCTTCAAGCGCTGTCTTGTCGCTCGGATCAACATCATTCCAGTCGATAGCGCAGTAGCCAG
Organism: uncultured Candidatus Saccharibacteria bacterium; assembly: GCA_964649535.1. Lineage (GTDB taxonomy): Bacteria > Patescibacteriota > Minisyncoccia > Phycocordibacterales > UBA918 > OLB19. Next base: position 21,407 of record CAZYTF010000006.1, on the reverse strand, counting down.
CACCAAGTTCTTCAGAGAGTTTCTGTTGAAGCTCAGCTTCAGTCTCAGATTGACCGACCACATGCTGTACACAGCACATGCGCTCATCTTTGTTCATGTCCGACCAGGTCTTTGTGGACATGAGCGAATTTGCAAGGATTGCACGCAGTCCGTCTTTGAACTGCTCGGCACGAACTGCTGCCTGTATTGTGGGGTTTTCGAGAATCTCAACCATTTCGTTTTCCTCATTTTGAAGCCCGTTGAAAGATCTTATATTGACAAAATAATACACTAAAAATATTGTATTGTCAATAGTGTGTACACATGCTCAGTTACTTTGAACTTTTGCCACAGAACATTACGTGGCAACGCGATATGGAAACCTATATCGAAAGCTACCATTCCAGTCAATTAGTAGTTGCTAAGAATAACTTAGAGAATATAGCGATGTAATCAATGTTTAATATAAACACAAATTCCATTGAACTCTGTAAATGGTAGAATGCAGATAATGAATTCCGACAAGAAAAAAGATGCGCTGACAGACCTTGTGGATGAGGTTGGTTCAGATAGCGATACTGACACAAACTCAACACTTCAAGAAGGTGAGGCGAGAACTCCATCTGGTGAAATAGTCACCCTAGGTGCAGATGATAAAGAATTGATCAACTTGGCGCGACGATTGCTCAAATGGGCAAAGACAAAAGCTGGTAAAGAGGAGATAAAGAGGAGTCTTGAAGATAAATAAAAAAGCCGCTCCGAATGCCAGAGCGGCTTTCAGAGCGGTGGACTGAGAAGATTACATAAACGAATGCACTACCCAGCCGAATGCGACGGCAATCAGGGGGCGGGCAACCGTAAGGACTCCCATACCAATCATCTTGCTTGTCGAGTCCTCATCTTTGGGTTGGGTGTCGATGTGCTGATAGGTCAAATAGCTGACCACCATCGCGATACCGATTGCTTGAACGATGTCGAGTGCAGGCAGTCCGAGGGTGGGGACGAAAAACCATCCCCAGAGGACGCTCAGCGCCCAACCATTCAGCATTGCAGCGATGACCATCCAAACGATGAAGCCGATAATTCCAAAAAAGACCATTTTGTTTCTCCGAGGTTGTTGAGAGGGGTGGAACTTATTACATATATTATACATATTTTAGTAATAAAGTCAAGCTAATGCAAGCAAATAAGCCTTAAATTTGGTAAAATGGAGGTAGTGATTAAGAATATATTCCGTAAGCGAACTCTGTTAGATCTCTCTATGATCTTAGTATTTACACTGTTTGTGTTCTATCTTCTCTCTACAAAACTTCGACTACTAATTGAAGTGCAGAACATTGACGCAGGTATCGCAAGTGCTTTTGTAGCATCGCTAGCCCTGATGTATTCAATTAGACAGAGTATTATTGATAAAAGGTTTGCTTACAATTCTTCAATTGTCTCCAGAATTGAAGATGTCGGGAGTACAATCATAGGTAAGTTACTGAAGATAGATAACGGTGCTGGAATCAATGTATACACAGCTGAAAACATTAAAATGTGTATTGATACAAATAAGGTATACATTGACGTCAATGATATTCTGGCAACTTTTGATTTAGGTTCAGACGCAGACAAAGTTGCTTCATATATTCAGATTTATTTTCCAACAGAACATCAAAACTGGAATGAGATACTGCGTATTAGTGGTGAGATCGGTACAACAGCCGCAAACATTTCAACAACTACATTCAGCCAGAAAACGAATACGGTAAAGTCGAAAACTACGTGTTGTCTAACTTAGGTGAGCATATTAATAAATTACATAAGCTGAAAGAAGAACTCGGCGAAAAGCCGCAAGAAATGGCAGCTAACATTATTTCAATTATCAACGAAAAGAAAAGGGTAGTTCGTAAGCAGTCAGAAGTTTAGTATGCGAGGTAAAAAACGAACAAAAGAAGAACAGCACGAACTCATTGAGGTGCTAGAAGAGTATCTGGAGATGGGTTTTCGCTCAAAAGAGCGTGTAGCTTAGCGGGCGTGCCGTATTCTTCTGTTCGAGATATTATCTCTGTTATGGAGCCACTTCGTGCTTCTGTGACAGCAGCTCAGAACAGGGTCAACGCTATCGCGAGGCAGAATATCATCAACAGTATTGAGACTGGTAACGTCAATGACTCTAAGTGGTGGATGGAACGATTTGATAGAACCGACGTCATTATCGACCCTGTCTATGGTGATATGAAAGAGGCAATGCAGCAGGTGATTGAAAATAAGATGAAGGACAGTCTGCATCGCTACGAAACTATCGAAGGATTAGATGAAGCGCTGGGTATCAGTGCTACAAAGAGGTAAAATGAGAGAGTGAACCCTCTAGACCAAATTACCTCAACAAGCCAACTTGCAGTATTGTTGCAACAGGGTGTAAAGAAACCACAAGAAATTGAGCCGAAAAATCTTCGGTATGCAATTTATGTTCGAAAGTCTACAGAGAGAAGAAATCAGACGATTGGAGAAGAGTGTACTGGCAAGCGCGACACTAGTTGGAGAGTTGAAGTCTAAGAAAGATAAGGTGGGTAAGGCACCTCTAACCTTTTCAGATTTTTCAGAGATTATGGATGCATTACCAGCCAAAATTAAGAAAGTTCAATCAACCACAGAAAAAGACGCCCTAGTGGCGCCTATCTTCTTGAACTTTTTTGTTTCTGCTAAAAACGTTGAGAAATATACCCTTAATTCACCTTTTGATAGGTTAATAAGTGATGATTTCTCTGAATGTGGAGATGGGGAGAATCGAACTCCCGTCCGAGTCTGGCCATAGACATGAGTCTACAATGCATATCTCAACTTAGAGGGTTCGGTGCGTTACATCAAAGCTAAGAAAAAGCGCAACGTACCTAGTTCCAACAATTCAAAAGTTTAGCGGAACAATTTAAACTTTCAGAGTCTCATGGTTATTTCACCCTACACGCTTATGGGACCTGCACGTGTAAAGCGCCGCATAAGCGAGCGTAAAGTTACGCTACAGCTGGTGCGAATCCAAGTGCGTTAGCATATGGACTTACGATAGATTTGTTTGCATCTATGCGATGAATGAATTTTTACGAAGGTTCATTCAACTTCGGCATTGCACATATATATGGGGCAGACCGTCGATGCCTAGCATCCCCTAGGAGTATCCGAAGTAATTTCAGATACTTTTAGGGAAAGATAAAAAGTGTGTTTTGGCAACATATGTACTGTCGCCAAAACATCATATCTTAAAAATAAGCTTACTCAGAGCTGTTAGGGAACATCTGTGTGTTCCGTCAGTGCCTTCTGGCTTTTTGTTTTGTCTGCAAGAATTTTTTCAATAGTATGTTTCACTGGAGCGTATTTACCCCACCACCTGGTAGGGAGCTGACCTTCCTTGATGATTCCCCCAGAAGATTTTTTATTGGTCATGTAGTCCTCCCATTTTCTCCGATACTCAAGTGTTATTGATTTTTTAAAGTTCTTTCAATATCGCGCTTGGTGTCCCGTGCTTTGAGACTTTCGCGTTTGTCGTGCTTCTTTTTCCCACGCGCAACCGCAATTTCAAGCTTGATATTCCGGCCCGCATTATACAATCTAAGTGGCACTACTGTCAAACCGCGTTGTGCTTCCTTTACTTCGAGTACGTCAAGCTCTTTACGTGAAAGCAATAACTTCCGCGGACGCTCTGGCTCATAGTCGGTCGGTGTATTTTTTTCTTGATAGTGTGAAATAGTGGCACTTACTAAATAAGCTTCACGACCGCGCACGATGATGTGTGCTCCTTGCAGGCTTGCTTTGCCTTTGCGCACAGCTTTTGCTTCATAGCCAAACAACACAAGTCCAGCCTCGAATGTCTCGAGGATTTCATAGTTAAATCGTACTTTTTTATTGTTGACGTAAGTGGTCATAAGTATGTGTCTGCTACTATACCAAATTCCTCGCAAAATAGGATGTTTTCTGTATACTCATGATGGAATTATAAATTGAAAAGGGAATGTATACATGTTCTTTGAAGGTGATGTTCCTGCTGTGCTTAAAGCCATGGCTGAGAAAAAGAAACTGATTGAAAGCGGAAAAGATGCCGAAGGTCCGCGAATCCTGCTTATTGGCTGCGGTGGGGTGATGTATGGATGTGAAGCAGGAGGAGTCGTGACTGCATTCTATGAGAATGGTTATGGGGAAGTCTTTGACTGGGTGCTTGGACTTTCAACAAGTGCCCCTGGTGTTGGGTATTTTCTTTCGGGAAAACCCCGCATTGGTACAACAATATACAGTGAAGAATGTTGTACAAAAGACTTCATCTCTCTGCGCCGTCTTTCAGTGCCTGTGGATACTGGATATCTTGATGGAGTTTTCCAAAACAAAACTGGCAAAGGACTTAATCCGGAACGAATCTTTGCTCACCGTACCCAGTTATTGATTGGGTCACCAACGCTATCAGTGGCAAACAAGTCATTGTTGTGCCGCGCACAGCCGATGAATTATACAGAGCTGTGCATGCATCTATAAGTATCCCGGGTTTGAGTGGGTCACCAATTGAGATGAATGGCCGTTTGTATACCGATGGTTCGATAAGTCATCCGCTGCCGGTCAAACAGCTTGTTAAGCGACTACATCCGACGCACATATTATTGATACCCAATAGAATCAGTAACATTTCTAGTAGTCAACCTTTCGCCGAAAGAGCTATTTATGAAACGTTCCTTCGTAGCCGCGTCTCCCCAGTTGTACGCGTAATGGCTAGGAGACGAAGGAGTAGATTAGCGGAATCACTCCGATGGCTCCGTGAAGATTCTGGCGTCCCAACATTGGTTGCGTGGTCGGCCGGAACAATCGGTCAGTTTGAGCGAAACTCTAGCAAGATAACGCAGGCAGCTGCTGTGGCTGAGCAGCAATGGCTTGAGTTGTTACATTAACAAATTGACTGACGCACCACGCGTGCGCCAGTCTTTTATTTTTTCTGGTGAATTCAGAATCGTTTCTGTATAATTTTAGCCAGAGGAAATAGAGGGAGTTGCTCTAGATGTTGATTACAGGAAAACAAAGCGTTGTCGACGCATTCTATGATACGAATAAAAGATTGGCAGTAGCCGTTGCTGCGGGTGCGAATCGAAACGCACTCGCAGCGACGGCTTCTATACTGCGTACAATTTTCTCGTTGAGGCAATTATGCGTCAGGCTGAGTTAGAAGGGAGGGGTCCTCCAACAAACAGCTTAGTGTTTGCTGGTAGACATTTTGAAGAAAATCCCTCGCGCAAAAATACTAGTGTCGAACTTTCACATCGTAGTGGCGTTGCTCGCTATTCAAATCCGGCGCGGGAGTTGATGAAAGGCCGTCACATCAATTTTTTTTAATGCTCACAAAAAAGCGATTGCCAGAAATGATGTGCGTGTCTTAGTTGTCTGGAATCCTGAAAAGCTTCCAGCATTCAAAATTTCAAGTAAAAAATCCCTCGCACTTATTGAGGCAGGATATCAAATGATGGAACAGTTGTTCCGAGAGCGTGGCCGTCAGCGGCTCGCTCATTTTTGTAGTAGTACGTCACGTATTAATTTAAGGGCCGAAAGCATAGCTTTCGGCTCCTTTTTCTGTATAATAGCGACCATATGTCAGATTCTGAAAAAACAAAGAAAAATATTAAAAATACAACTCCAGATACGAATGAAACTGAAGTGTTGAAGGTGTCAGAAAAGGAGCCAAAAAAAGAAAAACAAAGCGGTTTCAAAATGCCAAATTTAAAAAATGCACGAAAAAATGTGCCTGTAGGACCGGGAAATTTTTGGAATAATATTCTTACAACTGTCTTGTTCCTTGTGTTACTGACTACAGGTTATTCGTACCTTGCAGACAAGTCAGTCCCACCTGAAGAGCTTTCAATTTCTCAGGTTGCGCAACAGGTAAAGAATGGAGAAGTTTCAGAAATTATTGTGCGTGGCTCGACCTTGGAAATCAGCTACATTGATGAAACGAGGACAAAAGCTGAAGCAAAAAAAGAAACAGATGCAGCGGTTACACAGACACTTGAAGCATTTGGCATCAGTGTTGAACAACTTGATGCGGTAAAGTTTGATGTACAGAATGAAACAGGATTTTCTCACTGGCTCTCAACGTTTGCACCATTTTTATTTCCGATACTTTTCTTGGGAGTCATTATTTGGTTTTTTACACGATCAGTGAAAGGGGCGGGTATGCAAGCAATGAGTTTTGGTGCAAGTAAGGCACGCATCATTGATCCAAATGACTTGTCACAAAAAGTTACATTTAAAGATGTTGCTGGTGCAAAAGAAGCGAAACAAGAACTTGAAGAGATTGTGGATTTCCTTAAAAACCCAAAAAAGTTTTTAGACATTGGCGCGGAAATACCTAAGGGTGTCATGATGATGGGAGCTCCAGGAACGGGGAAGACACTCCTTGCTCGTGCGGTTGCCGGAGAAGCTGGTGTGCCATTTTACTCAATTTCAGGTTCTGAGTTTGTTGAGATGTTTGTTGGAGTTGGAGCTTCACGAGTTCGTGACTTATTCCAAATGGCAAAAAAGTCTGCACCATCAATTATTTTTGTTGATGAAATTGATGCGGTGGGACGAGTGCGTGGAACTGGCATTGGTGGTGGTAACGACGAGCGTGAACAAACACTGAACCAAATCCTCGTTGAGATGGATGGCTTTGAACCAAATGCGAAAGTGATAGTGATGGCTGCGACAAACCGACCAGATGTACTTGATCCGGCACTATTGCGTCCGGGCCGATTTGATAGGCGAGTAACAATTGACTTGCCAGACCGTGATGACCGTAAAGCGATTTTAGAAGTACATTCACGAAAGAAACCTTTGCAGGATGATGTGAACTTAGAAATTATTGCTCAACGGACACCAGGTTTTTCAGGTGCAGATCTCTACTCACTTATGAACGAGGCTGCCATCCTTGCGGCTCGCGAAACTCGAAAGAAAGTTGGGCAATTTGATCTGATTCGCTCTATTGAAAAAGTGATGCTCGGTCCAGAACGGAAGAGTCATGTACTTTCAAAGAAGGAGCGTTTAGTCACTGCATACCATGAAGTAGGTCATGCGCTTGTCGCTTCGGTACTGCCGTATGCCGACCCTGTTCAGAAAATTTCTATTATTTCGCGAGGACGAGCTGCTGGTTATACACTTAAACTACCCGATCAAGATAGGAAGATGCAGACGAAGAAGGAATTTCTGGACGACATTGCAATGACACTCGGTGGCTATGTTACTGAAGAAATGATTTTTGGTGATCTCACTACGGGTCCGAGCAATGACTTGCAGGTTGTTGCAAACCTTGCGCGGGACATGGTGACAAAATATGGAATGAGTGCACTTGGACCTGTCGCACTCGAAGGAACAGGGGGGCGCATGATAGGTGGAGGAGTTTCAGAAGATCGAGGTTATTCACCACATATCGCAAAACAGATTGATGATGAAGTTGCAAAGATTATTGACGAAGGAAAGGAGAAAGCTCGTGAAGTGCTCACGACACATAGGAAAGCGCTTGATAGAATTTCGAAGAAATTATTTGAAGTAGAAACTCTTGAGCGTGAAGAATATGAGATGCTCCTGAAAGCAGAAGGCGTTGAAATTCAAGATGCATATAAAGAAGATATCCAGGAAGAAATAAATTTTGGTGATCCAAGTAAAGCACTGGAAACTCCTGCGAAAGAAGAAATAAAATAATGTGCAGATAAAAACCGCACCTCCTAGGTGCGGTTTTTACTTTCGCTTCTCGATATTTACAATTTTTCCATCTTCCATTTTAAATATGCGGTCGCAGTTTACGGCGTACTCATCTTCGTGAGTCACCATGACGATGGTCTGCTTTTGTTTCTTGTGCAGCTGCGTTAGGAGTTCAATAACGGTGTTCCCTGAAATGCTATCAAGGTTTGCAGTGGGTTCGTCAGCAAAAATTATTTTTGGTTCGCCGGCCACTGCTCGCGCAATAGCTACCCGCTGTTGCTCTCCACCCGATAGCTCCGAAGGCAGATTCTCATATTTGCCTTCAAGCCCCACTGCATCAAGCGATTGATTAGCCTTTATTCGCGCTGCATTCCAATATTCACCGCGCATAAGAAGTGGCATCATTACATTTTCACTAGCTGATAGGTCAGGGACAAGTGCGTAGTCTTGAAAAACATAGCCAAGTGTATTGAGTCGAAATTCAGTTTGTTCTTTTTCAGAAAGACTTAGTACATCGATATCGTCAATGAGTATCTCACCCTCTGTAGGTTTATCAAGTACAGAAAGTTGGTACATCAGCGTCGACTTACCAGCTCCAGATTTTCCCATGATTGCTACAAATTCACCTTGCGCAATCGTAAGGTCAATGCCTTTAAGAACATGCGTAAAAAGAGCATCTTTTCCGAAACTTCTATGGATGTTTTTTGCTTGAATAATGGTTGACATACGTTTACTTAATTATTTTCTTCCTAGAATCGAGTTTAACGTATTTTGTCGGACAATCATCCATGCTGGTATGAATCCAGCAATAAGGGTGATGATGAACAAGACAATAAATCGTATGAAGGTTTCTCCCACGGGTGCTACTAGAATACCGTCACTGAATGGGAATTGGATTGGATTGCTCTCAAAGTACCCAACAAGAAAGCCGTAGGTAAGCAGCATACCAAGGGCAGAACCAGCAAGTGCATAGAATGCTGCTTGCAACACATAGGCAATTTCGATTACCTGTCGTTCAATGCCGATGCCTTTTAAGATACCGATATGCCGACGTCGTGAAAGGGCATTGATAAATATAATAATGAAGATAGTGATTGAAGCCACCACGATGCCAACTGACCCGATGAATGTTCCAAGGATATTAAATGTTGTTTTGATGTCAGTAATAAATTTTGGCTTGCTCTCATCGTATGTCTGGATTTTTGCATAGTCTCCAAGACTACTTGCGAGAAGGGAGTCCCGTACGGCTACTTCCTCGCCAGGCTCAGCTACACGAATAACAATTTGGTCGGCATTACGGTCAACACGTTTAAAGAGGCGGCGGAATTCACGTTCAGGTATATATGTATTTAAAGATACTTGGTCTACTTTTGATTCAACAATTCCTTTTACAATAAATTCTTTTGATGTATCACCAATGGTGAGCCGCACAGTTACTCCAGGCTTAATATTTTCTACTGAGTCAAAAACATCACCAAATTTCATAGCGTATTCTTTTAGATAGTACACACCAACTAAAATATATCCTTCATCATCTGGATCGAGATATTCTCCAGCAATGACCTTGTCGTCAAGTCCAGACATTATCGCTTCTGCAACAGGGTCAATCCCCGTGACGTTTACGTTAGCAGTGTCGCGTTCTCCAGAAAGGTCACGACGTTCCTTATAGTTTGCCTCAAGTAGTGCAACAGATGAATAACGGGTTGAGTAATGTTGAATTTCAGGAAAGGTAGAAAGCTCTCTTTCAAGTGAACCTGTTTCGAGTATTGTATTTTCATCATTTTTAGCGGTGATAACAATGTCACCAAGTGACTCAAGTCGTACTCCACGTTCAGCTCCTACAATGAGTCCAATAAGTACACCTGAAACTGCAATGAGGTTTAAAAAAGTGAGCATCATCACAAAGATGATAAGAAGTGTGGTCCATAAGCTGGCACGTTGAATCTGTCTAAAGCCGAGTAAAAGTCCTATACGAAAACTTCTCACAATACAGTTATGGAGCAACGACAGTGTCGCCCTCGTTTAGGCCAATAACTTCAGCGTACCCATCATTTCCAATGAAAGGTATTTCGATTGATTTGGTGATAGTTCGTCGTCCTGAAGGGAGTAGGACTGAGTAAGAGTCATTAGTGTCGCGTACAAGAAAGCGTTTTGGAAGAATGAGTGAATTTTCTTTTTCTTGCACAATAATATCGACATCAGCATTGAGTCCAGAACGAATCCAGTCAGGTTTATTTTCTAATGTTATCGTTGTTTGAAAGTAGGCGACTCCATCAATTTCAGTAGCAAGTGGTGAGATATAGAAAACGTTGCCCGTCAGCACTTCAGACGGCTGCGCATCAAATATGATTGAAACCCTTTGCTCCCTCTGGATTTTGATGATGTCAATTTCGGGGATTCTAGCCTTTAGCTCAAACGCATCTTCTGCGAGTATCGTGATAACAGGGATATTCGTAGCAGTTTCTCCGGGGAGTACCGAAACATCGGTAATAATTCCATTAAAGGGAGCGACAATTGAACGGTCTGATATTTGAGCATCAACGGCTGCTATTTTTGCCTGCGCCTGTCTAATGTTTGCTTGTGATTGCGATACTGTTTCTGTTCGCGGCACAGCGTTTGCAACATTTGCTTCTGTGCGTGCAAGTTGGAGAGCATCTTCTGCAGCCATGATGTTGTTGCTCTCAGTCTTAAGCGAAAGGTCATACACATTTTTATTTGTGATATACACGGAACTGAGTGTATTTGGGATTGAAATCTTCCAGTCTGAATTTCCGTATTGAGCATTGCTGTCGAATTGAATATATAGACCACAATTACCTAGTGCTGATTCTTGGTTTGAAGTGACTGGACCACTGTCAAATTCAAGTCCTGTTAATTGGTACGAATATCCAGAATATGCACCAGAGTTATAGACAGCAAGGAGATAATCACCTTTTTCAGCACAGGTGTAAGTTCCTGAAATGATTGGGGGAGTTGCAGTTTCGTTTGGATTCTCAGAAGTAGCGGCGAGGCTACTTGAAAGGAGTGTCTTAAGGGCATTGGCAACTTTTTCCTCCTCAACCACTTTGACGCGCGCAAGATTCTGTTCAGCATTTAAGATGTTTTGCGCTGTAACCGTGCGTTCTTCTGTGCTTGGACCGCTGACGATCTCAGAATACTGAGCTGTTGCTCCTTGGAGTACCGCAAGCGCTTGGTTTCTCTGTGCTACCAACTGGGTTGCTGCTTGTGTCGCGACGACTTGGCCAGTTTGCACAACGTCACCTTCAGTGACAAACACTTCAGTAACAATCCCTGTTGCGGGAAACGCTAAATCTGCAGTGTTTTTAGCCTCAATAAAGCCAGACACTGAAACAATTTCCGCTACATTTCCACGCACAACATTAGTCGTCACCCAGTCTGGTTCTTTAGGATTAACTATTTTGAGCAGTCCCATCACAGTCACACCTATAACGAGTGCAGCTATAGTTATACTGAGGTATTTTTTGCTAAACAGGTCCGCCATTACTTACAAAGTATACCAGTTGAAAGCTTAGAAATATGAGGTCTCCACACTTTTTAATTGTCCGCCCGCTTGGACTTGAACCAAGGACCACGGAGGTATAAGCTCCGCGCTCTACCAACTGAGCTACAGGCGGATGTGAGGAGCAAAGCACAAGAATTATTCTTGCATTTCGTCCGAACACCCTGCCTGCAAGATTTCTCTTACAGGCAGTGACGAAAGATAAAGTGCAAAATTGAGCTTTTGCAGTTTTTTCGAGGAGCCGTTCTATATCGTTTAGATACAGGCAGGAGTTCTCGATGCTCTCATTCGTGCCCAACACTATACCCTGAAAGGGGTATACGCTCAACTGCTCAATAATCTTCAAGGTATGGCTGTGGCGCTAATATCCTTTGAATGGATCGTTGATTATTTTTGTGAGACCTTTGCCGAGACACGTATTTTTGAGTGCATGTACCATTCCTGGTGAGCCAGAAATACAGTAGTACGCGTCGTCGCCAAAAATGTCAATTTTTTCAGTAAGTGCTTCATTTACTTCTTCTGGTGTTTCAGTATAAATAATATTAATACGATTAGTATTTTCAGCCCACATGTCAAGTTCCTCCTTAAATACATGTTCACCAGGAGCGGCGGAATAAATGAGTGTTATGTTGGTGTTTTTAACAAAATCATTTGCTATGTCATGGAGGATTGCTCGAAATGGAGTGATTCCAACACCTCCTGCAATACCAACAAGCTGATCTTTATCTTCTGCGTGAAACTCACCAAATGGCCCCTGCATGTGAATAGTATCTCCCGGTAACATACCCAGTAGACGCGCTTTAAAATCACTTGGGTCATCACCAACATGTGTTGCAATTCTAATTTCATATTCATGCATCGATGAGGCGATTGAAAAAGCGCGCCAAATACCTTCCTCCATCTTTTTGCCGAAGAACCAAAATACACCGTGCTGACCTGCTTTCCAGGAAAGAGGTTTATTGCTTTTAAAAACAAAAGAGTACACAGTGCCTTCAATGTGCTCAGTTCGCACAAGTGATAGTTTGTGTAGCGAAAGTGTGCCGAGATAGTCGAATGGGTGTGTGACTGCACGTGTAATAAAATCAAACATTGCTGAAAGTATACCAAATTAGAAATGGTTCTACCTCACTTGTTTGTGCAGGAGGTTACGTCGGGTGTATAGTGTAAAAAGACTGAACACAAAATAGAGCTGGAGAAAGTACGATGTCCGAAAAACATACGACTACCAATGCTCATGTAACAACACAAGCGCGAGAGATGAGTAAAAAATTCTCATTTCCTGAGAAATGTTTTTTTATTCGCCCCTTAGGCAAAAAAGATGAGGCCATAATTGCAAACTTATACAGTTGCAAAAATGGAGCAGGGGATGGCGCAGTGCCAAAGTATGGTGTCTTTGATTTGCAAAATGAACTGATAGGCGCCTACGACAACTATCAGGAACCATTTGCTGATGCTGAAAAGGTCGAATGTGAACTTCGCTGGATGCACTGAAAAAATGCACCCAAAAAGAAAAAGCGGCCAACCGGCCGCTTTTATTCCGCCAATATTTTGGTTACTACTCCATATGCAGTGTCTCCCCAGTCTGCATGACTTTGTGTGCGATGAGAGGGTATTTTTTGGTGAGGTCCGGGTTTTTTTTGACTAAGTCTTGTGCTTCTTTGCGGGCTGCTTCTACGAGCTTCAAGTTTTTGATTGCTTCCATCCCGAGGTCAGAAAGACCAGACTGCTTCGCGCCATACAGCTCACCTGATCCGCGGAAACTGAGGTCGTGTTCGGCGAGTTCAAATCCATTCTTTGCAGTTTTAAGCGCCTTAAGCCGTTCTTTTGTTTTCTCACTCTTACTTTCTGTTACTACAAAGCAGTATGGCTGATGCGTTCCACGGATGACCCGGCCGCGAAGTTGGTGAAGTTGCGAAAGACCAAAACGTTCCGCACCTTCAATAATGATGTTTGTCGCGTTGGGCACGTTTACGCCTACTTCAACTACTGACGTTGCAACAAGGATGTTAATTTCATGGTTTGCAAACTGGCGCATCATTTCGTCCTTTTCAGCCGGCTTCATTTTCCCATGGAGGATACCTATCTCGAATTCTTGGAACACATCTTTCTTGAGTCGCGTAGCTTCAGCTTTTACACTTTTTAAAATAAGTGCTGTTTGTTTTTCAGGGTCGGGCTCTTCAATGCGAGGACAGATGACATACGCTTGGCGACCTGCCAAAAGTTCACTGCGCACGTGGTCGTACATCTTTGTTTGTTGTCCCGGTCCAACTATTTCTGTAATCACAGGCTTTCTTCCTGCAGGCATTTCATCAAGTAGGGTAATGTCTAGATCACCATAGATAGTAAGCGCGAGCGTGCGCGGAATCGGTGTTGCGGTCATAGAAAGTAGGTGCGGCATACGCGCGTCTTTCTTTGCAAGAGCTTTTCGTTGGTTGGTGCCAAAGCGGTGTTGCTCGTCAATAATGACGTATGCAAGGTGTCTGAACTCAACTGACTTATATATGAGTGAGTGCGTTCCAATGAGAATTGGTATCTCACCATTTTTAACCCATTTCAAAAGCTGCGTCTTACTTATTTTAGTTGGTTTTTTTGGATCAACTTTACTCGGGAACTTCATACAGCCACTTCCGGTGATGAGTCCAATCTGAATAGGAAGGTGCTGAAAGTACTCAATGAAACTTTCAAAGTGTTGTTTTGCGAGAATTTCAGTTGGTGCCATATACGCAACCTGCAAGTTTCCAAACTCTAAATCAGAAACTTTTGATGACTGTTCGTCCATATCAGTTTTTTGAACCTTAGTTCCTTCTGGTGGACGTGAGGTCGCGACTGCGTAGGCGGTGGTCGCAGCAACTGCGGTCTTGCCACTTCCTACATCACCCTCAAGTAGTCGCGACATTGCATGGTTTCCGTTAAAGCTTTCCAAGATATCGGTAATTGATGTATCCTGTGCTTTGGTGAGTTTAAAAGGAAAACGCTCAGTGAATGCCTCTACGTGTGCTTCCTCAGTTTTGAAGGAATACGTACTTGCAGCGTTTGCTTCTGCTCGTTCAAGTGCTTTCTGCGTCTGGATATAGAACACTTCCTCAAACGCAAAACGCTTCCGGGCACTTTGTGCGTACTCAGCTTTTTTTGGAGCATGAATCCAGAGTAGTGCTTTTTGGAGTTCAGGGAGATTGTATCGGTCAAGAATTTCTTTAGGAATTGGGTCACTAAGTGTTTCAAGGACACCTTTGTCAAAACACTTGAGTGCAGTGTGATAAAACCATTTACTCGTCACTCCCTTGGTCTCGCGGTACACAGGATAGAGTGTCTCGTCGTGTTGCTCCGTATCTTTAAAAATAGAATCATGTCTATCAACGGGAAGGGAATCGAGTTTTTCAATTTCTGGGTTGGCAATATAGAGCTTTCCTTCGGGGCCAGTTACTTTCCCTACAAGTTTTACATACATGCCGTCAGTAAGCATTTTTGCGAGGTAGGGTTGGTTAAACCACATTACTTTTATACGTGCTGAACCGTCCTCAATCCATCCTTCGGCAATTGGTCGTTTTGATTTCCATGCTTTACGCGCCTTCAATCCACCAATCTGTCCATAGACAATAGCTTCTTGGTCTTTAGCAAGTCCTTCAACTGATTGGATGTCAGTAATGTCTTCATATCGAGCAGGGAGGTGATAGAGGAGGTCTTCAAAGGTAAAAATACCTAGTTTTTTTAAGGCTTTTTGGTGTGGTACATCAATGCGAAAATGGTCAGAGAGAGCATCAATTGGCTTCATATAGATATATGATACCAGACATAAGATGTAACGGAGAAATATTGACAAATAGTTAATGATGTTCCACAGTTAAAGGAAAGGTCATTTCAAATGAATAACTGCTTCACATTTTCACCAATCGGTGGTTTTTCTGACGGCATACCCTCGCAGGTGCTTCGGGTAGTGGCGATAGCGGCAAAAAGTCGAACAAGGGGAAGAAGTAAATCTTCCCAGACAAACAACAGGGTGGGGGAACATAGTCCCACCGCCCTTTTTCTATATCTAGGTATTGACTTTTTAACATAAATGTGTCATCAATACATACAGTGAGCAAGTGCTCATGTGTACCTATACCTAGTTTTTTGTAAATTCACTTGTATGCTCGTAAAGAGCATCAACTTTGGAGAGCAGTAATGACAAATGCAATTGGCATCTTGAAATTCTTCAACACTGACAAGGGGTTCGGTTTCATCAAGACTGATGGGGACGACGTGTTCGTCCATGCAAGCAACGCCGGCGATTACCTCGACAAGCTCGTCGAAGGTGCGCAGGTGGAGTATGAACTTGTCAAACCGTTCGAGCACGGCAAATGGCAGAAGCCGTATGCGGTCGTCACTTCGGTGACTGCGCCGGCGCCCAAGCCAGTCGCATTTCCCGCTTGGTGTATCGTAGACTGGTACAATGTGCTCAAAGGCTTCGGTTTTGCCTACTTCGAAGCCAACGGCCAGCCCATGAGAGCATTTCTTCATCGGTCGGTCTGCAAGAAAGCTGACCCCAGTGCTGAACTTGTTCCTGGTCCAGGGACGGTTATGAAGGCCATGGTCATCGAAACTCCAAGGGGTTTCAACATTGTCTCTTTCGAAGCCGGCAAGCACATCACCGAGGAGTCGATGCTCTCGCCGATAAAGTTGTCGACTGACGGCGGGGTTTCTTCGGAAGTCTCGGTTGAAGTCAGCGAAACACCGGCGGCAACTGTCGAAACTGAATTGGCCCAAAAAAAGCGGCCGAACGGCAAGAATGCTCGCATGGCAGAGGGGACACCTGGCGAAAAGACGCCGACCGTCGCCGAAGCCAAGCCAGCCAAGAAGGCGACGCCGAAGTCGCGGGCGAAGGTCATCCGGAAGGAACCGCTTCCGGCCGACATTGATGGCGTTATCGCCGCTTCAAAGGCTGACGGTCCTCTGGCTGACGCACTGCGTCAGGCACAGGCGACCAAACACTAACACTAAGGGTTTATCACCCGGACGGGTGGGCATTCATTTGCCCATCCGTTTTTTTCTTTGTCTCAGACATTGATTTTTTATAAAAATGTGTTACTTTTCGAGTGGAGGTTAAAAAATAAAAACAAAAGTAAGGAGTAGAAGATGATGAGTACTGAGTGTATGGCACGATCAACCTTTCCACATGGAGAGGACTGTCGTGCTAATTTTCTAAATCCTAAAGACAACAGCCGAGCGTATGCTGATGTCTGGTGTATAGAAATGGGCGGTAAAAAATTCAGTATCGACATAATGAAAATGAAGGGGAGCGGAACAAGATGGGTCTTTGGCTCCATCCGTCATGATTCGTCACTCATCTGGACATTTCGTGCTGACCCACGAGTCCAGAATGGATTCAGGGGTGATGTGTACACCGAAATCATCGGTGGTGTCACGTGTGCTCAATTTGCTAAAAAGGTTTCTGGGCAGGTTGTTCACACTGTCCCTTTGTATGAAATTCTCAATGTTCCTGCGCCGGTTCAATTCGTACAGATTGGGCCGGAAAAGATGCCTATAGGGGCTCCTGTCAGCGTTGGATCATTGTCGTCTACTGGCGATGTTCATATGAATTGGTTTCTTGAGAATGTCCTCGAAAAAATGAAATAGAAATTTAGAGGGAACTGTTTCTGACTAATGCCGCAGTAGTGTATGTATACGTTACACTAGGCGGTTTTTTTGATTCGCAGATTGTATTGACTTTGTGTATTTCTGTTGTAATCTGTGTATAGGGAAGTTTTTTGAAAAGGGAGAGTATCATGCTTACCCAAGCTAAACCAACGGGTTCGATAAAGACCGAACCTGAGGATTTTATGGTCAGTGAAGTTGTGCAGAGAAAGAGGGTTTTACCTGTATTTAAGACTGACATATCGAACGCTTCAGGACCATTGACCGAGTTTGTGCTTACAAAGCGGTGTATGCCAGCTGAAGCTGCGTACTGTGAAGTCGCGAAGCAGCTTGGTGTCGACCGGCGGTCGTTGAGTGACCATGGGAGGAAAGACACTTATGCAGTTACTTCACAATCACTTGTGGTCAAGGGGCCATTTCGACCCAATTTCGATCATGAGCAAATTTGGTTGAAACAAATGGGGCCTGCAGCATCCCCTCTGAGTCATGGTGGTCATGACAAAAATCATTTTTCAATTCTTGTTCGAACGGATGCAGCATTTGCTCCGCATGGACAACAGTTTCTTAACTTGTTTGGTCCACAACGATTCGGTGATGGACGAGCAGAGGTTGGTAAATTCTTGCTCGAAGGAAGGTTCGAAGATGCATTGACACGACTTGAAGGCTCGATGAATTGGGGGGCTATCGAAAACCTCCTTGATTTAGGCGCTAAACCTATGGAAGCACTACTCCATCACTCTTTTCGTAAAGAGTTGAAATTTAAAGTTGAACAGTGGTGGAGTTGGCTTTGGAACCAATTGGCTCCGGAGTTTCAAGAAGACCATCTCCCGACCTGGTCTATGGATTCGGCGCATCTGTATGAAAAGTGGTGGAATCCCTATGAGCTTGATTCAGAGATGCTTGAGCTCGTGAAGTCGTTCGTTCGACCGGTGAAGTCGGTAGCGTACGATCATACTTCGCATGAAGTTGAAGGTGGTTTTCGTCACGAGTTTGCGCTCCGCAGTGGCGCGTTTGCTACGGTGTTCTTGGATACACTGTATGATGTCACCGATGTCTCGCGTGAGCGTTATAAGTAATGATGTGTATTGAAGGCCGGTGGAAATTTTCCACCGGCCATTTTTTATATTTTGCGATGGCGTATACTACTCAAGTTATTTATATTTTCACATCCTATGCCAATCAAAAAAACAGCACCCAAAAAAGCTATTAAAAAGGACTACGGAAAATTAGCGCTTGCATCTCATAAGAAAATGAAAGGGAAGCTTTCGGTGGTAAGTAAGGGAAATTTAAAGACACGAGACGACTGGAGTACTATGTATACTCCTGGAGTTGCAGCTGTTTCATCGCATCTTGCAAAGCACCCAAAAGATGCTCGTGCGTATACGATTAAAGGGAATACGGTTGCGGTGATGAGTGATGGTTCTGCTGTTTTAGGACTTGGCAATATTGGCCCGCTTGGTGCTTTGCCAGTGATGGAGGGGAAGTGCGCAATCTTCAAAGAAATGGCAGGAGTAGATGCCTTCCCGATCGTGCTTGATACACAAGACACTGAAGAAATTATCAAAATCGTCAAAGCTATTGCTCCAGGCTTTGGGGGAATTAACCTTGAGGATATTGCTGCACCTCGATGTTTTGAAATTGAGGAACGACTGAAGGCCGAGCTCGACATACCAGTGATGCACGACGATCAACACGGCACTGCAGTGGTGGTTCTTGCGGGAATCATTAATGCTGCGAAAGTTGTAGGGAAGAAACTTGAGTCACTCAAAGTAGTAATTGTTGGTGCAGGAGCTGCTGGACGTGCCGTTGCACTCTTGCTTCATAAAGCGGGTGTTACTAACATCGTTGTGACTGATAGTACCGGGATTATTTATGAAGGACGTACAGGACTTGTTGCATACAAAAAAGAATTGGCAAAAATTACTAATGCTGAAAAACTTAAAGGTGATGTGCTCACGGCCGTGACTGGTGCCGACGTTATCATTGGTGTATCTGGACCGGGTACTATTGCAAAGCATCATATTGAAGTGATGGCTGAAAAAGCGATTGTATTTGCACTAGCGAACCCAATTCCAGAAATTAAACCAGAGGATGCAAAGCTTGCAGGAGCCGCCGTCGTTGCAACAGGTCGTTCAGATTATGCTAATCAAGTAAATAACTCACTTGTTTTTCCAGGTATTTTCCGAGGAGCGCTGGATAAGGGGGTAAAAGCGATTACAGACGATATGAAACTCGCCGCAGCAAAGAAAATTGCATCGCTTGTGAAAAAACCAAAAGCTACTGAAATTATTCCAGGTGTCATGACTCCTGGTCTGGCAAAGGCCGTTGCAAGCGTAATAAAATAAAAATAGGTCGCGCCTTGTAGGTGCGACCTTTTGTTTCATGCCGAGACTACTTTTGTAGTGGCGGCTGTATCGACTGATATGTCATGTAGTTGGGGGAAGTGGAACGAATCTCCAGCCTTAGCCCAAACTTCTTCCCAGTCCGATTTGCATTTAGGCGAACAGGCCTTAACACACGAGCCCCCATCAGGCACCTCAAACGTCTTTGAACAGTCAGGATTAATACATGTACATTTCATCTCGTAGTCCCTCCTTGTAAAACCACTCTTCAATATTCCTATCATTTCAAAAAAACATACAGAATGCAAATAATACTTCTTCTTTATATATAAAATAAGATATGGTATTCTGACTGCCACAGAGAGTTGGTAGGAAGAAGAAACGAATTTGAACACAAGAAAATAATGGAGAGTTGGCTGAGTGGTCGAAAGCGCCTCACTGCTAACGAGGTAAGCCCTTTAAAGGCTTCAAGGGTTCGAATCCCTTACTCTCCGCAGAAACTGACTTCGTCCGAAGTCAGAACAGAACCAGCCCGCGCCGTAGGCGCGGAAGAAGCAGAAGAAGCCAGAAAATCCCGACTAGCAGCAACGAAGTGGCTGGGAGGGGTGCAGGCGAAGTGGGCGGTTTTGTCACGAACCGTAGGGTTCGTTCCAACTTTCTTGACGAAGTGGGCAATTTCGGAGAAATTGTCTGACGAGGAGAGAAAGGTGGCTTGTTTTGTATCTAAAATCCACTCCCGCAAGGGTTCGACCCACTTGTTTCCTCCGCTGTCACAATCTTTCTTTTCTGCTTGTAAAGCGAGCGAAGATCGCATGAGCGTGTCTTTCTGTTTGAGATACACTGCTTTTGGCATATCGCCATCCAAGTAGGTAGAAACCAGTTTGTTCATGCGGTCTTCGCTGGCTTTCAATTTTGCGGAAAGATTTTGACTCTCGCTTTGTGACACTCCAATTTCCTCACGCTCCCAAACCCTCACCCGCTCCAACATCCACTCCGTGTATCTGTCAGGAAGCGAGATTGTTTGCAGACGTGCCTTAAGTTGCGAAACGAGGTCTTTCTCTTGCAAGTACGATTGACCGCAACGACCAGACTTTTTTGAGCAGCGATAATATCTATATTTCGTGCCGTGACGATTAGTAGTCCACTGCGCGCTAATCATCGAATTGCACTCCCCACAGCGAAAAAGTCCGGTAAACGGAAAGTCATGTTTGACTTTCCGTTTCCTTGGTCGTTCTCTGCTTTGCAATACCTTCTGCACGTCGGCAAACAATTGCGGAGAAATAAGTGGCGCAAAGTTTCCATTAAACCATTCGTCACCGTACTTTATAAATCCGAGATATGCTCGGTTCGTTAACAATTTTTTAATGGAAACTTTGGCAAGGGGCTTTCCTCTCCGCGTAGTCACACCCAAGTCCGCCAAAAACTGCGCCAACGACACATAGGTATGATTGCCTGTTTTATACTCCTCGAAGGCTTTCTTGATAGCTCTCGCCTTAACTTCATCTGGTTCTATATTCCGCGTACGTGGATTATTTACATACCCTAGAGGAGCGAGATTCAACCACTCACCACGGCGCAGTTTTTGGCGGACGCCTCTTTTGACATTCTCGCTCAAATTATCCGAATAGTATTTAGATTGCCCAAAAGCCACTTGCAACATAAAGAGTCCCTGAGGAGTGGGTTCAAACCAAAATGTTGGAAAGCGCAAAGACACTATTTTCGATGTGTCTACGGCGTAGATAACCCTACCGCCATCAATGCTATTACGGGCTAGGCGGTCTGGATGCCAAGATAAAATCCCAACATTCCCGACTTCCTCTATTTTCGCCATCATCTCACCAAACATTGTACGCCCGGGTGTCTTTGCGCTTTTCGACTCTTGCCACTCGCGCACGATGGCAAGATTTTCTTTACGCGCAAACTCCCGCAGTTCAAACAACTGCGCTTCGATACTCATCATTTGTTTATCATCATCTTCTGACGATTTCCGAGCGTATAGAAAATATTTTGGTTTGGACATAATTTTTTCAAAAATATCTTTTAGATAGAAAACAAGGACAAAACCGCCCATTTCGCCTGCACCCCTCCCAGCCACTTGGTGGCTAGTCGGAAGGGTTTTTTGGCTTCTTCTGCTTCCTCCGCGCCTACGGCGCGGGCTGGTTCTGTTCTGACTTCGGACGAAGTCAGTTTCTGCGGTGAACTACTAACCTTTGCTCGAACCTATTTTGAACAGAATGACTAACTCG
>CAZYTF010000005.1:0-34576 GCA_964649535.1 uncultured Candidatus Saccharibacteria bacterium | reverse complement strand
AGACTGGAATATCTCTCGCCAGATTGTATGGGGAATCCCAAGTCCTGCAAAGATTTGCGTAGAGTGTGATCACGGAATGGTTGACCTTGAAGACAAGGTTACAAAATGTGAAAAGTGTGACGGGAAAGTAATTGCTGACCCTGACACTTTTGATACATGGTTCTCTTCTGGACAGTGGCCACTTTGTGTAACAGAGTACCCCAATGGAGAAGATTTTAAAGACTACTACCCCACTTCTGTGATGGAAACAGGAAAAGACCTTATTTTCTTCTGGGTATCACGAATGATTATGTTTGGGCTATATCGAACAGGAAAAGTGCCCTTTAGGAAAGTGTACATGCACGGGATGGTTCGTGATAAGCACGGAAAGAAAATGAGTAAGTCTAAAGGTAACGTAATCGCGCCAAGTGAGATACAGGAACGTTTTGGAACTGACGCACTGCGTATGGGACTCATGGTAAACAACGCACCAGGCACTGACATGAATCTCGATCCTGACAAAGTAAATGCCTATAAAAAGTTTGCAAACAAACTTTGGAATATCACTCGGTTTGTACTGGACAGTACTTCCGACGTAGATTTCTCATATCATCCAACTCGTTCAGAAATGTCTGAAAAAGATTGTGAGGTACTCGGTACATATGAAACGATTGTGCAAAATGTTACAAGGCAAATGGAAAATGACCGATATGACCTGGCATCAGAAATGATTTATCATTTTGTATGGGACTATTTTGCAAGCACACTTATTGAAGAATCGAAAGAAATCTTAGCTGGCTCAGATGAAAATGGAAAGAAGAATCGCCAAGCCTTATTATTAGATGGCTTAACTACATCTATCAAGCTCCTTCACCCTTTTATGCCTTTTGTGACAGAAACAATCTGGCAGCAACTGCCAAAAGAAATGAGAGACGAGGATATACTCATGATCGCAAAGTGGCCCACTACATAAATTACATGAGCTCTGAAAATCTAAACAGAGACATCTCTGAAAATAAACCTGAAAAAAGCGCCATCATGCTTCTTAATGAAACAGAAGCGTCAGCATTTATTGAATTGCCAGATAGAAAGATAATACAGATCACTCATTATGAAATTGTCGCTGACAACGTACTTCAAGGGATAACGAAAGAAAACTTACCAATAGTAGCTCGTCTAGGTTTAGACGCCACCGGTGAACCTACCCCACACCATATCACTATAGGAAACACAGTCGTCTACGAAGACTCAAGCGACTTGAGCAAAACACACTAAGAAATCATATACTGACCTAAATGACGGGGACATACCCCCGTCATTTTTTCTTGTTCTTGCTACAATAAAGGAGTGGAACTAGATTCTACCTATTTCGCAATTGCATTTGTAAGCGGGCTTGTGCCTGCGCTTTTTTGGTTATGGTTTTGGCTTCGTGAAGACAAAGAAAAACCTGAGCCCTATCTCCTTATCGCTCTTGCCTTCATTGGAGGAATGATGGTAGTTCCATTAGCACTGCCAATGCAAAAATTGATATGCGTCTTATACAACAACGGAATCTGCCAACCCGCAACGCTCAATATGGTTTTTATGTGGGTCATTATCGAAGAGACACTAAAATATAGTGCGGCACTTTTAATGATCCTTTGGAACAAAGCTGTTGACGAACCAATTGATGTCATCATCTATATGATTGTTATTGCACTTGGTTTTGCCTCTTTAGAAAATGCACTGTTCATCTTCAATCCGCTAAATGCAGGTGACTATCTCAGTTCTGCTCACACTGGTTTCTTCCGATTCTTAGGTCCAACACTACTTCATGTGCTTGCCTCAGGTACAGTCGGCGCAATGCTTGCAATTGCATTTTACAAAAAAAATTCTGTCAAACTCTTGTATGGTAGTATAGGGTTATTCATTGCCATTGTATTGCATGCACTCTTTAACTTTTTTATAATGGGTGCAAGTGGAGAGACAATTTTAGGCGTCTTTCTGTTCGTCTGGATTGGCGTAATTGCTTTGTTTATAATATTTGAAAAAGTTAAAATTATTGAAGCTCGTCACAATGCAAATCATCAACAATAAACTATGAAAAAACCATCCTTTTTAGAGCGATTGACAGGTTCAGTCAGCGCAGAAAAATACGACGAAGTTCTCGACGAAAACCATGAATTTGGTGAGGATGATGTTGAAGTAAAACACTATGACGATGATGAATCTGAGTGGCATGGGCAAGACGAAGACGAAGAGACAATACAAGATGGTGAGCTTCCTGTAGATATGTACCAAACTGGTGACGCAATTGTTATTCGTGCACTTGTCGCCGGAGTCTCACCTGATGATTTAGATATTGCTATCACACGAGACATGGTCACCATAAAAGGTATCCGGGAAGAAATCCAAGAAGCTTCAGATGATGACTATTACCACCGTGAATTATTTTGGGGAACGTTTTCACGTAGCCTCCTGCTCCCTGAAGAAGTTTTAATTGATGAAGCAGAGGCTCAAGAAAAACACGGACTACTTGAGATTAGGCTCCCTAAGGTAGACAAAGGCCGGAGTACACGACTTAAAGTTAAAAGCCAGCTCGTAAAATAAAAAAATAACCAGCCAATTTGGCTGGTTATTTAATTGAGCGAAACTTTTTATTAGTTTCTATTTCTTTTGTGTACCAAGGAAAATGTTGAATCTGTCTCTGTTACAACATTTTCAGTTGGAGATCCGGCACATACAACTCCAGTTTCATATACATTAAAAAAATTTTTAATGCTTTCCTCGACTACAGTCTTAGACCTAAAACTAGCGTGGACGATATTTCCATTACCTACATACAAACCCACATGACCAACAACTAATAGCGGACAGAGGTTTGAACGAGAGTAGAAACTTCTACGAAACATTAATTGTCCTATCTGTGCCTCAGAAGGTAGGACGAGTGATCTACATGACTCAAATTGCTGAAATGACAATCTTGGAATAGACAACCCTATTTGCGCATATAACCACTGTGTAAATGAGGAACAATCAATGATGTCTGGCGCGAGATCAAGACTGGCACGCAAACAATACTTTGAACGCCCCACATATTGACGCGCCAATCCAGCGAGTGATTCAAGATTTTTGCGATGCAATTCCAGTACTCCTTGATAAGTTCTTCAAAAAGTCTACTGAGGTGGACATAACAAATTCTGAATTGCATTAACAAACAGAAATAGTCATTCCTACGCCACACACAGATCCCTCAAAAGTTAGTGAGGGCATTCCAATAAGTATCTCCTTATCGCCAACAAACGTACCAGCAACAAGCATATTGCACCGGTAATCTTGGGTTAATGCAGTCACCTTTTCTTCGTGTGACATACATTGTTGCTGATACATACACATGCGTTCAATAAGGTTTTTTTTTGGCAGATTCAGCAACCTGCTCATGATTGATTTGTGTATTCATGATACCTCTCTCCTTTGTTATGTACTCCTGGCTTCAGGATTGTAAATCCTGCCCAATGTTTAACCACATTGATTAAAAACTCTTGAAACGAAAAATCCGCCTCAAGAGGCGGATTTTAAATTTTAATACTACTTAAAAACTACCTCCCATTGCGGATATAAGTAGCGGATGAGCAGAAGCTGCTCCAAGTAGAAAATGTATTAGTCGCTTTCATAGTGACCTGATTATAGCGTCGTGGTTAGATTTGTCGAGCAAGATTTACACAGGATGTATTTTTTGAGGGAGGCTCGGCGCAGGTTTCTAATTCATTTCATTCATAAGAACCTGCTGCCCCAACTCACTCGTTCACAAGCTCACATCGCTCCGTCTTTCGAGCCTGCACGTAAAGCACGCAGGTGCTTTACTCCCCAAGCACAGCATATACAAAAAGCCCCAATTGAGGCTTTTTGTATATGCTGTGCTTGGGGGCAGGCTCGAACTGCCGACCCTTCCCTCTTCAGGGGAATGCTCTACCAACTGAGCTACCCAAGCAAATATCTTTCGATAGTGCGTGCTATTGTACCTGCTTCTCAGGTTTTTTCAATGTTTTCAAGCACTACTTTTTGTAGCTGTTTAAGGTTTCATTAAACTGCTTAAATCCAGGAATTTCTTGCATACCCACATAAAACGTTTCATACGAAGACCCCATTGCTTCAAAATACGGCTCGAGCACGTAAAAATAAAGCGCAAAAGGCAGACCAATCAGCAGTGCATACCACACTATGCGGAACCAGAAGCCATACCACTCAAATCGATAAAGCTTGTGCAGTAACCTATTGTTTTCTTCAAGTAACTCGGTATTTCTTTCGATAATTTTTTTTAAATCAGTATGAGCTGTATCCGTTTGCATATGAATAGATTATAGCACCCTAGTAACCCCTAATGAGGTTTATCGACAACGAGTGCAACGTTTCAGACAAAATTTTAAAACAATGAATAAATTAGCAACTTTGTGATACAGTAAAGCGCTATGGCCTTGGTAGTTCAATGGATAGAACAACTCCGTCCTAAGGAGGAAATGTGGGTTCGATTCCTGCTCAGGGCACAGATATAGAATAAATCAAACTCCATTATAGGAACGACGTATTCGACTTGTTCTACACGAAGCAAATAATAACTGAATACCCCTACATATAGATTATGTTTTAGCGATACTACATCAGAAAACGACAAACAGTAGCGCACAGTACTATAAAGCATCACCGCTTCATTTTAAAAAAAGTGTAATTTTGTTATAATTGTAAGTACACTCACCAACTTAGTAGCTAAAAAATAAATTATGGAAAGCATAAAGCACTACAGCGTTAAACCTGAAACCGTACCAGAAAAAATTCGTAGTTTAAATAATCTTATATCGGGAAGTCTTCTAGCAATAACACTCACAGCCGCTTCTGGACCTGATAAAGTTAAAGCATCAGAAGTACTGGAAGCATGTATGCAATCAGCAGTGCATGAAGTAGTAAGCACGCTTAATAACCAACGTGACGAAGCTGTCTCAGCGATGGTTGACAGAGAAAGATCGCGGCGATCCGGAGATCAAGCAGCAGAAAAGGAGCGCAAAGTAGGAGATGCTTTTGATGCTTTTGATGTGACTCATGAAGAAGTATTAAAAACATACGACATGTGTAAGAGTCAAGTCGATCAAATCCAATACTACTGGGACGATGTTGACATTGGGAAAATTAAACCTGGCGTAGCAAATGAAATTGGTTACTCTGCAGCTACAAAGGAGGATTTTTTGAACGATCTTACAGCTCTCAAAAGTGTGATTGATTCACTGTATGTATACACCACGAGTGATTATCTACCTACAAGCGCTGAGGCAGAGGAGATGATGGAAAAAGAGTAAAACTGCTAACTGGTATATATTAATTATGGACTACCACTTTACAACATCCTTAGAATTTTATTCAAAAGATGTGATGAGATTGAGCAAAAATATATTCCATTTTTTGCAAATACACAAAAAGACGAGGGTATTAACTCCCGTCTTTTATTTTTCACAGCATCAACTATGCCGCCAACAACTCCTCCACCTTTCCTTGATCAAACCCAATAACAACATCGTCCTCAATTCGAATCACGGGGACACCCATTTGCCCAGTCATCTCAATCATTTCCTGTCGCTTATCAGCGTCTGACGCTACGTCAAACTCTTTAAATTCTATATTATTATTTTTAAAATATTCTTTTGCAGCCTGACAATAATGGCAGACTGGCGTACTGTAAA
This sequence comes from uncultured Candidatus Saccharibacteria bacterium, assembly GCA_964649535.1. Taxonomy (GTDB): domain Bacteria; phylum Patescibacteriota; class Minisyncoccia; order Phycocordibacterales; family UBA918; genus OLB19. The sequence goes on along the minus strand of CAZYTF010000005.1, from coordinate 28,889 downwards.
TTGTTACTTCTTTAGCCATAGACGTACATTGTATCGCATTATTTCCAAAACTGATACCATCGATGTTTTTCTTCCACTTTTTCAGGCCCTGCAGGTGCTGGATCCTCATTGTTTCCTACCAAAATAACGACCTGCTCACCAGCCTGAGCTACATCAAAATTCTTTCGCAACTCCTCTTCCATCCCCCGCTCACCCTCAAGATATGTAACCTTTTCCTGTAGTTGGATCTTGCGTGCCAACGCCTCCTGACGCTCAGACTCAGCTTCAGCACGATGTGTATACATTTCACGCTCAATAACATAGCGTTCAAACACAGCAATAGAAAGCAGCACTACAAGCAACGATATAACTGCAATAGCAGGTCTTGTGTATAGATATTCTGTGTATGATTTTTTCTTACCAAACGCGACCATGATGTGCTATTATTTTACCATCATTATGAGTTTTCTTTTCCACAAACGAACACAAAAGACCATAAAATGGGTATGGATAGCCATAGCTGGAGTTATTGTCATCAGTATGATTTTTGCATATTCTGGCGGCAGCGGGTTTATTAATTCATTAATAAACTAACACGCAAACACCTACAGGAGGCTTCATCTTGATTCACTTTTAAAGAGTATGTTAGTACCCTCCCTCCCTTACAGAGGCTGCATAGCTTTTGGCTAGATTATACTTTTGGTCGAGTCACAACTCAAAATCTCGCAAAAGCCGATGTTAATCGTCTTTCCGTTTACAGCGGCCAGTACACCTTGCCTAGTATTTTAGTAAACCTAAAATACTAGGCAAGGTCTCAAAGATGACATTTAGTCATCTTTCCGCTTACAGCGGCCGGTATACCTTGTCAATATTTCTTTTCGTAAACTCAAGAAATATCAGGCAAGGTCTCAAAGATGACATTTAGTCATCTTTGACCATTTTCATGAAGACATCTGCGGGAATATGGACATTGCCACGTCCGTGTTCAAGCATTTTCTTTTTCCCTCTTTTTTGCTTTTCGCGAAGCTTCATCTTTCGTGTAATATCACCTCCATATAATTTTGCGGTCACATCTTTTTTCATCGCCGACAAAGAACGTGAGGCAATAATTTTCCCCATTGTTTTTGCTTGTAATTTTGTAACAAACATTTGTCGAGGCATTGTTTTATACAATTTTTCAACAACAGCTTTAGCATCAAGTTCAGCACGGCGTAAGCCAACAACTCGTGAGAATGCAGGAATAAGTTCTTCAGCAACAAGGACATCAAGGCGAGCCACTTCAGCCGAACGCATCTCAGCGATTTCATACGACAATGACGCATAGCCACTTGAAGCATTTTTAAGCTTGTCAAAAAATCCCCGCATAAGTTCCCTAAGCGGCATTTCTACCGTTAGCAAATTTCTTCCATCACCAAATACCTCAGTATCTATAACACTTGCCTCATGTTCATAGAGTAGCGTCATGACGTTTCCCATATACTCTGGTGGCATGATTATCTGACCCAAAACCCAGGGTTCTCGAACGGATACTTTTGCGCCATGATCTGGGAATCGAGATGCTGCATATATTTCTTCGACGCGACCATCATCATGCGTAATTTCATACGAAATAGAAGGAGACGTAATAACAAGCTCAATATTAAATTCACGCCTGAGACGTTCAGTAATAATCTCTAAGTGAAGCATCCCGAGGAAACCACATCTAAAGCCGCGACCCAGAACTCCAGAAGACTCTTCTTCGTAGGAGAGTGAGGAATCCGAGAGCTTAAGTCTGTCGAGGGCTTGTTTTAGCATTGTAAAATCATCCTGACTTTCAGGGAACACACTTGCCCAAACAACAGGACGTGCCTCCTGATAGCCAGACAGAGCCGGTGTATTACTTTTGTCTAGCACCAGAGTATCTCCCACTGAAGCAACGCCCGGTTCTTTAATGCCGGTTACAATGTAGCCAATCTCACCCTCATTCAAATCAGGCACAGGAACTTCCCCTGGAGCAAGCATACCCACTTCTAACGCTTGAAATGTCTTCCCACTGATTGCAAATTTGAGTTGATCACCTTTTTTCACCGTACCGTCGAAAACACGTACGTAGACGATAATGCCTCGATGATTGGAATATTGAAAATCGAAAATTAATCCACGAAAGGTATCAAGCGCAGAAGGTTTTGGTGGTGGAATTATTTCACAAATAGCATCAAGTAAATCTTTGACACCTTCACCAGTTTTCCCTGACACTGCAAGAATTTCAGACTTTTCACACCCTAGGAGCGAAACAATCTCGTCACCAACTTCATTGACTCGAGAATGCGGAACGTCAATCTTTGTAAGTACTGGAATAATTTTAAGTTCAAGTTCTTTTGCCATCTGCAGAACACTTAGCGTTTGAGCCTGAACTCCCTGTGTACTATCGACAAGCAACAAAACGCCTTCTACAGCTTTGAGAGCTCGCGAAACTTCATATGAAAAATCAATATGTCCCGGTGTATCTATAAGATTAAGTTCGTAGACGACAGTATCTTTCACATACTGCATCCTGACTGGCTGCATCTTGATAGTAATTCCACGTTCACGCTCAAGATCCATAGAATCAAGCACTTGATTTTTCATCAGACGCGCTTCTACAGTCTTTGTTTCTTCAAGCATACGATCAGCCAAGGTTGATTTGCCATGGTCAATGTGTGCAATAATACTGAAATTTCTAATCTCTCGATGCATATGTGTGATGTACTCTACCGCAAAGAAGCATTAAAGTACATCGTCTTGAGCAGCTATAATGTCAGTCTTAAAAATACGAGAGTGAAGCGCTTTGTACACCTCAGAAAGTTCTGGCGACTTTACTGCATAATACCCAAGTAGCACACCGGCCAAACCTGCTAATCCACCAAGAAATCCCTGGATAAATATCCCTAAAAATGTTTCAGGGTTAATACCTTCGACAACAAAATTGATAACGATGTATGATGCTGACGCACCAACAGAGGCTGCAAAAAATGCGCGACCAAAGTACCCAGGAAACGAGCGTGTAGATAAATTAAATTTCTTTGCAGCGAATAGAAACAGTACCGTAGTTTGAAGTAGCATTGACACACTGTACCCAAGGCCTATCACCATCACTTCCGAACCAGCAACGTCATTAACACGCATGACGTTTGAAAGGAAAAGAGGAAAAGAGGACGTTGCGGTATACAACCAATACAGGAAATAAGTAAAACTCACACTAATACATGAACCAAATAAGGTGACTAAAAATGGCAGTCGCGTATAGCCCCCAGCATAAAACACTCGCACCACGAGCAAGTTTATTGACTGAGCAAAAAGTGATGCAACCAGAAGGGCTAAAACAGCAGCAGTCAGTCTTGTATCACCCCAATCGAATGCACCAGTTCCAAGCACCACACGCACAAATTGAGCTCGCAACACGATAACAATCGCTACTATCGGCACTGACCAAAAAATAATATGACGGAGTGCAGTCAGAATATGAAAACGGAACTCCTCCAATCTTTTTTGTGTATATAGATCAGCCAGTAGTGGGAACGCTGCTATTGAATAGCTTGCACCAATAACTACAAGCGGAACTGACTGTAAGTTATAGGCAAATTGAAACACAGAGACAGAACCAACCGCCATCATACTTGCAATACCGATGAGGAAAAGTAATACAATTTGATGCATCGCCAAAGTAAGTGCTCGAGGTATAGATACTTTCAATACAGAAAATATAACTTGCCAATAAATACGAGTTTGAATTTTAAACGCAAGTGAACTTGTGCGCACAAGTGGCCACTGTACAAACATATGCCCGAACGCACCAATTACAACTCCATAGACAAGTCCTGGCAAACCAAAAATCGGATACAGAAAAGCAATACCAACGATAATCCCAATATTGTATATAAGCGGACTTACAGCATACAAAATGAAGCGGTGACCCAACTGTGTTACTACACCAAACAAACTTGAGACACCGAGCAATAGAGGCTGGAGTAATAGAATACGAGTTAAAAGTATCAGTTCGTTCGATTGTTCGGAAAAGCCAGGAAATAAAATTGGCTGCAAATACGGAATAGCCACAAACAAACACAGTGCCAATAAAGAGTATACAAGAAGAAACACGCTAAAAATTTGTCCAAGCAAGGCTTGAGCTTCACTCGAATCATCCTTCTTAACTCGAGAAGCAACAAATGGAATAAGCACATACACTGAGAGCGTCGAAGCAAAAAGTACATACAACAAATCAGGGATCTTGAATGCTGCGTAGTAAATATCAAGTTCTTGCCCTGCTCCAAACTGACTTGCAAGTAATCTGTCACGAACTAATGCAAGCAACTGAGAACCGAACGCAAATATTGCAAGGACATAGGCAGCCTGATGGAGCCCCCGAACTTCCTTATATAGCATTTCAATGACTCTACGAACCATGACATTGTGAAAATTTATTCACTTGTTTCTGGCTCAAATTGAACAGTTTCGCTATCAGATGTTTGCCCCTCTTCATTCACACCATCGTCTTCTCCAACCGCATTAACAGAAGTAACAAGTGGTGTGTCAGATGCCTCAGTGGTGATAACGTTATCATTTGATTCGGTCACTGCTTCAGGTTCAGCTATCTGATCCGTGACTTCAGGTGTTGTAGGTATAGTAAACTCACCAGACTTAAGATTTTCTATAAGAGCTACAACTTGCTGATTGCCAGGATTAAGTTCGAGCACTACATTCAGCTGCTCAACTGCTGCGTCTACTTTGCCCGTCTGTGCATACGCAAGCGCGAGAAGATAACGAGCGTTTGCATACCGAGCATCAAGCTGAACTGCTCGTTCAAAAGCTACTATCGCCGGATCAATATTCCCTCTTGTCGACTCTAAAATGCCGAGTTGATAATAGCGCGCAGGATTATTTGGCTCAATTGAGATAATTAAACGAGTAGTAGCGATTGCATCTTCCACTTTGCCTTCTGAGATATCAAGCTCAGTCAAAAGATACAGCGCATCTGTATAATTTGGTTTTAAGTTTATTGATGTAAGCGTACTTGTTCGCGCTTTTGCCACATCACCCGCACGCAAGTATAGCTGAGCTTCAAGCAAAGCATACGATGGGTTGCTTGGACTATACAAACGCGCGTTTGCTATCGCCTCTTCTGCCCTATCCATAACATCTGTAGCTCCAGTAAGAACCAAGAGACTGTAAATTGTTGCTGAAAGTGACCAATTCACAGCGTCTGTCGGATCGTCAGCAATCGCCTTTTGCGATGCGTTAAGCCCAGTAATCATTGCATTTTGGAATTCTATTTGCTGTTCTTCACTTGGTTCAGGGAGCGCAAGCAGCGAATTCATCTTTGCAAGCTGATATCGTACAATTTGTTGCGCGAATTTGTCATTTGGGAAAATCTCATATGCTGCAGCAACTGTTTGCTCTACCTGCTTAAGATTAACCCCAGGCTTTACGTTAGTCACCGCGTTACCGAAAGTATAAGTAGCTGAATAATGTCTACCAACAAAATACAATATACTTGCCGAAGCAACTACGACCATCATGACAATGCCGACCAAAATGATTGCGGTACGTTTGTTTTGCAACACAGAAAGTGAGAGCATTTTTGTAGGAACAAGTTCGCTGTACGCCGCAAACATAATACTACTAAAGAGTGCGGCCAAAATTAGAATGATTGCACCAGGAACATAAAAGAGTGACATTCCCCATAGATACACTGCTGCTATAAATGAAGAACTTCCAATGAAATACCACGATCTATCTGCATGTGTTGTTTTAAACAGCATTTTAAATCCAGACCAAAGAAGCAGACCGAAGAAAAGTAGCCATGAAAGAGCTCCAAAAATACCTGTCGTAACAAACAATGTTGGAATATATCCACTCCCTCCTCTGAAATCAGTATCCCAGAATATTGTTTGGTTAATCGAAGGATCTTTGTATAGTCGCCATGCATCAATAAATTTATTAGGACCAATACCGAAAAAGGCATTTTCAGAATACACATTACGTGCGATATCTATGGTTGCTGAGATTGATGGCCTTACCTCCACATACGAGATACCAGTTGCACTTGAAATGACATTACTAAGAGGGCCTCCTGCAACAATAAACGTTAACGAAACTGCAAACACACCAAGTGAGAGTAAGATTGACTGGAGCGACGAGCTGCTTTTACCCTCAGGTGAAAGAGACTGCCCGGTAAACCTATCTTTGATAAGGCTATACATGAGCATCACAAGACTTACTAATGCCAACACAAACCAGATAGCAGAAAAGTTCACAACCATGAGCATAAGAAGAGAGAGCACAATGCCGATTGCAAAAACAATTTTGCCCCACTTAGTAAGTGGCAACTGTTCGAGAGCGACGAGCGAAAGTAAAATTGAGAGACCGAAGAATAGACCGAGATCATTCCAACTACCCACAGAAGTACTTACTGTATCAGTAAATATCCCAAGCGTAAGGAAGTCAGGCCCAAAGAAAAGTCTCGAAACATGGAAAAGCGCCAGCACAGCTGCACTTGCAGTCAACAAAACATAAAGTCTCATTATAGAATTCTTTGATTGCCGTATCAAAGAAGTAATTGAACCTACGAGCGCTACAAGCACAAGAAATACAGCAGTATGCACTTCAAATGCGTCTCCTAGGAATGAATCTTGCATGTCACCAGAGAAAATTGCCGAGACACATGCAATTATAGCGACAACCCAAAGTCCAAGCATGGCATTTGGAACAGGGATTCTCAAACTGCCAGATCGCAAAATAGAAAGACTGAAAAAGATTATCGCAAGAAATATACCTAAAATTGTGAAAATGACCTTAATGTAGTCAGGAGGTAAAAAAACGATAGGTAAAAAAACGAGTGGTAGTAACCCAAACACAACCGCGATGACACCCTCCGATATTGAACGAAGAGATTTTTCAACCTTATCTTCTCCACTCCCTTGTGATTGGATATTACTATATATATTATTTTCCATACATTATGACATTAATTACATCCCTGATTACTAATAGAATAGCACGCATATGCAGTTGGCGTGCACTAGGGATATGTATATAACTAGACTAGATATAAAAAACCACTTACAAAGTAAGTGGTTTTTTATGCGTATAAGCCGGATTCTGTCTGTATAAAACAGGATGATCATATACCTAGGATGTCTGTTGCCATACACCTCCTGCGGCTCTCCCGGCACCATTTTCGTTTCCTATTCTGAGTTCAGAATAAACAAACAAAAATGGTGCCAGGCACGGCCTTGCACGCTGGTAAGGATTTAGCCGTTTCACTCTGCGCGTCACCGCACAGACTCGTCTCCAAAAACTTACGCTTTTGGAGACGCTCCTTTTCTTTCGTCAGAAGCGTCTCTGCTCGCACCTCTCATACGAAGCGTATGCGACGGGTGTTACCCGCTACCCTTTTTGATCTTTAAAATAAAGAAAAACGTGTCCGGACTTTCCTCTTTGTAAAAATTACAAAGTAATCATCAACGCAATAAGATTATGCAACAAAACTACTACTTTTGCAACTTTTCTCGTATGTCGGTTGGCAACAAGGTTGAGGGTAGGACAAGTCTATCCCCTAATTCAATTCTCAGTGAATCAATAAAATTTGCATTCATTTCAAGCACAAAACGTGCAGGTTTGTTTGGCGAAAATACTTCAGGGTACGTATTTGGCGTTATATTTTTTTCATAGTGCACCAACTCTAAGTCATCATTAAACCAAAAAATATCAATCGGAATGAGCATGTCTCTCATCCATATTCCATGCTGACCAGAGGTTTCATAGATAAATAACTTCCCTTCATAATCATCAAGAGATACGGTACCTGAGAGACCCGAGATTCTTTCACTTTGTTCGTCTGCCACCGTTACCTCAAGTGCGACATCTCCAACATACACAACGTATGAGGGTTCAACTGAAAACAGGATGTATTTTAAATCATCCCAATAATTTTGATATACAAAAAAGCAAGTACTGACAATTACAAATATAATAAATAACTCAAGAAGAAGACGCATATACATAATTCTTTATATATAGTATACCAAACACCGTGCTCTCTTGTAGATGTTTTGCAGGTGTAAGCTATGTAAGTGCACCTGGATGTTGCTCACTCCAAGCATAAAAGGTGGTGGCTGCTGAGGCGGAGGCATTAAGCGATTCACACCGTGGATGCATAGGAATTTGAAGTATAAAGTCACAATGCTCTTTTGTTTTTTCACGAATCCCCTCTCCTTCATTCCCTAACACAAATACACTTGGCTTAGTAAATGTCTCGGTATGAAGCGAAGTGTCACCGCCGCCATCAAGACCATATACAAAGAATCCTTTTTTCTTCAAATCTTCAAGTGCGCGGTTTACGTTTGGGACTTCTACAAGCGGAACTTTAAACGCCATACCTGCTGAAACCTTCACCACCGTGCCAGTTACTGTCACTTGTCGATGTTTTGGAATAAGAACAGCAGCAATGCCAAAGGCTGCAGCAGAACGAACAACGGCACCAACATTATGTGGATCTTCCAGCTCACCAAGCAATGCAACTGCTGTGTCGTTTGAAACGGCAATAGCTGCAATAAAAACGTCGAACGGAATCATCAACTTCTTACGATTGATAACTGCAATGCAACCCTGATGCACTGCTTTTCTATCCACTTCAGATGGCACATTGTCGCCCTTAAAGAAACTTACTGTTTTAATAGATCCAAGGAGCGATTTTGAGTACGTATCTTTTTGATCGTCACGAAGATACAGATGTTCAACAACATCTGGTCGAAATGTAAGTGCCTCACGTACAGCATGTTTTCCGTAGACATATATATATGTATTTTCCATCCTAGGAGCATACTGTAATTTGCAAAAGGTGCAAGATATATGCTCTAATTTAGCATCATCAAGGAATTGATATGGCACGGCACGTAAAAAACAACAAAAGGAACCGGCACGGGACTGCATTCTGGGACCAAGAATATACAAACGCCGAACACCTTGCGCTTTCAATAGAAGTTAGTGAGGACCTAGAAAAATTCACTAGGTGGTTAGAACGTCAAACAAAACGTATACTTTTAAACCCTACTTCATCAGTCATTGATCTCGGTTGTGGAAACGGGAGAAATCTTATCTACCTTGCAAAAAAATTTGGCATGAGAGGTGTCGGATACGACTCGTCTGGCGCTGCGATCAAAGAAGCAAAGCGACTATCCGAAGGATACCAACTTCACTATGAAACACGCTCAATGGTTGGGCCTCTGACTGTGCCCGACGCGTCTCAGACACTTGCTCTTGATATGATGAGCTCACACTTTTTAAAAAAAGAAGAGCGTGCGATCCTTCGTGACGAAATACATAGAGTGCTCAAACCTGGGAGCTTCCTCTTTATGAAAACTTTTCTTAGTGATGGTGACTTACATACAAAACGTCTTATCGAGGAGCGCCCTGGGGATGAGGAAGGTTCCTACATACATCCAGTTATTGGAGTCCAAGAATACGCATACAGTGAATCTGAACTTATTGCATTTCTTGAAGAAAAATTTATTGTGCACAAAACATACCCTTCACACAAGCATGTCTCAAAAGGCAAGGCACGCAAACGTCGCACGATTTCTGTTTACGTTGAAAAAGATCCCTATCAATAAAGCAAAACGTTCCCACGACTTGTAGTTGCAGCATATACTACAGTGCTGTAGTTCACTATTTAATGTAAAATAGTTTGACAGCAGTACAAAGAGCATCAGCTCCCAGTGTTGAATTATTCCCTAAATATAATAGACATGAAAGGATACATACTAAATATTGAAGAAGAGACACTTAAAAATGTTGACTATCGACGCGTACTCTACACAGCAAAACATTGCCAACTTGTATTAATGAACATTAAGCCCGGAGAAGACATCGGTGAGGAGGTACACCAGCTAGATCAGTTCATTCGCATTGAGTCGGGCGAAGCGAAGGTCATTCTAGATGATGTTGAGCATTCTCTTCCTGCTGATTTTGCCGTCATAATCCCGGCAACAGCCAAACATAACATTATTAATACTGGAGACACTGATCTGAAACTCTACACCATCTACACACCACCAGAACACAAGGACGGCACGATTGTACATGCTAAAGAAGATGAAACGGAAGAACACTTTGACGGGGTAACAACAGAATAATTAAAAAAGTCGTTCACAGCGTGAACGACTTTTATAGTATCTCAATATTCCTTAAATCAACGTTTCAATATCTGCATTTACTCGTAGACCATCAATCAAAACACCAATGGCTTCCTGTTGCTTTTGTGCAAGCAATTGCTGTCGCAACGGTTCAGAAATTTCCTCGAGCGGCGGGAGGCCAGGACCTTGTGTAGCAAGTCCATCATATGCCTCTTGAACTTCTGTGTCTGTCACAATAATTCCACTAAACGTTACATCACTCTCAAGATACGCATCAATCAAAAGTTGCTCAGTCACATTTTCACGCAACTCATCACGCGTTAAACTTGCACTTTCTAGCGCTGTGGAGAATGCCTCAGCGCCGCCATACTGCACCTCAAGTTCACTAATCCGCGCTTCGATATCTGCTTCACTGACAGTTACACCACTTTCCGTAGCGGCTTGCGCCAACAGTGTTGAATTTATTAACACAACCATCGCTTGTGATTCAATTTCCGCCTTAACAGCTGGGTCATTTAAATCAGCACCTTGTTGCTGGGCAGCCTGTTCAGCCTGACTTATGCTCAACAGAAAATCCTCTCTACTAAGTTCTTCGCCATTTACTTTTGCAACTGCATCAGGGTATTCAGTTCTTGCAACACTTTCAGTCATTTCATCTGCACCATCTGGCGCTTTAGACATAAAATAATATGCTCCAGCTGCTGCAACAAGCGCTACTACAATAACTGCAACTACAGTTGAATGTATCGGGGCGCTATTTTTTACAGTCGATACAGACTCTGCTGTCTGAGCATCTACAGATTCTTTTTTTACAGTTTTTGTTGTATTTTTTTCTTCCATAATATTAATTTAACTTACCTAAAATCTACCACAATGAACCACTTTATAATACTTCATGATAAGTAAATCGTATACACAGACCCACAAAAACCTTACTATATGTGGATAATCACACTTTCAGGAAGGTTTTTCTTAATAAGATTGAGGTCGTATTTAGAATATTGAGTCCCCGAGAGATCAAGCACCTTAAGATTTAGTAAATTACCAAGCTCTAGTGGCAGCCCAGTAATAGGATTGCCTGAAAGATTTAGAACCTCAAGCTTTGCAAGTTGTCCGATCTCTGCCGGCACACCGGTAAATTTATTATCACTCAAATCTAATACTCTAAGATTTTGCAAATGACGAACTTCAGCAGGAAGCGAGCCTTCAAGTTGATTATTTGAAAGATTTAACTCTTCAGCAATTTCTTTTTCAAAAACACCTACAGGCACTTCCGTGAGCCCCTGACCACTAAGATTTATAATTTCTCCATTTTCGAACGAAAACAACTTTTCTGCGTTCGAAACTACATCAGTATATGTACTTCCTTGTGACGGCAATTTTATTTTAGTAGAGCGTTCCATTAGTGCATCTGTGCCAAAAAACTGGAAACTCATAATAGCCCCAATTTCCAACGCAAATAACAAAACTATAATTTGCATATATTATTCAAAAAGTTTTGTCTTCACTAAGTGCACTTTGGGTGTGCGTGTAAAAAATACCTTTATTTTTGAAACTACATCTTCGCGTATCCCCAAAATTTCAAGACCAACTAAAATTATAAGGATTCCAGGCACAAACGGGAGAATGCCCACAATTATACCCGTCAACAGGATGAGGATTCCAAATGTTTTTGTTGTAACCTTACGTGCCATAACACTCCTTATGACGCACTGAATGTCAGAGTCTTACATTTGGTTTAGAGTACAACTTAAAAATCTAAATATTCTAGCAACATGACCCACACACTCCACGAGCACATGCGGCTAGTGAAAAATATCCAACATTCAGACTTTATGATTTTAAAGAATCTTCGATGTCACTAATGATGTCTTCTAAACTATATTTCGCTTTAACGTAATATTTTGTCACCCCTAACTGCATACAGGTCTACATCGTATCTGGTCCTGCTGTATTAGATACCAAGAATATTGAAGTTCACTAAAACTAGATTTTTAAAACTAATTTTTTAGTTTAAGTACTATATACTTTTAATGAAAATGCCGTGAGAGTGACTATGAGAATGCTTTGATGTATGTCCCTTCAAATAGAATACCGCAAGACCTGTCACAATTGGTACGGTCATTATCAGTCCGATACTACCAACAATTGTGCGAATAATTTCTGTTGCAAAGATTTCGGAATTCACAAGTGACCAAAAGCTTAATGGTGACATGTAAAAATAAAGTAGCAATGGCAGCGAGACTCCTGCGTAGGCAAGAACGAGAGTATTAACTAATGCACCAACATGTTCTCTTCCGACTCGTAGTGCTCTTGTATATACCTCCCTACGCCCCATGCTCTCATTACTATCATATAATTCAGACACAACAGCTGCCTGAGTTACAGCGATGTCATCAAGCACACCCAACACACCAATAATAATTGCTCCAAGCAAAAGACCTGTAAAGTTTAAAGCACCGTCAGTATTCATGTTTAAGTATACAGATTCGTCACTGACAAAACCTGACAAATCACTTAGGTGTACAGCAATAATTGCCAGTATGCCAGTCAGAAATACAGCAATCATCGTACCTCCGTAAGCAACAGCTGACTCTCTGTTAAGTCCGTGGGTGAAGAAAATTGCAGCAGCCAAAATTCCTGAAGCAACAAGTAAACTTAGGAACAATGGATTCCATCCATGCAGCAGTCCCGGCAACAACACATAAAATATTGCAACAAAACTTCCACCCAGTGCAAGCAACGAACGGACACCTTGCCAGCCACCGAATGCAATTATTGCTGCCACAAACAATAACCCGAACAAAATTAGTGAGCCTCTACGATCAATATTTACTATCGCGTACACTTCAGTTCCATCAATATAAATATTGTGATTGAAATAAAATGTATCCCCCTTGTCCAATTCTAAATAATCATTCTCAATACTTATAATTTCTCCTGCTTCCGGACCGTCTAAAATTTTAACTTCAATTGTCTGATACAAATGTTCTGTATTAGTTCCAGGAATTTTCTTAAGTTCTTCTGAAGTTACCTCAATTACTTTTCCTCGATATGTTCCTTGATAGTCGTGGTGTATTTCTTGCGCTTGACTCACAATCGGCAAAAATAGCAAGAACAATAGCGTTGTTAGGGTAAGAAATATTGACATCTTTTGGATCTGCAACTGTACAAACATACACAATCAAACTACGCGTTCAAAATAGAAGTTACTAAAACATCAGCATGGTCAGCATCAGACTCGTGACCATGTCCAAAGTATTCATGAGTCAACATAAGCACACTCGTCATTGCGACAAAGCCAAGTGTGATAGACGCTGTTGAGTGCCAAATACTGCCATAATTTTTAAGGTTTCCATGAATCCGCGGCAGCAAGTCACTCGCTGCGAGAAACAAAAGATTACCTGCCGCCACACCTGTAATAACCCATATAAATTCTGTCGCGTGTTCAGCTACAAGCGTAATCAACAAGACGCCCAAAATAATACTACTTGCTGAAATGAGGTTATAAAAAGAGGCTTGCATTTTTGTATAGCCACCGCGGAGTAGGACACCGAATTCAACTATTTCTTGAGGAATCTCATGTAGCGCAAGCCCGAAAGCAGTCGCCACACCGACAGTCGGGTCAATCAAGAATGCCCCGCCTAAAATAACACCATCTGCAATATTATGAATTCCGTCACCAATAAGCAAAAGTGCCGCAGCACCTTTTCGGTCACAATCTTCCACTTCAAGATGGTGGTACTTTTGGTGCAAATAGTTCGCTAGTACATAAAAGGAGACAAAACCAAATGCTACTGCAATACCACCGAGCTCAGGTGACAACTCCAATGTCTCTGGAATAAGTTCAAATAGCACCAGACTAAGGAACACGCCGACAGCCATGGGGACGACATATTTTTGAGCACCAATAAGTTTCTGTGTATTTCCAAAAAACAAAACTCCCACAAGAGATGTAAGTGCTATACAAACAGCGGCAATAATTGGTTCAATCATTATAAATATCTTAGCTTAAAAATGCAAATCACTTGCATATGTCTATAAAACTAACTGAAAAGAGGAAGAAAATTCTGTCCGTGCTTAAAAAAAGTCACAGCACGCTTTCTGCATCTGGCATACATACGAGAATCCCTGACATTGACCTTGTCACAATCTACAGAAATCTCGACCTGTTCACCAAAGAAAAACTCATTAAACAAATACACCTCGGCACTGAAGAAGCTCAATACGAATATCAAAAAGAAGCGCATCATCATGCTGTATGTACAAACTGTGAAAAAATTATTCACTTTACCGCACCTGATGAAAAAATCAGGAAACTGTTGAAACTTGAAGATTTTGATGTCGACGAGATTGAAGTGACGGTAAGGGGTATCTGCAAACACAAATAATTGACAGAGGATCTGAGCAAGAAAAATCCCCCGTGCACTCCGTGCACGGGGGATAGAAAACTAGGAAGAAACTGCTCTTGAGTACACTCGAGTTCCCTCCTCCCACTCGTTGTCATCTGGTTCATTGACGTAAAGTTCCCATCGATTTTTGTCGTAATAGACATGCACAACGAGAATTTCACAATTCATGGTCACGTAAAATACTGTTGCCAATCCATTGACATGGAGATGACCTTTTTCACCTCCCCACTGCCTCTCAATGAGAAAAGACAGAAAAAGAAGAAATGATTCAAGCGAGCCGAACAGACAGCTTGTAGGCATCTCCGCCATCAACTCAGTATCATAACCCTCCTGCACTACAGGAGCGTAGCTTACTGTAGTATCTTGCATCATTACATGAGCTGATGCCCGACTAAGCAGTTCATCCACAAACGTTTTGTGAACGTACATACCTTCGCGATTCTCAAAAAAGCTATGCAGGTCACGCTTAAAATCTTTGACTCGAATGGTGACGGAAACGAAACTGCTCAGGCACTTTCTAACTGGAATAGGACCTGCCAAAAACCTACTAAGGGCAATACGTGCACGTGAAGTTTCTGTCCATTTATGCAAATCACAAGGGGACAACGCCCCGAGAGCATTATGGAATTCTTTGTTTGAATCACTATCAGTAATCATCTACTTCTCCTGTTGATAATATCTTAGAACCAATTTTGATTCTAAAAAATTTTAAGGTACTGCAAGTTTTATAACATATAGGATCTAAAAATCAAAAATTATTTACATGGGAGACTGACAAGCAGTAGTAACGAAAGTATTTGACGGTATATGCGTCCATACCATAATTAGCGATGTGGGCACCCGGGCCAACAACAAGGACGCTTCTTCCCTGCAAGAAGATCGGCAAGCACTCGTGCAACATGCTTTTTTCGTGTCTCGGGTTTTTTAACTGTAGTCGACCAACAGATCCATTCATTGCGAGAAAGTGGTGTGAGACTGTTCCAGATATCAGCAACTTCTACTGACGAAGTCAAAATTCTTCGCAAATCAGCCGGCACCTTATGCACAACACCTGTAGAAATTTTTATAGACATTGATATATTCTATCAAATTTCTTATGAGAGTTGAGTGAAACAAAAAAATAAGATAAACCCAAGCACGAGTGCTTGGGTTTATCCGGTTGATTCTTTCAAAATTATTTTAGCTTACCTGAGTAAGGGTCAATCAATTTTGCGAAGTTGTTTGCTGACAGCCAGAGTTTCCTCTAGGACCACACACCACTGCACCAAATTGATTAACGAGCCAACTTTTTTCTTCAATGGACTATGCATCATTGATACTGTCTCCATTCTGTATAGTTGACCGAAAGAAATGTAAAGTGCAGAACAAGTTATCTGCCTTCACTAGTTATGACGTATCAGTTTGAAGTTTCTTTCAGTTTAACTTTTAACTGAGTGTCCTAATAGATTGCGGAATGGATCCGCCTTGCTATGTTTACAAATGTATAAAATGGAATGCTTTAACAAACGCAATAGCAACTTTTGCTTATATCATCACAGTTTCTTGCTGCCCAGGGCAATATCAGAACAGAAATAGTAAAAGCCGCTATTCCCTTTCGGTACTAAGCGGCTCTATAGGGTCAAAAACGCAAGACTAAGTCACGAAGTCGACATACTGCCTGTAGTCTGCGCTAGACTCCCATGCTGCAGAGGCCATAGCCACCAGCAACTCGACAACCATGGCCGAGATCAGCTTGTTGGTGTAGTGCTGAGCTCCTGCGCAAGTTACGACAATGCCGTGTCGTTTCACACCACCCGAGTGTGGAGTATCCCCCTGAAACAGCAAATGAGGAGGGCTATCAGTCCGACCATCGTTGCGGTCGGTCCAGAGTTGCAAGGCACTGTTCTTAGCAATGTCGCGGAACTTTGCCTCAAACACATCCACACCATCGCGTTCGCAGTGTTCGTACAACAGAACCGGATTAAGTGGATAGTCCGGCCAGTCAGGATGATACCCTTCTGCAACGTGGTCGATCACACCGGGTACGAGTATGACAACATAACACTGCTTGTCAGTTGGTTTTAGATACTGCTTCAACTCCTCATGGCCGAAGCCGTGCTGATCTACATCCGGCGGATTGAGAATCGTCTGGATTGCAACACGAACGGCTGTTCTTGCCATCTCCTCCGTGAGAAACTTAGGTGTTTGAAGTGACTTGGTTGTAACAGTCAATTTTTTGACTCCTTCCTTAGGTTAAAGGTACTTCTAAATTCACTTCTTTTAATACTACATTTATTACACAAAGTCAATTCTTGACCGTATAGTGCGGTGTTGAAAGTTTCCTAACTTTTATCTAGATAACATAAAAATATATCCCGAAACAAAACAGGGAAGCTAAAAGTACATATTTATTTAAGCTTTGAATCTCACAGTATAATTGCAATTTTTCGATAGTTGACGAGCAATGCAATGCCATTAAAAAATGTCAACTAGTAGCAAGCGTAGCGCATGAAAAAAGAACAGCTAATTGTATTGAAAGTGAAATTAATACAAGTATAGAGGAGGGGTACAAGTTACTGTCACTAAGTAAAAGCGTTGGCTATATCGTTAATTTAATAGGGTTCTTTTTCCCATGTAACCAAACCGATACTTCAATATTTTTAATAATTTCTTGATAAGTTTCAGGCGGACTTATGTCTGATTTATTAAAATAAGCTTTATGAAAGACAAAAAATTTCTTCTTGTAGACTTCAAGAAGAAAATCGAACTTATACACATTTTTTGAACCCGACTTTAACAATATCGGGAAAAAAATCTCATTATTATTTTCCTTTACAGTTACATATTTAACTGACCTAGAAAGATAGCTTTTCTCACCAAAAAAATCACAACTCACTTTATTCACAATAACGTTTTTCTCAGAACCATTTACAAAATTTAACTCGATAGACCAATCTAAACAATTAGAAATCACGTCATCGCCATTAAACACAAAACCAGCCGCGCTTCCAGTGCCAGGAATTGTTGCATAGGAAAATCCTTCCATAGGCAGGGTGGCTTTTTTTGGCAAATGTATGCCACCGAGTTGAATTATATTAATATCTTGCATTTTTCTCTATTTTAATTACCGTTACATTTAACATACTTCAATAACTCAAGCTACTATAGCAAAAAAACACCCGACAAGGGTGTCTTTTGAATCTGGGTTAGCCTGCAGCACCTTCCGTGACTGTATAGGGCTTTCGATGCAGTTCATACTCTGCCCCTATCTCAAGCTTGCTGGCCGTCTGGTACAAAGTTGGAACCTACCTATCTTCCCACCATTCGGAATAAAAGATTCCTTTTTGATAACATCCAACTGCTTGAGCAATGTACGGTATAGTGTTTTCTGGTAAGTTATCTATCGGAAAGAAACTCAGATCGTCACATTTATCTGGTTCAGTATTTGTTATTTCCCCTTCCCATTCTTTGACTTCAAAAAAGAAATCGATTCGTTCATCTTCTTGTCGTCGATGCATCACTGTTTTTAAGACAAGATTTTCTGGCTGTATATCTACCCCAGCTTCCTCTTTTGCTTCCCGTGCAGCTGCTTTAGTGAGTAATTCATCTCCATCAACATGACCTGCCACAAGTCCATACTTCCCATCCTCGTAGCCTGTATTTGCTCGTCGCAACAAAAGAATCTTATCGCCATCTCGAAATAGCATGTATACAGAAGCAATTAACTTAAAGCGATCATTCATAATTTTAGTATATCAAATCTAGGACTCGAACCAAATCTGTGTTGATAAATAAAGCTAAATTTTGTGTGCTGGCCGTCTGTAAATGGGGACAGTGTAAATGGGGACAGGGACAATATTTATTCAATAACTGTGTTCTAATTTTTACGTGGTCTCCCCCTCTCTCTAACTGTATGTCTTAGGTTGTAACTATCAACCATTTTATCTATCCATTCATCTTTTCCAAAAGGTTTACCTTTCTTGACTGCATTTCTTATGACTTCGATGACATCTTCTTTAAGTACATCATTTACTGACGTGAGATAGTTATCAGGTAAATCAACTGGCAGTGCTGAGAGTAGTTTATTCTCCTTCGAGCTTCCTTTTTCTCTTCTCCATAAACTCGACCATTGCCAATCCTCAGCTCTATTCACTAACTTTGCTCGTAATGGGTTCTGCTCAACATATCTAATTAATGTTTGGCTATATTCATTTGATTCAGTTGGGAATGATTTATATCTATCTTGATAGAGATGTCCGTAACCGATGGTATCTGTTTTTGTTCTATACTGACGAACATGTGTACTGGTAAGCCAACTCATAAACTCCGCCAAATTGGTGTCGGTACGAGGTTGTAATACTAAATGCCAGTGATTTGGCATTACACAGTAGGCAAGAACGCGCATGTCGGTGAGATCTTTCGCTTCCCCAAGTAATGATTCAAAGTGTTGATAGTCTTTATCATTATTAAATATCTGAGAACGACCATTTGCACGGTTTATCACGTGATAAATAACGTCTGCGATTGAGACTCTAGACTGACGTGGCATAAATAAATTATGCCACGAGTTTCAGATTTTTATTGTCCCTGTCCCCATTTCGTCGTCCCTGTCCCCATTTCGTCTGTCCCCATTTCGTCCATTTCCCATTTCTGATGACTACTCTTTTTCTACAAACTTACACAATTCGTTCCATATACCATCTGCAATTTCAATCTCTCCAGACTCCTCAGCAACTTTTGCTCGACGGTCACCCAGTTCACCAGGCATAACAACTTTCTGTCCATCAACTGGCTTGGCAGATTTAATTTCATCAACCATTTGCTTCGCTCGTTTCATGTATTCCTCCTTACCAGCAAATAAACCTGGATCAATGGCGATGATAAATGTACCTGCGCCATCTTCTTCATTAGCACCCGCAATACCTGCTAGCGAAAAAGCGCTGCCCATGAGCTGTACAAATACTGATAGACCGTAGCCTTTATGATCAGCAAAAGTCTTAATCGCACCTCCTACATTTTCTCCCTCACCATCTTCCATTACTTCATTTGGGTCAGTGGTTGGATTGCCAGCTGCATTTAATGCAACACCTGCTGGGAGTTGTTCACCTTTAAGTCGAGCTTCTACAACACCAAAGAATGCAATTGCTGCCGTAGCATTATCAAAAACTACTTCACCGCCGTCATAAGGAAATGCATACGCCAGTGGATTAGTACCTAGTTTTGGTTCAGCTGAACCAGATGGAGCAACAGCTGCGAAGTCGCCATTACCAACTGTCATAAAGCAGATATACCCAGCTTTTGAGATACGGCGAGCAAAGTATCCGATTGCTCCAGACGAAGTATGAGTGTGGTTGGTACAAGCTACTCCAACACCATGCTGTTCAGCTAGTTCTACAGCTTTATCAGCTGCTTTGGCAGTAGTTGCCATTGAATGTCCTCCTGAGAGCAACACTCCGCACTTGTTTTCTTTTGCTACCTTAAACTCCTCAATGTCTTCTGATTTAGGAACACCACCAGTAGCGATTTTTGCGATACCTTGATTATTACCACGCATTTCGGCGTACAGAAGTGTGTCGATAATTGCTTGTGCGTCTTCTCCTGTGTACCCAAGCTTGTGGACACCAGTAGTTACTTTCTCTTTAAGTTCAGCTGTTTTTACTTTCATATAAACACAGTATAGCAAAAAGCACCCTAAGTGGGTGCTTTTTGCCTCTGGATTAGCCTGCGGCTTCTTCTATGACTGTATAGTACTTTTCGATGCAGTTCGTACTCTGAACTTATCTCAAGCTTGCTGGCGAACAGGGACTCGAACCCCGATAGCTGGCACCAAAAGCCAGAGTCCTACCATTAGACGATTCGCCAAAGATTTAATTGTTTTTGCAAAGTTCGAGTGGGACTCGAATCTTACAGATTCTGTACAGGTTGTCAGTATTTTTATTCCTTACGTCACAAAATACTAGGCAACCTTCTAAAATAATCTCCCAGATTATTTTAGCCCCGATAGCTGGCACCAAAAGCCAGAGTCCTACTGTCGAGTGAGCGAGAGAAGTGGACTAGCTTCAGCTTGTACATTTCCGAGCGAGCGCTGACAGGAAGCTTTGCTTACCATTAGACGATTCGCCAATTTTTAAGAAAAGCGCGCCATTTCTGACGCGCAAATACAATACCATAAATAATTAAATTATTCAGCAAAATTACCCGCTGGTCTAACCCTTACTTTTCTTGAAACAATCGAGGCATTTAAGGTTACTCGTGTCGCGTGGCTCAAAAGGAAGTGACGTAATTGCGTTTCTGCAACCTGCACATTTCCAGTCACCAGAATAAGTTTTTCGTTCACCAGAACTTTGTGCAGATGAACCACCTCCACTCTTTTTTGAATGACAGTCACGACACATCAACCCTTCTGTACTACGAGGTTCAAATGGCAACTCTTTAATATCACCCTGACAACCACTACACGTCCAATTTCCCTGATGCATATTTCGATTATTCTAGTGACTAATTATTGACAGTATACACTATCTCTTTCTCACCTTAAAAGAGTGTCCTACACAATTTGACACGTAGGTGATCTGGACGGTATTGTGCATATAGAAAGCACAATGGAGGTCAGCATGAAGAATAAAATTATTGCCGTTGATTTTGATGACCTTATTGGCGACTTTAATAGAGCCTACATTCAACACCACAACAATCGCTACGGTTCAAAATTACTTACGAGCAGGTGCATACATTTGACATGGCCAAGCTGTACGGAATAGATAGCAAGACTGTTGTGAAGCGTATGCGCGATTTCTGTCACAATCATCAAAATGAGATCCAACCAATACTTGGTACAGCTACAGCACTATCGACTCCATATCGTAACAAGCCGATGTAAATCGCTACACGACACCACCTCGTCGTGGCTACGAACTCAGTTACTCGAACATTTCGATGAAAAGCATTTTACCAACGGTTTTGGTTCGATTTACCCTTCCAAACGTTGAAACTAGAAGTTTGTAAAAGCATTGGCGCTTATCTCCTAATCGAAGATGCACCAGAAAATGCTGTTGCAGTCAGTGACGGCGGCATACCTGTTCTCTTGCCGGAAAGGCCATGGAACGCGGCTCTAAAACATCCAGGAGTTACTCCAGTTGACTCTTGGGAGAAAGCCGTCAGGTGGATTACAAAAAACGTGTAAATTCCCATAGACCACACCGCCTGTTCGCACAACGTGCGAACAGGCTTTTTCTTGCTACTGAAAATAATTATGTTATGTTTGGAGTTGATTGCAACTCCAGAAATGAGGAGGGAGAAACAGTGCTACAGAGACTACTGGACACACTTGCGCATTCAGATGTCGTACTTTACCAAGACACAAAAGATGTAGAGCAGCTAAGCCCTGCAAGTCGATTAGCATCAATTCAAAATGTATACACAACTTGTGAAGAATACTTACAGAAGCCAACATGGGTACTCGATATTGGTTCTGGGTTTGGCTACGGCGTCGCATTTTTTGCAACTATGGGGGTACCCGTTATTGGTGTTGAAAAAATAGCACATAAGGCTATCCAGGGAATTAAACTCTTTGAAACACTTGGGTTAAAAATGAAAATTGCGTCTAGTCTAGAATTTTCTTTAATCCCTTCAATTCTTCTGGAGGACTGCAAGAAGCTGGAGGAAGAAAGGGTTGCCGACCTCATTACAATGTTTTACCTAAGCGGCGAACTTGTAAGAGACCCCGATACATTTATTATCTGTAAGCGACTTCTCAAAGAAGGTGGGGCAATGCTTCTTTCTACAGAGGCCAGTATCACAGAGGTTCGGCATGTGATTACACAGATTCCCGTGCCATTTGATACTGTAGAACTTTTTGAAATCGAAGGTAGCTTCGAAAAAACAGCAATACTGCTTTCGTAGCAATCAAGGAAAAATACATAGCCATTCCGCGCACTTTGCGGAATGGCTACTTTATACTCACAATCGCTTAAAACTAGAATGATTAAGACTTTGGACGTTATAGCACTTCCTCCATTTTTGGACACACAACAACGTGAGGAAGTCTAGGAGACTTTTGCAAAGAGTTGCCCAGTATTTTAAAGCAAGAAAAATACTGACAACTTAAAGAGTGTATCTACTAAAGATTAGGAAATAGCCCGAGGCGTACATAATGCACGATGAGGAGCATTTTTTGTACACAACGAAGTTACGTACAAAAAATAGATGGGAGACTGCTATTTTGATTCGTACGCGGCCTTAATAAAGGCTGTAAATATAGGATGAGGATTAAGTGGTCGTGCCTGCAACTCTGGGTGGAACTGTACCCCCACAAAAAATGGATGGGTTTCTATTGGCAGTTCCATAATCTCCATCAGGCGACCGTCAGGCGATTTACCTGAAAATATCACCCCAGCATTTTCAAGCTCCATGATGTATTCTGGATTCACCTCATACCGATGTCGATGTCGTTCAAGAACCTCGTCAGTTTTGTATGCCTTTCCGGCAATACTCCCCTTTTTAAGAACAGCAGGGTACTGACCAAGCCGCATCGTTCCCCCCATTTTTTTCTGAGCAATTTTTTCTTTCTGGTCTGGCATGATTCCAATAACAAGTTCCGTTGCAGTAGCGTCAATTTCTTCGGTTGACGCATTCTTTTTCTTCAAAACATTTTTAGCAAATTCAAGTACCGCAAGTTGCATACCATAGCAAATGCCAAAATACGGAATCTTGTTTTTACGCACATACTCAATCACCTTCAATTTACCCTCAATGCCAGACTTCCCAAAACCTCCAGGTACCAAAACTCCGTCATACTTCTTAAGATCTTTCAAGTTCTTTCCATCAGTGAAATCGAGTGAAGAAAGATACGTAATCTCAGGTTTCAATCCTAATTTATACGAAGAATATTTAATGGCCTCAAGTACTGATATATAGACATCTGAAAGTACGAAGTCTCCTGAACTGAAGTATTTTCCGATAACCGCAATTTTTACCGTGTCTTTTGTGTTTTTGGACTTTGACACAAACTTTCTCCATTCAGATAAATCAGACTTCTTTGAGCACGGCAAGCTGAGCATTTCACACAAACGATCAGACAAATGATCTTTTTCTAAGTTAAGTGGAATATCATAAATACTTTCTACATCTGGTGCCGAAATAACATTTTCTACTCTCACATTGCAAAATTTTGCAATCTTCTCTTTTCGCTTAAGGTCGACCGGTACAGGTGCTCGAGCGAGAATAATGTCAGCAAACACTCCTGAACTATTGAGCGTTCGTGCTGCGTGCTGCGTTGGCTTTGTTTTCATCTCTCCAACACTTCCTGGTACAGGAAGATAGCTCACCATAACTACGCCTACATCACGCGGTGTTTCTGACTTCATCATACGAATAGCCTCAATAAAAAGAATGCTTTCATACTCACCGACAGTACCACCCACTTCAATAAGAACCACATCTGCTTCAGCAACTGCTGCTGCATTTTTGATACGACGGATTGCCTCCAACGGAATATCTGGGACTACCTGCACATTTCTCCCCTCGTATCCTAAATTTCTCTCTTTGGCGATAACGGATTGATAGATACTACCAGTTGTCATGTAGTTAATTCCTGGAATGTCTATATTGAGAAAACGTTCGTAGTTCCCCATGTCTTGGTCTGTTTCGAGACCATCTTTAAGCACAAAACACTCACCATGTTCTGTAGGATTCATCGTTCCCGCATCTACGTTTACATACGGATCAATTTTTATTGCCGTAACGATGAGGCCTCTGCCTTTGAGAATTTTAGCAATCGAAGATGACGCGATACCCTTTCCAACTCCACTCATCACACCACCGACGACGAAAATATATTTTGTTTGTTTTTTCTTTCGGTTTGTCGTCTTTTTTTTAGTTACCATTATATTTCTAATTTATCTTAAATTACGTACGTAGATAACGCGCAACTGCTAACAAGCTCGAAATCATGCCGATGATTATGCCTACACCAACAAGTACGGTAAATATCTGACTAAACTCTGAAACAAAGTAGGTAAAGATATTGAATTGAAAGAAATTTTCTGTTTTTGGACCAATCCAAAGTACAATTGGATACAAGATGAGAAGTGCCAAAACACCTGACGCGACGCCATACATGATGCCCTGGAGCATAAATGGGCCACGAATAAACATGTTACTTGCCCCCACAAGACGCATTACTGAAATCTCTTCACGGGTTGTATAAATGGCAAGGCGCACTGTATTGAAACTAATCATAACGGCTGCCACCACAAGAACAACCATAGTGATGTACGAAGCTCTTTCCACGGCAGCAATGATAGAAGTAAGTGTATCAATTGCCTCTTTGTTCTTCAGGAAGTTAACTTCGTCAATAAGTGGGTCTTGCGGATCTTCAGCAATTTGTTGTTCATCTAAGAAACGCGCGATACCCTCGTACTGTGATGTCTCTTTTGCTCGTATTGAGAGTGAGGAACCAAGCGGATTATCGCCAAGCTCTTCAAGTCCCTGCATGATAATATCGTCTTTTTGATGACGTTCTGAAAACTGTGCAAGGGCTTCTTCACGTGAAGTAAAAATAACTTCTTCAACTTCAGGAAGTGACTCAAGAGAAATCTGCAGTGAGTCAATATCGACTTGATCCGCAGAGGTTACGAAATATACGTTAATATCAACCTTAGCTTGAATATTTTGAAGTGAAACTTCAAGCATCTTTTCTATCATCATAGTGGAGCCGATGACAAAAAGTGCAACGGTCATCACAAAAATTGCAGCAAGAGAAACGAACGCATTGCGCCAGAAACCCATAAATCCTGCCCGTACTACTCTTTTAAAACCTGTCCACATAAAATAATATACAATTATACTTGGCTTACAAAACGTACTTCCCTTCAGCATCATCGCGCACGATACGCCCCTCATCCATGGTAATAACGCGACGACCAAGCTCATCAATAACACCCTTGTTGTGTGTAGTCATAATAACGGTCGTGCCCAAGTCGTTAATTTTTTTCAAAATCTGCACCACCTCGTACGTCGCGATAGGGTCGAGATTTCCTGTTGGCTCGTCCGCAATAATGATGTCTGGCTGATTTACAATCGCACGTGCTATTGCGACACGTTGTTTTTCCCCACCAGAAAGCTCACCAGGGAAATTCCAAATTTTGTCCTGCAAGTCAACGAGCGCAAGTGCTTGTGGAACATTCTCGGCAATTTCTTCATCACTCCTGCCGTTTGCTTCCATCGCAAACGCGATATTTTCAAATGCAGTTTTGTGAGGCAAAAGTTTAAAGTCTTGGAACACAGTACCAATCTTACGACGAAACTTTGGAAGCTTCCCGCGAGGAATTTTATGGATATCAAGTGACTCAAAAAATACCTGCCCTTCTGTTGGAACATCTTCTGCTATAAGCATTTTAAGGAGTGTTGTTTTCCCTGCACCAGAGTGGCCAACAATAGATACAAATTCCTTTGGTGCTACTTGAAACGTGACGCTTTCAAGGGCGACGGAATTTCCACTGTTGTACAATTTCGATACTTTATCGAAGTAAATCATAATAACTCCACTATTCTAATCTATGTTCGCCGCTGCATCAAGAAATAACTCAATATCACCTGAGAGCACTTTATCTATTTGGCTTGTTTCAGTGTTTGTGCGATGATCCTTCACCATCTGATATGGGTGTAGAACGTATGAACGTATCTGGCTACCCCACTCAATTTTAAGTGTCTTTTCAATTGAAAGCCCTTTCATTTCTCGCTTACGTTGCGCTTCTGCAAATGCAAAAACCTTCCCCGCAAGCAAGGTCATTGCCCTTTCTCGATTCTGTTGTTGACTGCGTTCAGTAGAAACATTGACGGAAATGTTTGTTGGCTTGTGAACAATTCGAACTGCAGTTTCACGCTTATTTACATTTTGCCCACCGGCACCTCCTGAACGTGCAAAACTTACCTCGATATCTTCATCCTGCAAATCAACTGCGCTCACGTCATCAACTTGTGGAGACACTTCTACAAGAACGAACGAAGTCTGTCGCTTTCCGTTACTATTAAATGGAGAAATCCGCACTAGTCGATGTACACCAGACTCACTTTGAAGTGTGCCGTATGCATCCTTACCCCCAATTTCAAACGTGATGTTGCGATATCCATTATGATCATTTGCATTTGAATCTAGAATTGTTACTGACATACCATTTTTTTCAGCGTAACGCTGATACATTTCAACAAGCATGCGGGCAAAGTCTTCTGCATCATCACCGCCAGCTCCGGCCACAACTGTAATGACTGCGTTATTTCTATCATATTTTCCTTTCCCTTCAGCAGCATCCTTAAGCTCCTCCAGCTCTTTATACATAGCCTGAGCCTTTTGCGGATCATTCCAAAAATCAGGCAGTAACATAGCTGCCTCTATTTCACTTATTCGTTGCTGGATATCGATTTGCATTAGCTTACTTTATAGATATAAAATTCTGTTTCTTTTTTCACGTAACCTCTCTCTTCATACTTCGCCTGCACTTCAGCACGAGAACATGTTAAGGCAACATCTGTGCACCCCCATTCCTTCGCTTTACTTTCAAGAGAATCCATAATTACTTTAAACAATCCTTTTCCACGTGCATCTGGATGTACCACGACATTGTTTATATAGCCAGTTATATTAACCGGATGTACCATTTTACTCAGTACACCCATGCCTACAATTTT
Organism: uncultured Candidatus Saccharibacteria bacterium; assembly: GCA_964649535.1. Lineage (GTDB taxonomy): Bacteria > Patescibacteriota > Minisyncoccia > Phycocordibacterales > UBA918 > OLB19. The sequence continues at coordinate 1,681 of CAZYTF010000005.1, read as the reverse complement.
TCCATCATCACAGAGTCCCAGAAAATAGGTATGTGAATCTTCGGCACTTTCTATAAACATCTCTGGAAAAATAACGCTATCTGGTTTTACGAGATATAGTTGTAATGCAACACAGTCATCAAGGTTACTTGCAATGTTTTCTTTTACTAATTCAACAATTTCCATGTTTGTCAGTATACCAAAACAAAAGGCGGAACGCTTGACGTTCCGCCTTTTGTTTTATTGAGCCATCTATCAGAATCGAACTGATGACCTCATCCTTACCATGGATGCGCTCTACCGACTGAGCTAAGATGGCAAGAAGAGGTGTGGCGGAACCTACTGCGATAACTTGAAGCAGCTTCCATGGCCGCCACACCGAGCTGCAACACAGCTCGGAAAGGATACCAAAAGAATAAGTTTTAAACAAACATTACAGTTTGTGTGCCTCCATAAATCCACGAATTGCAAGATAACCGGCTGCCAGCACAGCAACAACACTCACCCAAACAGGGACAATGTACCCAGCCACTACTGCATCCATTTCAAAAATTATTCTTGCGAGATGTCCTGCTGCAATTGCGGTGAACGCGACTGCACTAATTGTGTAATACCATTTATTATTTTTCATAGATATTATTATCTACTCATGCATTCAGTTTGTTTTAGCAGCACATCATAATACTGTGCATATCATTTCATTCGCCACCTTAGCTCAGTTGGCAGAGCATTGCATTCGTAGCTTGATTCTAGGGGATAGCTCATCATAATAACGTCTTTGTATTACACAATCATCCCTGTACTTCATTTGTACAGAGATGCTGCTCTGCATCACTTTTGTCAGATGGCAAAATATATTTTATATAGAAGTAGATTGCCACAACTGCTCCACAAAGGTTAAAACACATATCAAGCATGGTATTGTCATATCCGCCGACTCCATTTTCCATACCAAGAGAAATGAGAAACTCCATGATTTCATTGAGACCACTAATGCCGACTGACGTCAGTACAGCAAATGTAGCGAGCATAATCGTATTTTTTCTAATCTGGAAGTACGTTTGTGCAACATAATGCGACATAGTAGCAACCAGTCCATACAGATACGCGTGTACAACTTGATCATATTTCAGAATATAGAATTCCCCTCCGTTGTCTAAGAATGGATAGATTTTATGTGCAAAAAGTGTGTGGTCTCCAATCTGTACTGCACCACCAAGAACGTGCATGAGCCCCCAAATTGAAAGGAACCACAACATCCAGGCAGGAAATAGTACCCTTCTGTGCAACAGTAATACACCGCTAAAAATTATGACAATGACAAAAATATAAATAATAAACTCAGTGTTAAAATCTCGCAAGAAATATATCCCACCACCTAGCAAATAGAGTGACGTAAAAATATACACATACTGATACTGCGCTAAAAGCTTTATTTCCATGACATTTCCAGTATACCAACAAAACCGTTGCAAAAAAGGATTAAAAACTATATACTCTTGCCACTGTGCTTTTTTCGCAGGATGTCACACGTTTGGCATATCTTGCGGTCGTAGCTCAACTGGTTAGAGCACCCGCCTGTCACGCGGGAGGTTGAGGGTTCAAGTCCCTTCGACCGCGCAGTTAGACAAAAAATGACCCCGCCTGTACGGCGGGGTCATTTTTTGTCTAACTGCACACTACTGTAGATTTAATTGGAATC
>CAZYTF010000004.1:0-36888 GCA_964649535.1 uncultured Candidatus Saccharibacteria bacterium | reverse complement strand
AAATGAGCGGCCCTTTTTGTACGATACTTGATATAGGGTAGGGGGTATGCTATGCTTTACATATGAAAGAACAAAAACAAGCAATTATTAATCACATCAGCCGACTCGAGGGGCAACTTGCGTCTGTCAAAGCTGAGCTTCTCGTAGATGAGCCTGACTGTGTGAAGGCGAGCAAAACACTTTTATCAGCATCACGCTCATTTGCTGGACTGCGAGAGAACTTTGTTGAGGCATTTTTGCAACGATACTTTGTTACGGTAAAAAATGCCAAAGGGCAAGAGATGTTCGATCAATTACTTACACTTATAAAAGGATAACTATGAAACATATATCAGTACATACTTTCAAGGAAGTTATTGGAGCAGAAAATAAAAATCCGTCTGTTGATTTTATTAACGTCTGCACACCTGCAGAATACAATGAGAAACATATTGAAGGAGTGCGTAACGTACCTCTTGATGAAATTGAACAGCATGCAGGTGAGTTTACAACAAAACAAACTGTCTACATTCATTGCCGCAGCGGAAACAGAGGGCGACAGGCGATTGAGAAGCTCCAGTCTGCGGGCGTACAGGCGGAACTCGTGAATGTCGAGGGAGGAATTCTTGCGTGGGACGAAGCTGGTTTTGCCACTAACTCTCTTACTAATCGCATGCCAATTATGCGACAGGTACTTTTGGGTGCAGGAATGTTTATTCTAATTGGTTACGCACTTTCGTTTTTAGTACACCCTTACTTCATATTCTTAAGCGTGTTTGTTGGTGCAGGACTCACGTTTGCAGGTCTGAGTGGCTGGTGCGGAATGAGTTTTATCCTTGCAAAAATGCCCTGGAATAAGTAACAAATACTATGAAATATATACTTCCAGCGATAGTAATTATTGTATTTAGTAGTGCAGTTTGGTACTTCAGTAATACTTCTAAAATGGATACTGCACAGAAACAAAACCAAGTAGCACAAAAGGACCAATATGCGCAACCCATTGTGTATGAAGTAGACCAGGCTGACTTTGTTGATGCAGAGCTCCTTACGGCAGACATACAAACAGGGGAACTCAGTGACACTGAAGCAGAAGGTTTAGTCTATATGCGTGAGGAAGAAAAACTTGCGCGCGATGTATACCAAACACTCTATGAAAAATGGGGAGCTAAGGTGTTTGTAAATATCACACAAAGTGAACAAACGCATATGGATGCAGTTCTCACACTTCTTAATCGATACGGACTTACTGACCCAGCCTCAGCACAAGCGGGCGTATTCCAAAATGTTGACCTTCAAACGCTCTACACAGACTTAGTTGCACAAGGGAGTGCATCACTAATTGAAGCCTACAATGTCGGTGCACTGATTGAAGACCTCGACATCAACGACCTTGAACTATATATGAGTGGAACAATACGAGAAGATCTACTCGTAGTATACGAAAATTTACAACGGGGTTCGCGCAATCACCTTCGCGCATTCAATAGTCAAATAGAACAAATGACCGGTACATCCTACGTCCCTGTGTACATATCGGAAACAGCCTTTATAGAAATAATCGGCAATGACACTGAGCGAGGACCAAAAGGCGGACGAGGGAGGAATTAGAAAATAAGCACGAAATATTATGAAAAAAAACTACACAACATACTTAGAACACAAACCTGAGGTACAAGGTTTTTTTGACACCGCTACCAATACCATTAGTTACGTTGTCACTGACACCTCCACACAAAAATGCGCAATTATCGACAGTGTGATGGATTTTGAACCAAACGGAGCAACTATCTCTTTTGAGAATGCTAATGCGATTATTGCGTATGTGAAAGAAAAGAAACTTTCTGTTGAATGGATACTTGAAACACACGTCCATGCAGACCACCTTTCAGCAGCACCATACCTTCAGGAGAAACTAGGCGGTAAATTGGCAATTGGAAAGTATATTGTTGATGTACAAGACACGTTTGGAAAAGTATTCAATGAAGGCACTGATTTTGAACGGGACGGCAGTCAGTTTGATCAACTCTGGAGTGATGGGGACACATTTACGCTTGGAGACATCCCCGCGTTTGTCATGCACACACCAGGACACACACCTGCAGACATGGTGTATGTCATTGGAGACACCATTTTTGCAGGAGACACTATGTTTATGCCCGACTTTGGCACGGCACGATGCGATTTTCCAGGAGGAAGTGCGGATACACTCTACGAATCAACACAAAAGATATTTGCACTACCAGAACAAATGCGGATGTTTATGTGTCATGACTATCTCCCTGAAGGACGGACTGAATACCAGTGGGAAACTACCGTAGGTGCGCAAAAGAAGAGCAACATCCATCTCAAAGAGGGAACTGACCCTGAGAGATTTACTAAAATGAGAAATGACCGTGATGCAGCACTTGCGATGCCCAAACTCATCATTCCTTCTATCCAAGTAAACATGCGCGCAGGACAACTACCTCAATCAAAAGACAATGGGACGAGCTATCTCAAAACACCACTTAACAGCGCCTTCTCAAAGAAGGTATAGGGAAAAATAATCAGCAGCCCCCAAAAGGCCCTATTTGCAGACCTTGTGTTTTCTTGTGGAAATGCTTTAATACTTGACGACAAAGCGATTCTCCTCTTGGGATTCATCTCATACAGAAGTATTCGGGTGTAGAAGGTTTTGTGTTTATTAAAGAATCAAAAAATAAAATGAAAGGATCAATTGCAAAGATTGTTGCTGACCGAGGTTTCGGTTTTATTAAGCCAGAAGAAGGTGAGAAGGAACTTTTCTTCCACGCTCGTTCAGTTGTAGGAGACATCGTATTCGATGACCTTAAAGAACAAGACGAAGTAACATTTGACATCGAAGAAGGACCGAAAGGACCTGCTGCGATCAACGTTGCAAAAGCGTAAGGTACGCTTAAAAAAGACCGGAGATGCTTTGCATTTCCGGTCTTTTTTATATTTGGTATCATAAAGCAATGGCACTCACCATCCACCAAGTTGCAGTCAAAGGTTTTGATAACAATTTTTCATACATCATTGCTGATGACATAACAAACGAGGCGTTGATTGTAGACCCTTCGGGGGATTTCTTTAGTCTTTCACTTCAGACAGATTTACATCTCTACCAAGTGAAAGGGATATTAATCACTCATACCCACGCGGACCACATTGACCAATTAACTGTTGCAGTAACTGAATTTCATGCACCTATCTATGTACATGCAAATGGAACCTCTGAACTCAGAAAATATGAAACGGTCATTGCTGTCGACGGAGAAACTGCTATTCCAATTGGGAATAATGAAATTCAAACTATGTATACACCTGGGCACACCGACGATGCTGTCTGCTACTACATCAGTGCAGGAGATGCATCGGATGGAGTCCCCAAAGTAATTACTGGGGACACTTTGTTTGTCGGTGGTTGTGGACGCACAAATACAGAGAGTGTCAGAAATCTATACGAAAGTCTCTGCAGACTTGCCGCACTACCTAAAGAAACAATCGTACTTCCCGGGCATGATTATGGAAAAACGCCAACTTCTACGATTGGTGACGAAAAAAGATTTAATGCATATTACCAAGCAACAGATTTTGAAGCATTCAAAAAACTTCGATTGGCGTAACGCGGGTAAGTTTTGTTGGAGGCTCTACTTACGTCCATGAAATTTTTTATGAACGTCGCGAAGGTGCTTATCAGTCACATGCGTATAAATTTGAGTAGTACCAATGTTGGCGTGTCCAAGAAGTGCCTGAACAGAACGCAAATCCGCACCGTTACTTAATAAGTCAGTTGCAAAACTATGGCGAATAACGTGTGGTGATACCTTGCGCGTAATTCCTGCTTTGATAGCACAAGCTTTTAGCATGCGCTGTACTGCACGCGGCGAAAGACGTATGTCTTTCGCCGCTTTTGCATTCTTTCCATACTGCACAAAAAGTGCATCACTCATATCTTTTCGAGCTTTTAAGTATGCTCCAATTGCCTTTTTGGCTTCATCAGAAAGAAATACTACGCGAATCTTATCTCCTTTCCCGCGCACAGAAAATTCATCACGTGTGAGATCGACGTCATCAGTTGAAAGATTACAGAGCTCAGAGATACGGAGACCAGTTGAAAAGAAAAGTTCAAGGATTGCTCTATCACGTAAACCTTGCAGGGTCTTCGTATCGGGGGCTTTCATCAATCTATCAAGTTCCTGAGGTGTAATAAGGTCAAGCGAACGCTCTGGAACTTTTGCAAGCTCAATGAACTCAGGGGAAAGTGATTCAATACCACGCTTGCGCATATACTTCAAAAAAGCTCTAAGCGCGATGAGATAATAATTTTGAGTCCTCCGTTTCATCGGCTCCACACGAGAACCAACTTTTGTACCAGGCTGTCGGTTAAGGTAGAGACGAAACTCACGTACCAAATCTTCAGTTAACTTCTTAGGATCATCCGTCTTCGCAAACGCAAAAAACTTGTCGAGATAGTGGTCGTAATTTTCAACAGTCTTAACACTACGTCCGCGTTCAATTTCAAGATATTCAAGAAACTGACGCTTCATTTCATGAAGTTTCATTACCTGTAGTATAGCAGGCAGGGTTTACAACGTGTTTTGACAAAACAAAAATCTAGCGTATAACTTGCAATAATAATTATATGTGCTATAGTTCTTACAACCTTCGCAGGTTATACGGCTGTCCCGTGCGCATATCTACGCACGGCACGGCACCTTTAAACAACTTGCATAATGTTAAGTAAACAAAAAAAAGCAAATGCGATTAAGGATACAAAGCGACACGATGCTGACACTGGTTCGCCAGAGGCACAAGTGTCACTTCTCACTCGTCAAATTGACGAGCTTGCGAAACACCTTAAGAAGCACAAGAAAGATTTTCACTCACGTCGTGGTCTTTTGCAGATGGTCGCAGACCGTCGCAAGCACCTCAAGTATCTTGAGCGTAAGGACGACAAAGCGTACGGAAGTCTCATCAAAAAGCTTGGACTAAAACGGTAACCGTTTATACAAAATGCTCCGCTTTGGAGCATTTTGTATTTTGAGTGCTATACTTTTTAGAAGAAGGCCATTATTTTTATACATTTGTTTTGGACATATCCGAGACACCAATTAATTTTTAATATATATATGTCAGTTATACGACATCCGGAACAGCGGGTTGCTATCATTATTGATACGCAAAATCTGTATCACACAGCTAAAAATTTACACAAAGCAAAGGTTAACTTTGCAAACGTAGTAAAAGTAGCTCTTGGAGGACGTAAACTTATTAGAGCAATTTCGTACGTTGTTAACACTGAGAGTGGTGAAGAGCAACCATTTTTTGAAGCACTTGAAAAAGTTGGTATCGAAATTAAAACCAAGGATCTACAGATTTTTTACGGAGGTGCAAAGAAAGCGGACTGGGACGTGGGGATGGCAGTTGATGCAATCAAGCTTGCTCACAAAGTTGACGCCATTGTGTTAGCAACAGGTGATGGGGATTTTATTCCACTTGTTGAATACGTTAAAAGTCAGGGCTGCCAAGTTGAAGGAATCACCTTCGGACGCTCTGCTTCTTCCCGATTTAAGGAAGTAGTTGATGATTTCATTGATATGGATGAGGATCCAAACACGTTCTTAATAGGCAATCGTCCACAACGAAATACGCGCGCAACGGGGAGAAAGCGAGCAACGAGACTTTCGCAAAAAATTAAGAAAGTTGTAGGGACTGATACCGACGATATTTAACCTCTTTTTAACAAAACCGCCGACGAGCATTCGTTTACCTACGTAGACTTGTGCAAGTTGGCGGTTTTGTTATGCTCAATATGTTACTTACACAAGGTTTCCAAGCAAGGGGGTTTCAAAATAGATTGGAATCTGGAGCTTGGACGCCTTATAAATACAAACAAAATGCAAAAGAAAACATTCGAGTGTGAAGTTGCAGGCAAAAAACTTATTGCGGAATTCACCGATCTTACTGAACAAGCAAACGGCTCAGTATTATTGCGTATGGGTGAAACAGCAATACTTGTAACCGCAGTCATGAACAGAAGGGAAGGTAATCTTCCATATTTTCCACTCTCTGTTGAATTTGAAGAAAAATTTTATGCAGTAGGGCAAATTTTGGGCAGTAGATTTATGCGTAGAGAGGGTCGCCCTAGTGAAGAAGCCGTGCTTTCTGCTCGTATTATTGACCGAACCATACGTCCGCTTTTCAATCAAAAAATGCGTAACGACATTCAGGTCGTAGCGACAGTACTTGCAATGGGGGAGGACGATCCTGATGTACTCTCCGTGATCGGTGCGTCAATTGCACTTTCGGTATCCGATATTCCATGGAACGGTCCAGTCGGAGCGGTGCGTATCGGCAAAGACATAGAAACGGGTGAGATAATTGTAAATCCGTCTTATCTTGAACGAGAGAAAGGAAACCTTTTGTTTGAAATTCTTGCGTGTGGAAAAGATGGTGACATAAACATGATTGAAACGGCAGCACATGAGGTTGACGAAGCTGACATAGTGACTGTACTTGAGGCAGCCACCCAAGTACACCAAAAACTTGAAACATTCCAAAAAGAAATTGTTGCTGCAATTGGAAAAGAAAAGAAAATATTCACACCTCTTGAAATACCTCAAGAGCTTACTACACTGTTTGAAAATAATTTTCAAACAAAATTAAACAAAACTTTATTCTCAAACACAGCCGGGAAAAACCACCTCCACGAACTCAAAGATAATTTTTTGAAAGAAGCCTCAGAACTTATTGCAGCACTTGATAAAGCGATGGCTGCTGAATTCTTTGAAGAGGAAATCAATAGAGAAATCCATCGTGGTGCGATTGAAGAAAATAAGAGGGCAGATGGACGCGGGATGGACGAGGTACGCGAACTTTATGCGCAGGCTGGAGGCGTTTCACCTGTGCTACATGGTTCCGGTATTTTTTACAGAGGTGGAACACACATCTTTACAGCACTCACTCTTGGTGGACCTGAGGCTGCACAACTTATAGACACCATCGAGGAACAGGAAACAAAAAAACACTACCTCCACCATTACAATTTTCCTCCATTTTCTGTTGGTGAATCAGGACGCGTTGGCGGCTTCAACCGTCGAATGATTGGTCATGGAGCACTTGCAGAAAAAGCTGTTGCCCCAGTCATCCCATCAAGAGAAGAGTTTCCATACACGATTCGACTTGTTTCTGAAACAATGGCTTCAAACGGTTCAAGCTCAATGGGTTCGGTCTGTGCATCAACACTTGCGCTTATGGATGGTGGTGTGCCAATTCGTGCAGCAGTAGCGGGTATCGCTTCGGGACTCATGATGGATGGCAAAAACTATAAGTTACTGACAGACATACAAGGTCCTGAGGACGAACATGGTGACATGGACTTTAAGGTTGCCGGGACTCGTGCTGGAGTAACAGCAATTCAGATGGATGTAAAAGTTGAGGGGATTCCGGTGCCAGTTTTAGCTGAAGCATTGCAAAAAGCAAAGCAGGCACGACTTCAAATCATTGACGTTATGGAAAGAGAGTTAGCAGCTCCTCGACCAAAAATATCAGCACGTGCACCCGAAATCGTGACCATGAAAATTCTTCCAGACCAAATTGGACTTATCATTGGATCTGGAGGGAAGACCATAAACGCTATCAAAGAAGAAACAGGTGTTGAAGAAATTTCAATCGAAGATTCGGGTGAAGTTTTCATCACCGGTAAAAACGGCACTGCGCACAAGGCTGCCGAAAAAATAACTGCACTTACAAAAGTATACGAAGTTGGCGAACGAGTGACTGCTACTATTACACGACTTGCAGATTTTGGGGCTTTCGCAAAAATTGACGCCCAGAACGAAGGGCTCATTCACATCTCTGAAATCGCACCTTTCCATCTTGAAAAGGTTGAAGGACTACTTAGTGTTGGAGAAACTGTCGAAGTTGTTGTCTCAAAGGTTGAAGGCGGCAAGATTGGCCTCTCCATTAAAATGGCTGATCCAGACTTCGCGAAGAAAAAAGGGATAGAAGCACCAGAAAACTAATTTTCGTGTATATCGAGAGTTTAGCCTTTCATCCAAACATGTCATAATCATAGGTAATGAGTTCGCCACAAGGAGAGCGGGATATTGTTCGTCTGCGCACGTTTGCAAGTGATTTTGAGCGTGCCAAAAAACACACCGCAGCGACACCTAGCAATGCGGCGACGCAAAACACTGCCTATGTACCATCAAAAGTATCTCCGGTTATAGCACCTCCTATTTCCAAAACTCCAAAACCTGAAGTACTACATGAAGAAGTTGGGACAGCTCTTGATGACGGTGGCGTTACATTTGATCAGGACGTTGGCAATAAAGTTACAGAACAAGCGTACGAAGAAAATCAGGCAGTCACAAAAGCTGAAAATGCACTGCAAGATGAAGTGCTCAAGATTCCAGGAATGGATGAGGTAAAAACACTTACTTCAGCACCTAAAGCTTCACTCCTGTCTGACAGCGACGATTCTTTCAGAACCTTTGAAGAAGGAGACGACCTCGGAAGAGGTTCGATCATCCGTGACATCAAACACGAACGCTTCCGACTCATTCCAGCCATTATTGAGTCTGTAAATAACTGGTTTACAGAAAAAAAAGATACATATGTAGAGGCACACGAGGAAAAGTATACCGTCAGCAAAACACAAGAACGGGTCGAAACTATAAAAGCAGCGGCTCAACAGAAAACACAAACCCCTGATGAAGACTACCAGCAAGTAGCTGCACGACTACAACAAACAAAACGAAATCCACGCACAGAAAATACTGTTGCGTTAAAACCAAAAGAGGAAGAGGCCCCTCCACAGTGGTCACATACAGTTGGTAATCAGCCCACAGATGAAGTCTCTCAAAATTCTGAGGGAAATCCCATACAAGAAAATAAACAAGCTGCGCCAATTACTTACATAAAGCAGCCTATAGAAAGGTCCGCACAACTTGAAGAAGAAATCCCGGAAGTTACACTACCAGAACCAGACCTTACACCAACGCAAGCACCAACACCAAGAAAAATGCAGCTTTCTCCGAGAGTAGCTGCATATGCTGAGTCACAGGAACAGGCACAGACACAAGCTGCGCCAGTTCCAAAACGCTCTTTTGCACAATCTCCAATTCTAGTTGTTGCTGTAGTACTTATTGCAACTACACTTGGCATTAGTACAAGCTTTTATTTCTTCAGTAAAAAAAGTGACGTGACGCAAATCCAAAACATAACAAGTGTCCGCTCACTCATTGCAACAAAAGAAAACATTCCCGTTGCGTATTCAAATGACCATGCCATTCTCTATAGTGAAATCTTAAAAGCCGTACAAGGAAACACAGGGAGTTCTATACATGTCTACCCAGTTGAAGTTACTGCAGACGGAGAACAGCGAGTCTCCATTGCAGTACTCGCAGCCATGACAACACCAAATGCGCCTGGTTCATTTACCCGTGCTATCACCGATATAAATTTTGGAGGGATGTACGGCAAGCCATTTATCATCTTCAAAGTAACAAACTTTGATACAGCCTTTGCGGGGATGCTCGCGTGGGAGCAAACAATGAGCGCCGATCTTTCACCACTATTTGGACAAACAGTTTATGAATCATTTGATCCTTTTGCAAGAACGAGCACACAAGTACGTGAGGCATTCTTTAAAGATGTTGTTATAAGCAATTTAAGTGCACGACTTCTTGTTGACGAAACAGGGAAGGACAGACTTATCTATACGTTTACCGACAAAAATACAATTGTTATAACTACAACTCGTGAAGCAATACCTGAAATAACAGCACTTATTCCATAATGTATACTGTTCAAATATGATTGAAACCGAAACATACAAACAGCGACTTCTTGATGAGCGCGATTTATTAGTAAAAGAATTATCAGAGTTAGGTATCCACAACCCACAAGTACCAGCTGATTGGATAGCAACCCCGGAAGATCCTTCAAACGCAGAGGCAGATAAAAATATAGTGGCCGACCGAAAAGAAGAGTGGGGGGAACGACGAGCTGAAATAGAACCACTTGAAGCGAGATATAATAATGTGGTGCGAGCACTTGCAAAAATTGAAGTGGGGACATATGGCATCTGCGAGATTTCAAAAAATGAAATTGAACCAGAGCGACTTGATGCAAACCCCGCTGCACGAACATGCATCGCGCATCTTAACGACGAAGCACAACTCCCAAAATAAAACACCATGCCAGTTGCTCGAGTACATACAGCACAAGGAACAGTAACAGGTGGCATACCGGTGACTATTGAAGCAGACCTCTCACGAGGTCTGCATTCGTTTTCGATAGTCGGACTTCCTGGCAAAGCAATTGAGGAAGCAAAAGATAGAGTTGGTGCTGCAATTAAAAATTCTGGATACCCGTCACCAAAAAGTAAAAATCATAAAATTGTTATTTCACTTGCACCTGCTGACGTCAAAAAGGAAGGCCCTCTTTTTGATTTACCCATAGCACTCGCATACTTACTTGCTGCAGAAGAGATTACTGTTGACTCCATGAAACGAATGTATGTTGGAGAACTTACACTTGATGGTCAGTTACGCCCAGTCGCAGGGGTACTTCCTATTGTACAAACTGCACTTGCTCATGGTTTCACGGAAATCGTGGTCCCTAAAGAAAACGCAAACGAGGCTGCACTTGTAGAGGGTGTTTCTGTTTTTCCAGCAACCACACTGACTGAAGTCATCCGACACATAGACATAAAGGAGGAAACAAGAGTTTCACTTACCGCACAAGAAGTTACTGAAATAGTTGATGGCTGGACCGAGTCATATATTCGACTTGAAGATATTAAAGGTCAAGAAAGTGCGAAGCGTGGACTTATTATAGCGGCAGCAGGGAGACATAACGTCATGCTTGTCGGTCCACCGGGAACAGGGAAGACTATGCTCGCCCGTGCATTTCAAAGTATGCTGCCACCTCTCTCTCGAGAAGAGACCCTTGAAGTGATGCGTATTCATTCCATTGCAGGAACACTGACTGAAGATATTTCTTCAAAGCCTCCGTTTCGCACTCCGCACCACACCGCAAGTCATACCTCGCTCGTTGGAGGGGGGACATACCCACGACCGGGAGAGGTAACGCTTGCACACAAAGGCGTACTTTTTGCTGACGAGTTTCCTGAGTTTGAAAGACGAAGCATCGATGCACTTCGTCAACCTCTTGAAGATAGAGTTGTTTCAATTTCTCGTGTACAGGGAACGGCACTTTTCCCTGCTGATTTTATTCTCGTTGCTGCGATGAACCCATATCGAGGCAGCGAAGATGGTACGACCGACTATAGTGCTGCGATGCTTGAAACATACAAGAACAAAGTGTCTGGACCAATCCTAGACCGCATCGACCTTTGGCTTGAAGTTCCACATGTTGACTACGAGACACTCACCAATACAAAAGCAGCAGAAGGGGAGACGGAAAAAGCACGTGAGCAAGTACTCAACGCTCGAACTCTTTCACGCTCACGTCTGGAAGGTCGAGGAGTTACCACCAACGCAGAGATGTCTGCCCGAGACATCGAAGAATCAATAACTCTCACCGATGAAGTAAAAGAAATCCTAAAAGCCTCATCCCAAAAACTAAACCTCTCCCCAAGAAGCTACCACCGAGTAATCAAAGTAGCTCGGACGATTGCCGACCTAGACGATAAAGAACACATCGAGCCATCACATCTTTTTGAGGCATTGCAATATCGAGTGAAAGTATAATCAGTTACGCAAAATAAACATTCAAATGTATTGACTAGCAGTTTTATTGGAGACAGTTTAACTTTGACAACCAGTCATGTTGAAGTATAGTGCCATCAGTGTATCGTTCCAATTTTCAGACAAGCTTCGTGTTCGTAAACATTATTTACATGAAGCTTGTCTGAATTCATTGACAAGTCGTTCCGGCAAAACGGATTTACCACCAAGGAGACTGAAATGTTAACAAAAAAATATGGCAAAGTTATAAGTCCTGACCAGCTGGGTGAACTGGCAAAACGTTTTACAGCAGAAATGGCAAGGAGAAGCCATGAGGAAGCACAAGCTATCATGGAGAACCGCATTGACTGGACTTTCAGTGAGATGCTTGATGAGCAAAGCAACTTCACCTGCGACTGGGTTGAGAGTGACCTCAGCTACCCAAAAGCATACACGGGATTGAGGCCGATTGAAGAACAAGTTCATATGCTTGCGGACAGATTTCGCATTGACCGCAAGCCAGCCTTGAAACGCATCAAAATGGGCCTGCCTGATGTTCCAAAATGGGCTGAAGGGTGGGGGGCAACTCCAATCCAAGAGGAGTTTCCTGACAGTCACACCAGCATCATGTACAAAGCACTAAATTGGCACAGCAGCATTTGTGGAAACCGGCCAGGGTGCCACGCTTCATATGGAGCTCCGGAAGGTCTAACGCTTGAAGAGCATGTTCGACCCCACTTCGCTGGTCAAGGAAAAATAATCTGTCAGCGTAATAATTTTGCCTGGAAATGGAAACATCATGTCGGGGGTCGTATTATGATTATTCCTGTACAAATGGGAGCGATGCGCAAAGGGCAATCTGACCGAATGGTTAAAGCTTGCTGCAAACGTAAGGGCATGAGTGAATTCCCACTGGGGATATTCGAGGTTGCCTGTCTGCTCGCGATGCATCCAGAACGTATACCTGATTTTGAGGAAAATGCTCTTGAAGTCAATGCACCTGGCGATGAGTACACACCTGAAGGCTTTCTTAAATCCAGTAACTGTCGATACCATCAGATGGGTGAATGGAGAAAGATTGAAAAGAATAGATTGCCAAGCTTTGGCTTCGCACGAAGCGGAAGAATGGAAGACTACAATGGTCCAGTCACCGCTTCCACCTGGGATGTTTAGAGACACCTAAAACTCAGAAGTTGAATACCTAGGTGCGCAGCTATGACTGCGCACTTTTTTCTTTTATTTATATCACCTACAATTCAAATTATTTCTAGTCAGAAGTAATATATTTTAAGATGCAATGCGAGGCGACAAACAAAAAAGTCGCGAGGCGTACTTACTGTACGATGAGCGACTTTTTTGTGCAGACAACGAAGCAGTGCACTTAAAATGGATTACTTCCTCCTCGAACTTCGAAGTGGAGATGCGTTCCCGTACTCCGCCCCGTACTTCCCATAGCACCAATGATCTCACCTTGTGAAACCCAATTACCAACCGATACATTGTTTCCACTCAAATGGGCATAGAGTGTTTGTGTGCCGTTTCCGTGTTTTACAACAATGTAACTTCCGTATCCTCCGTTCCAACCTCCACTCTTTGAAACAATAACTTCACCAGACGCAGCTGCCCGAATTGAAGCACCATATGCTGCTGCAAGGTCAATGCCATTATAGCCGTGGATACCTTGTGTTCTGATTGCTCCCGGAACAGGGTGGGAGAAGTAGCCACTTGTTGAAACTGTTCCAGATGATTTTGTTGGAGTAGGACGTGCGGTAACTTTTGTTGTTGTATGAATACTTCCGCCTGGAATCATAATCTCATCTCCGACCGCAAGAACGTTATCAGAAGTGAGATGGTTATATTCAAGCACCTCATCCAAATCTGCTTCATACTTCTTAAGAATTGTACTAAGTGTTTCACCCCCTGTAACTGTGTGCCGAACTCCAACGATAGGGAGAATAACGAGAGTATCGCCAGGGCGAATACTCGAAGCTTTTGAAATGTCATTTGCCCACAAAATGGTGTTTGTGGTCACACTATACATTTCTGCAATCTGGGAAAGCGAATCACCCTCTCGCACTGTATATACACTAATCTCTCCACCATTTTTTGAGGCCGCTTTCTCACTCTCAGCGATGGGACCTGTTGAAATAAGCGCGCCATCAGAAACGAACACGTCACCACCCCCCGTTGCAGCTACAGGGTCAATTTGTGTGGCACTTAACAGATCGGTCTGGATTGCTGAATGGTCAATAGTATCAACAAGGGCCATCCTATCAGTGCTGTTACCCATCAAATCAATGAGGGATGAAAAAACTCCTGCATGCACAGACATCGGGAGTAGGAGAAAAAGACATACAGGAAGCAATTCTGCTGCCAGGAACTGGACACTATTGAGTGTCTTTTTCGGTACATATGTTTTCTGATCAACGCGTCCTTTTAGACGCAGACTACTTGAAGGATCAGAATCTGGGGTGTTTGGTTTAATACGCTTGGTTTTATGGTCTCACCGCTTGCTTGCTTCCGTAGACGGTCATGCTTTCAAATAAAAAGAGCGATAACGCTCTCAATTTCACTACCAAAATTTGGTACGGGGTTAATGATACTAAACAAAAGGAACGGGTCAATTGACGTATTTCACTTTTCCACTATATTCAAAATGAAGAAATTATAGGGCCTACATAAATGGTTTTTGGCGTATTGCCAACATACTAAAAAGATGTCCCAGTTTAAAGCATCACTCAGGTATCTACATTTTGGGGAGTTCAAACTATACATATATAGGTGTTTAAGGTAGCATGCTTCAAACCAACTATGAGTACTGCACATTTAGAAGGATTGAACGAGCCCCAAAAAGAAGCTGTCCGGACTATCGAAGGACCTTTGCTCGTACTTGCGGGTGCTGGCTCAGGGAAGACACGGGTTATCACGCACAGAATTGTCCACCTTATTTTAGGAGGAGTCGCCCCTCACAACATCCTTGCGGTCACTTTTACAAACAAAGCTGCAACTGAGATGCGTGAACGCGTTCGCGCAATCATTGAAAAATTTGCGGGGGCTGCTCGTGCCGGAATGGACTCACATCCGACAGTTACCACATTTCATGCACTCGGTGTACGCATTCTACGAGAGCATCATGAAACATTAGGACTGAAACGTCATTTTACAATCTACGACAGGAGCGACAGTATGCGCGCTATTAAAAAAGCGCTTGAGCTTGGTGGATACAATCCAAAACAGTTTGAACCACGAAATATGCTTTCAATGATTTCGCGTGCAAAAGGGGACGCTTTTTCACGAGTAGACTATCTGGAAAATGCGTCTTCATATCCGCAAAAAGTAGCGGCTGAGGTTTGGAAACAGTACGAAACAATCCTTCGAGAAGATGGCGCACTTGATTTTGATGACCTTCTATTAAAAACATTAAATCTAATAAAGGCATATCCTGTTGTTCGCGAGACACTCCAGAAGCGTTTTCAATACATCCACGTAGATGAGTACCAGGATACCAACAAAGTACAGTTTGAGATCATGAAATTATTAGCAGGTGAGAAGCGAAACCTCTGCGTCGTTGGAGACATCGATCAAAATATTTATTCTTGGCGCGGTGCTGACATTCAAAACGTCCTTCAGTTTGAAAAGAATTTTCCGGGAGCTACATCTGTATTCCTTGAAGAAAATTATCGTTCCACACAAACAATTATTGCAGCATCAAATGATGTCATCTCAAAAAATCAAAACCGGATTCCCAAAAAAGTTTTTACTTCAAACCATGAAGGTGAGAAAATTTCACTTTATGCTGCAATGACAGGCTCGGACGAAGCTGAGTATATTGTAATGACTGTAAAAAAGTTGATGGCTGAAGGAGCGTCTCCATCTTCCATTGCAGTTCTCTACCGGACAAACTTTCAGTCGCGTGCACTTGAAGAAGCATTTTTAAACTACGAAGTGCCATATCAACTCCTTGGCACAAAATTCTTTGAACGAAGAGAAGTAAAAGATACACTTTCATTTTTGCGCCTCGCTTTAAATCCAGACAGCACCGCAGATCTCACACGGATAATTAACACGCCAACCCGAGGCATTGGAAAAGTGACTCTACTAAAACTTCTCGAAGGGAAACGTGAGGAACTCAAAGGTGCAACGCTAGAAAAAGTTGAGCGTTTTTACACGATGATGCAAGACATCACCGACACAGCGCGTACTGAAAAAATTTCTGAGACGTTGCGGTTTATCATGAAACGAACAGGTCTAGAAACTGAATTTAAAAAAGGAGGAACTGAAGAAGATTTGACACGATTAGAAAACTTGCAAGAGCTTGTGACCATCGCAACACGCTACGATGAACTTGATGCTGAAGAGGGAGTAGAGGCCTTGCTCGAAAATGCAGCGCTTCAAAGTGACCAAGATGAACTAGAGAAAAAAGAAGACCGGGACGCAGTTCGCCTCATGACTGTACACGCAGCAAAAGGGCTCGAGTTTCCATATGTATTTATTACCGGACTTGAAGAAGGATTGTTCCCACACCAACGCCTTGATGACAAAGGTGTCGACCACGAAGAAGAGCGGAGATTATTTTATGTTGCACTCACTCGAGCTGAAAAGAAACTCTTTCTCACGTATGCACATATGAGAACCATTTTTGGAGCTCAACAAGTAAATGCCCCTTCTTCATTTTTACAAGACATCGACGCAGAATACATTGAAGGAGACGACACCCCAGGTCGTGGTGGCGAATCAGGATATGAACGAACAATCTTTCTTGATTAACAACACCCCTTGCAAGTAGGGGGCACTTGCCATACTCTAGCCAGATGGATACTCCTCAGAAATTTTTAACAAAAAAATCACTAGGCCAACATTTTTTAAATAGTGATGTGGTGCCTTCTTGGATGTGTGACGCAGCCGAAGTAACTAGAGGAGACAACGTTTTAGAGATAGGCCCAGGCACTGGAGCACTCACAAAAGAGTTACTCAAACGTGGAGCAAAAGTTACTGCACTTGAGGCTGACCAGCGCGCCTTATCCGTACTTGAGGAACGTTTCATAGATGCAATTAAGGAAGGGAATCTTGTCCTTATCCATCAAGACGTACGCCATCTTGATTTAGCTAAGATTCCAGGCATTTCTGACCAGTCATTCAAAGTAGTTGCGAACATCCCGTACTACTTATCAGGATTACTGTTTCGCACATTCCTTGAATCAAAGATACAACCGACGTTACTGGTTTATTTGGTACAGAAAGAAGTTGCGAAGCGCATCACCTCAGACCTTTCGAGGGGGGAGAAGGAGTCTCTCCTCTCACTTTCAGTCAAAGTCTATGGCACACCAATCTATGTTCGGACGGTTACCAAAGGTCACTTTACCCCACCTCCGAAGATTGACTCCGCAATAATACTCGTGCGAAACATAGGCAGAGAGAGACTCCAACATGTTGATGCACAAGTTTTTTTTGAGACCCTACACCTTGGCTTTGGCCAAAAACGCAAGCAGTTGTTGGGCAATCTCTCAAAACAGTACGACAGAGAGAAACTTACCCACATCTTCTCCACACTCTCTCTACCTGTTTCCACACGCGCAGAAGATGTACCTGTCGAAATATGGCCACAACTAGTAGCATTACTACTCTCCACAGGACCAAAGGAAGTTATACATACAAAATCCACAACTTAGCCACATCTTTATACAAGATTAAACTGCTCACGCATTTGAGACTGGTATACTTGTGACAAAGCTTCTATACATATATATGTATAAAACTTTCGTTTTGTATGGGTGATTCACAAAAAAGAATTCTGGTTGCTAGTTTACTTGGGGTAGTGCTTATGGGCACCGCTTTTTGGAGTAGCCAGAAATACAATACGAAGACACCTCCACAACGTAATGACGAATCAATTTTCATTGTGAAGCGTGAGCACATTCCAGTCATCGATAGTGATGCAGATGGCATCCCTGACTGGCAGTCACGATTCTTTGCTGGACCCCCTATAATTATTTCTGAAAACGCGTCGACCACCCCGTACAAAATTCCAGACACACTTACCGCACGCCATGGCATTGAGTTTTTCGAAAATGTACTCACTGCAGAAGCCTACGGTGCCCTCGGTGCAACACAAGAAACAATTGTTAACAACTCAATTGAAAAGTTACAACGTGAGGCGCAGGATATTCTCTACAGACCAAGCGGCATCAACGTTACTCAAAATAATAGTCCTGAGTTTTTGCGGAGCTACGGAAATTTAGTCTCTCTGATTATTCTCAACAACCAAAGTGGTGGCGAGCATGAATATGAAATTTTTGTAGACGCATTCAACAGACAAGACACCGAAAGATTGAAAGACTTAGAAAGACCATATGCGAACTACGAGAATATTGAAAACGCTCTTCTTGATGTCTCAGTTCCAGAAGGGTACAGCAAAGAACATCTGGACATCGTAAATGCCTTTCTTGCATTGAAAAATGACGTCGGTGCTATGCAAGTTGTGTTCGATGATCCGCTCTACACTTTGATTCGCTACAAAAGATATTCGAGCGATGTACTGGGGATGACTGATACGCTTGTACAGCTCTACAGTGCGTTATACTTACAAGATGGAATTCGTTTTTCAGGTGATGAACCTGTGCTGCGATTGGTAGAATACTATGAATAATATGAAATCGCTTAACGCTCAAACAAAAAAAACAATGGGTATAGTTTTTACTCTATGTACCATTTTTTTCTTGACTATGATTTTTCCTCAGAACACAGCAGCACAAACTGTGCCTGTAAGATTTGTAGGAGCGCAACCTGTAACAGTCGTGGGTGGTCCAGGCAGTCAAGCTGAAGTAGATCTTGTCAAACTTGTTAAAGAAATACGAGACAAAGAACTCAGTACCGACAGAACAGCACTCGCACTTCAGCAGAGTGAGCTTGCGAAAGAAACACGCGAACAAATCGCATACATCAATTCCGGCTATCAAGACGGTAATCCTTTTTTTATACAAAGTTTAGAGCTTCTTGTACAAAGAACACAAGACAACGTAGCAGGACAAGCTTCTGACGAACTTGTTGACAGTGAAATGTGTGACGCGTTTAAGTACGAAGTGATAAAGCAAATAAAACTTGAATACCAACAAACAAACGTTAGCTCAATTAGTGATCAATCTACATGTGCGCTTGCCGACAAAACTGACGGTGATATTGAAAGTTTTATAGAAGACGGCAACTTCGAGTCTGGTGGCTGGGGAGCATTTTTCACGATGATTACAAATCCAGAAAATACTCCAGTCGGCGCTAAGTTAGCGCAGCAAGAACGCATCAGAGAAGAGACGGCAGAACAAACAGAAAATGTGTTGCGTCGAGCCGACTGGTCTAGCGGTTTTCTTGACCTGAAAATATGTGAGGAAGATATTGCGATTACCGCATCAGAATCTGCTGATCCAAATTATGATCCGTTTGCACCAGGTGGTCCCGCTAACTCTCAAACTACCACCACAAACACAGACACGGTCATCCGTGAAAAGTGTACGGTTACAAACCCGGGGGTTTTGATTATGCAAAAAATTGCAAACCAACTTCAACTTCAAGCAAATGCAGGATTTGAAATGGATCCAGAATTTTTTACAGAAGTAGCAAATAGCAGACAGCTCCAGTTAGCTAATACCGTCTTTAGTTCTGGCAATAATGGCCTCATGGGAAAGGAATATACGCCAGACGATCTGACTCCTGACCCAAATCCTGACAATGGCACCGACTCAGTCGGCTGTACTGATGACCTTGATTGTGATCAGATACCCAACGCGGAAGACACGACACCGCGGGGTCCAGGAAGTGAGAACACAAACGGTTTGCCTGGGTGTGCAAACGATCTTGATTGTGATGGGGTCTCCAATGCAGAAGACACGACACCGCAAGGTCCAAGCAGTGGAAACAACACTGACACAACCGGGTGTGCAAACGATCTTGATTGTGATGGGGTATTCAACAACACAGACTCAGACCGTGACGGAGACAATCTTCCAAACGAAGTTGACCCCGACCCAGACGGCAAGCGAGGGGGGAATACCCAGACCTGTACTGAGAGCATTTTTGCAATCATATTCAATAAAATAATGGCTGGTTTAGATATCAATATTGATATTTCTATTTGTGATTTATCTTCATTTAATTTCAATCTTTTTGACAATCTATCATCTGCACAAGCAGAAATGATTACAAAAAATATTTCATTTCAAGAAGCTATCATAAATACCCTTGCGGTCCTTGAGTATCAACTTCAAATTGCGTCAGCTTTTGATATTGTTGAAGAACAATATACCAAAGCCAAAACACCATACGAAAATGATCCAGACCAATGTTGGGACCTTGATTTTCCTCAAGAACTTACTGCCACCATGGATGCAAATCAAGGAGCAATACCAATTAGTATCGCAACAACTCTTGCACTCGAGGCGCTTGAGCAAGAGTACGAAGATGCAACGTTCGCCGGACAATCCACTAAGCAAATTTTTGATGACTTTATAGCGCTTATGGAAGACGAGCTTATTGGAAATGAAGTCATGATAGTGAAAATTAAAAAGAAATTGAATGAAGAAATAAAACCTGCAATTAGCGAATTTTCTGATGACATTATTAGCGCTGAAAATGCCTGCAAATAAGTATGCGATTCTTTACTGAGAAAAAAACATACCGACAGAGCTTTTTACTTTTTTCTGTTTTCTCTGTACTTTTGTTTGTCCCAAAAGACTTTGCATATGCCAATATAATTCTGGACTACATTGCGGGTGCGTTTTATCAATTATGTCTTTTACTTGGTGGCATCTTTGTTATTTTTGGAGGATACTTGCTCGATGGTTCATTCAAAATGCTTGTTATTGGGATGGGAGACAGGTTTGCGGGAGATGTTGGACTGGGCGTCGCGGTGACGCAACTCTGGACTACAGTGCGCGACCTTATAAATATGCTTTTTATATTTGCACTTGTGTATATAGGCATCAGAACAATCCTAAACTCTGAAGATTCTTCAACTCGTAAATCACTTGGACTCCTCATTGCAGCGGCTCTTTTGATTAATTTTAGTCTACTTATCACCCAGACAATCGTTGATTTTTCTAATATTCTTGCAGTTCAAATCTACAATCAATCACTGTATACGCAGGTCTCAGTAGCTGAAGATGGTGAAGTGAGTTCAAATGTGGTGAAAGCTGAGGATACTGATCCATTTTATTTACCTGGTAGAAATACTATTTCAGGAGCATTTATCCACTCCGCTCGACTTACTAGTTTTGCAGGTCTTGGTGGAATCGAGAACAGTGGAGCAAACACGTTTGTCTTAGCGCTTGTAATGTTTATTTTCTTTGTCTTTACAGGCATGATTATGGCATTTGGTGGCATTTTAATCATTGGGCGTTTTGTGGCATTAGTCATCTACATGGTTCTTTCGCCAATAATGTTTTTAGGATGGATATTGCCAAATTTTAGTGAAATGTCATCAAAGTGGAGAAAGGGGTTTTTCAAACAATGTTTTTTTGCACCAGCGTACATGTTCCTTCTCTTCATGTCACTGCGGGTAATGCAGACACTCATGGCAACCATACGGGAAGGTGCATCATATGCAGATCTTACAAACGTAAATGCGGACAGTGTAAGCTCTATGGAAATCATTGTATATTTCTGCATGATGATAGGGTTTATGTATGCATCGATCAAAGTTGCACAAATGATGAGTATCGCTGGTGCATCTGGAATGTCAGGAGGTATAGAAAGTATGGGAAGAGGTTTACGAGGCTTGGGTGGAACAGCACGTGGTTTTGCGTACCGAAATACAGCTGGACGTGCCCTTAACAAACTCGGTGTCGGCATGTTCAATAGACTCGACAATGCCGCAGAAAACACTGATGACAATAGATGGAAGTCTAGGTCTGCTGCCCGTGTAACCCGAGGATTACTGGGTGGTGAAGCTGGTCGCCGCGCAGTTGTTAAAGCACGTGATTATGGTGCAGGCGGAACCGGTTTTTCAGATGCGCAAAAAATGGATGAGGAGCGCACAGGACGTGCAACAAGAGCAGTGGAAGTTGATAAAATTAACACAGCCATTTCACAAGGGGCAACTGCGGCACCAGGTTCAAGTGAACGAGTGGCGATGGAACGTGCTGTTGCAAAAGCAAGCAGTCCACAAATACTTGAAATGTCGAAGAGCGAAGGGGGACGTAGTGCGCTCTTGTCTGCAGTAGGAGACTTGAATACTGACCACATCAAGGCGCTAAGTACCTCTGAGACATTGTCAGACGAATTCAAGAAACAGCTTGGTGAGAAGAAACAAGAAGCAACGCATCAGCAACTCGGCATCGTTGCACAAGGTACTGCTGGACCAGGTCACATTCCTGCAAAGCCTGAGAACTTAAGTAAAGCAACAAAAGATCAGATTAAATCTGTTGGCTATGAAAAACTTTACGACCATGCTGAGTATCTTCAAGATTCACAACTTGATGATCTTAAATCAATGGCCGAAAGTGGCATAATCACTCCAACCGAGCTGGCACAAATTAAACAAGAGAGAGAAACAAAAATAAATGCCGCAGCTACTGGTAGCCTTGTAGAAACGCAAAGAATAATCAACAGTCGAAAAAGTGAAAAGGAGATTGCAAAATTGCCAAAAGACTTTTTGGAGAGCACCAACTTTATTAATGCATCAAATCTTGCAACTTCAAAATTCCCACTTACGGCATCTATTCTTAAAAGGATAGCCGATGAGAGTGATGGTGTTGATAAAAGAAGAATCGGTGTCAATATTCGCACTACTTATGGTGCTGGTGTACCTGGAGATATCAATCAATTTTTGAGTAGTGGTATGGGCGCAATGTTCAGTTAAAATTCATAATATATGCAAACAGACAATGATAGGATAGAGCGATATAGAAGTTCTGAAGAATCTATACAAAATTTATTTGCCTCTCCTGAGAGCGGAACTACATTGAGTGAGACCTTCAAAAAGTACAACCTGGATGAAGAATTATATAAAAAATATGCTCAACTTGTTGGTGATGTCATCCTCGGCTTCTATAAAATAGTTGATTTGCCACAACTTCTTCAGAAGAGGCTTGGGGTAAGCGCAGATGAGGCACAACGAATCACTTCAGACCTTATTGAATTTCTTTCTCCAGTTGCAAAACAAGAGGAAAGGGAAGTAACAGAAAAAAAAGAAAGTCTTACAAAACTTGCTGACAGCTTTAAGTCGCCCCAAAAAGTTTCAAGCGGGGAGTCTTTAGAGCCAGCAGCTGATGTTGCTCTTGAAAAGGTGGAGCCTATCAGGACTATGCAACGTGACGCCACTCGTATTCATGGATACGGCTCAGTCTCAACAAACACAGATGAGGACGAGCCTACTGTAAAAGCACTCGACCAAGATCAGACACTTAAAAAGCCTACAACGAATAACGTAACGTAAGCTAGTTGTACCTGAAAGGTACGTGGGCAGTGATGTATAATACCTACATGCGATTTGAGGTTCCACAATTTATTGAAATAGAAGACAAAATCTTTGGGCCCTTTACGTGGAAACAGTTTGTCTACTTGGGTGGGGGAGTTGGTTTTGCTGTCGTGCTTTTTGTCACTACCTCATTTCTATTTTTTGTGTTTCTCGGAGTACCTGTAGCTGCTTTAGCTGCAGCACTTGCATTCTACCCTGTAAACAATAGGCCTTTTTCTATTTTTCTTGAATCAATGTTTGGTTTTTACAAAAAAAATAGAATGTATTATTGGCGACGTAAAAGTAACGTGGTTTACAAACAGACTAATGCGAGTGAGTTAGGAGAACCAAGCACACTCGTACAGCCCGTTAGTGGGAAAAACAACATCAATTCACTTTCACGTAAGTTAGAATTAAACTCACTAGAGGGAGAAAAATAATTATGGCAAACACAAAAGGAGCAACACAAGATTTCGTACCAATCCGTGACATTAAAGAAAATGTTGTTCTTTTAAAGAATGGGCAGATGTGCACGATTCTTATCGCCTCATCAATTAACTTTGCACTCAAGTCAGCAGACGAGCAGAAGGCTATCCTTGGACAGTTTCAGTCGTTCCTAAACATTCTTGATTTTTCACTCCAGTTCTATATTCAATCTCGTAGACTTGATATAGAACCATACATTGAACAATTAAAATTGCGTGAACCTCAACAAGATAATGACCTCATGAAGATTCAGATTCGTGAATATATGGAATTTATCCGCACGTTTACCACAGAAGTAGATGTCATGAGTAAAAATTTCTTTGTGGTTATTCCATACACCCCCGTACAAATCGATTTTGCCTCAAATATTGGAAGTATGTTTGGAAAGAAAAAAGATTTAAAAATTGACGAGGCAAAATTTGAAGAAAACAGAGTGCAACTTCAGCAGCGAGTCTCACTCGTAGAACAGGGACTTAATCGAGTTGGTGTCCGGACGATTCCACTACAAAATGAAGAATTGGTTGAGCTCTATTACCACATCTTTAATCCGAATGATGCAAGTGGCCAAGCTCCACAGAAAGGGTAATACTAACAATATGAAATTTCTCGATTTTTTAAAAACAAAGCCACAAAATACGTCTGATGAAGATGCAGCAAAAGCTGTTTCGGGTGCACTCATGACACTCGAAGATGTTATTGCTCCAAATGGTATATCCATTAGCCCTCGTCACATCAATATCAGCGGCACATTTGCGCGCACCTTCTTTACTGCATCCTACCCACGCTACCTGAATGATGGTTGGCTTGAACCAATCCTTAACTTAGAAAAAGAACTTGATGTTTCAATTACGATTCACCCAATCAACACCGCAGAGACACTTAAAAAATTTCAAAAAAAGGTTGCTGAAGTTCAAAGTCAAATAAACGTACGCGCTGAACAGGGACAGGTTCGAGATCCACAACTCGAAGCTGCCTATAGAAACCTGGAAGATTTGAGAGATAAACTACAACAATCTGAAGAGAAACTGTTTGATGTTGGCCTTTACGTTACTATTTACGGCCCAAATGAAGATTCTTTAAACAAGACAGAATCAGAGATCAAAGGAATGCTTGATTCTCGGCTTATCTATCTAAAGCCGGCGCTATTCCAGCAAGAACAAGGACTTAAGAGTGTTATACCTATCGTAACTGACGAGCTGATGGTGCATAACAAATTTAACTCATCGCCTCTTTCAAGTTTTTTTCCTTTCACTTCATTTGACCTCACCTCTGACACTGGGATCCTGTACGGAATCAATCGTCACAACTCTTCACTCATTCTTTTCGACCGTTATTCACTGACCAACTACAACTCAGTAACTTTTGCGACCTCTGGAGCAGGGAAGTCATACACAACAAAACTTGAAATTCTTCGTTCGCTAATGTTTGGCACTGAGGTAATTGTTATCGACCCTGAGCGTGAATATGAATACCTTGCTGAAGCGACTGGCGGACGTTTTTTCAACATTTCTCTTTCGTCGACTCACCATATCAATCCATTTGACCTCCCCCCTCCGCAAGAAGATGAAAACCCTGAAGATGTGCTCCGGTCACACATTATTGAGCTTATTGGTCTTTTCAGACTCATGCTCGGTGGGCTTTCTGCTGAAGAAGAAACTATTGTAGACCAAGCAATTAATGAAACCTACGCACTAAAAGACATTGCTGGGAATATTGATTTTGGCGATCTTGAGCCTCCACTGTTATCTGATTTTGAAATGGTGCTCGCCGGAATGGAGGGGAGCGGTTCGCTAATTGCACGACTACAGAAGTACACTTCAGGTACCTGGTCAGGATTCATGAACCAACCGACTAATGTAGACATAAACCAAAAATTTATAGTCTTCTCACTCCGTGATATGGAAGATGAGTTGAAGACTATCGCGATGTACATTATTACCAATCACATTTGGAGTGCTATTCGTAGACGTCTTGTGAAACGTCTACTCGTAATTGATGAGGCATGGTGGATGATGAAGTCCGATGACACCGCGTCCTTTCTCTTTATGCTCGCCAAACGAGGTCGTAAATACTATCTCGGGCTTTCAACAATCACTCAAGATGTTGACGACTTTTTGCGCTCACCATATGGAGTACCGATGATTACAAACTCATCACTTCAGCTACTCATGAAGCAGTCGCCAACTGCCATCGACAATATTCAAAATACATTCAACCTCACTGATGAGGAGAAATATTTACTCCTTGAGTCAAATGTAGGGGAAGGTATTTTCTTTGCAGGGTTGAAACATGTTGCTCTCAAAGTTATCGCTTCATACACTGAAGACCAAATTATTACGTCAGACCCATCGCAAATACTGCAAATCAAGAAAGCACGAGAGGAGCTCCGTAACACCCAAACTTAATGTATGGTTGCCCCAATTATTGCAGGCAGTGTTCGTGTCGCAAAAGGGGTCGCGCGTGCAAGCAGAAATCCTAAACAATCACTACGAAGGGGGAGGGCGGCGGTACAGCGACCTGAACTACTTCGGCGTGTACAAGCTCGAGAACGAAGCAATTCGCAAGAAAAAGTACCACTAAGTACTGAAGGGAAGCGCACACAACAACTAAACACCAAGAGAATACTTCAAGTACGAAAGATGTATGGTCCTTCACTCAAGAAAGCTGGACGATACTTTGGGATTGAAGCGACCACAAACATAAAAAGAATTCGTGCAGCAGCTGCCAGTTGGATGATTGTCGCTTTCATAACCCCCTTTACACTTCTTCATTTTTCAGTTTGGGGGATTGCTATATTAGGCCTTGGGGCTGAATCCATTCCAGTAGCAAATTACGTCCTCCCAGGGGAAGAAATATTCTTTGTAGCACATGGTATATTAATGATTTTTGGATTCACATATATGATTGGTGCTTTAGCTCTCTATCTGATTCGAGGTATAGATTGTCTCGGTGGATGGAAAACGATTATATTTATCGCTTGCTTAATAGGACATCTTACTCCAATTTTCAATTTCTTTCCGTATGTTTTTTTATGGTGTCTTGCAGTTGTAATAAATCAGGAAGATGTTGATGAAAACTAATGCAGAGCGACTACTTAAAAAAGCTATCGTGCATGGTATCCTGTACCATATGAGAAGGATATCTATTATTTCACTCCATGTCGTATTTTGTTGTTGCATCTTATTTGCTGGGACTACACAACTTAATGCATTTAATCTACAGTCTTCGTCAATCGCAACATCCCCAGCGCACCCAGAGCCAGGAAAAACAGCTGTAGCTTCAATAAATACTGGTGCATTTGCTGTAATTGGTGGTTCAATCAGTTGGTTTATTGATGGGGTCGAGTTGACGACTGCAAAAGATGCAAAATCTATTTCATTCACAGCACCAAAAGTTGGGGGAAGTACGAACATCTCTGCGTTAATAAAAAATCAAGATGGGCAATTTATAGAAATCCAAAAAACGGTTACGCCGCTACGGGTAGACATCATTATTTCTGCAGACACATACGTCCCACATTTTTATAAAGGACGAGCGCTGCCTTCGAGTGCTGGAGCAATTGCGGCACAGGCATTTGTATTTAGTGAAACTCAAGAACCAGTCGGAAAATATTCATACATCTGGAAAGTAAATGGTGAAACACAAAGTCAAAACCTCACTCGAAGTAGTAGCCGTATTCAGTTCAGCCCCAACTTTGAAACGAAGCTCCCAGTAAGTGTTGAGGTGGTAAACACCGATGGGATTACTGTTGCAGAGAAAGCAGTCAGTGTTCCTATATCCACCCCTGAAATATATATCTATGAAGCGAACCCGCTTCGTGGACTAATGCCGACTGCGCTTAGAGACAGCTATTTATTTCTTGACTCTGAAGTAGTATTGCGTGCAGAACCATATTTTACAGAGAAAAACTCAAATGTAATTGAAACTAGGTGGAAAATAAATAGTAAAAAAATTGACGTCAGTGAGAATCCCTATGAGTTAACACTCCAAAAACAAGGAACGAGTGGCACAGCACAGATTTCATTTGAATTATTTAATACGAGTGAATTTTTACAAAGTGAAAAAACTAATCTTAGTGTAAGCTACTAAATATGAAATACATCATCACTAGCTGCTTCATACTAGTCATCGGGTTGGGATTCATTATCTCAGCAAGTCCTGTGAGCGCTGCTGACATCCCTGTGTACAAATCACTTGTAGAACTTCCACTACCAAAAGGTGTGGCTATAGAAGGAGAAGGCGGTTATACGACCCAAGACTTTATCAGAATTTTATATGCACTCTCTATTAGTGCAGCGGCACTTTTAGCTGTAGTAAAAATTATTTTTGGTGGGGTAAAGTACATGCTTTCAGATATTGTTACTGACAAAGCAGGGGCAAAAAAAGATATCCAGGGCGCACTTTTGGGACTACTTATTGTGTTGGGTGCTTTCTTAATCCTTAACACCATCAATCCACAACTCACTTCGCTCAGTCTAATTGTCAACGCTCCTGAATTTGATTTTGAGAAGGCAAAAGTAGAAAAAAACCCGTTAGGGACCCGTTACGGTGACAAGCTTACTGAATGTGGGACATCAATGACCGATAGTGAAGCCCTCAAATTCGCTTCTGCCTGCACCGACCCTAATACAGGTGGTGCTGTTACAACGGAATATACTATCGGCGCTACTTGTAAAACATACACATGTGTTATAAAAAGTGACACAGAAAGAAATGACAGCGTCCTACAAGCAGCACTTGATGCAGCAGTAGCAAGAGGGGACTTTATAAAGGTTATGAGCGTACTGAAACCGAGAGAAGATTTAGCCGTGGAAACATGGAAGGATGATTTCATTGAAGAATGTGAAATGTCTGAGAATGTCGAAACAGGACATGAAGTTGTAGAGGTACAATGGGGCATTAATGGCAACTTTTCATATGTATGTGTTGTACCTAACGAAGAAACATCATGAACAGACCACTTATTATTACTGTAGGAATTATCGTTGTCCTTTTTATGTTCGGGGTATGGGCATTTCTTTTTATGTTCGGGGCGCCTACAGACACTCGGGATGTATTCTCTAATTTGGGCATTGTAGATACAGCAGAACGACCTGAGGAGATTAACCTTAGTGAAAAAGAGAGTGTAAATGTTGTACTTAGTTTAAATGGAATACCACTACAACAACTCACCGTTGTACCTGTTGCAGGCTTTGGTGTGGCAACCACAAGCTCTAAAACAATACTCCGTTATGTTGAGCGGGGGACTGGACACATCTTTGAGGTAAACCTCAACTCAGGCACACAGACACAGGTTTCAGGAACAACCATTCCTCGCACAATTGACGCCACTTTTTCTCCCGACCTATCTGTTGTCGTACTCACGACAGAGGAAGAGGGCAGGAAAGTGCTTGTGGGCGAAATACCAGAAAATTCAGAAACTGACCTCCAGAGAACACTACTCCCAGGTGATGCACAAAATATTTCAATGCATGATAATGTGGATATACTCTTTACTCGAAACAACAATGAGCAAACTATTGGCTACACGCACAAAGTAGCAACACAAATAGAAACACAAGATTTCGTTATAAATATTCCCAATCTAACTATTGTTTGGA
Organism: uncultured Candidatus Saccharibacteria bacterium; assembly: GCA_964649535.1. GTDB lineage: Bacteria > Patescibacteriota > Minisyncoccia > Phycocordibacterales > UBA918 > OLB19. The sequence continues at coordinate 7,678 of CAZYTF010000004.1, read as the reverse complement.
GTGACGGTCATATATATGGATATCCTAAACCAACAAAATATTTAGAGGGATTTTTATATGAAATTAAAAATAACACCCTCACACCAATCGGACCTGGTGCATACGGACTTCTTCCGTTTATTAGTGGTGACGTCCTTGCTTTTAGTTACGCAAATGAAGGTCTGGACGAATATAGTTCAACGTTATATGAAAAAGAAACTGGTGTAGCTAAAAAAATCCCAACACTCGCCATCCCTGAAAAATGTGTAGCTTTAAATAATAATCCAATCATTTGGTGTGGGGCAGAGATACTAAGTCAAAATTCAGACTATGTAGAGAACTGGTATAAAGGCATATATTCTTCAAATGACAGCATCTGGCTAATAAACACAGTCACACAAAGAGCTACTCAAATTGAAAATCCCACACAAAGCGTCGGCCGATCAATCGATATTACTGACATGATTATAGGACCAAATATAGAAAAACTATTCTTCATAAACAAAACTGATAGTACTCTCTGGATGTACACTCTTTAAGTTTTAGGAAGTGCTACTCCTGCACACGATGCCGCTTCACAATATACTCTTGTGCAATCGCCATGACATTACTCACAAAGAAGTATAGGGCAATTGATGCTGAGATGGTGTAGGCAAAAACTGTAATTACAACTGGTAACACGTACTTCATTTGTAGTTGCATATTACGAGCAAAATCATCCTTCATACTTGGTGGAGCATCAGGATCACGTGGTGCAGATTTAGGGATAGAAAGTTGCGCGTGGATAAACTGTGCGCCACCAGCCAAAAGTGCAAGAATTAAACTTTTATCTAAAATATCAAACATCCCCAAAAATACGGTTGTAATCACCTCAGGGTTGGGAATGAAACTATATAAAAGTGCAACATTGATGTCAGGGAGGGGGATTCCACCACCTCGAGAAACTGCTATATAAAGCGATATGATAATCGGAATCTGAAGAAACATGAGTACCACACTTGCAAAAGGGTTGATGCCTGCTTCCTTGTAGAGCCCCATCATTGCTTTTGCTTGCTCTTGTTTGTCTACGACATCTTCTTTAAGTTTCTTAAGCTTAGGCTCAATTTCACGCATAACTGTTTGTGTTTTTGCGGCCTTTATTGAAAGTGGAAGGAGAATTAATTTTACAGTAATTGTAGTAAAAATAATCGCCACGCCAACATCACCACCAGGAACAGCATCAATAAAGAAGATGAGGCAGTTGTATACCGGGTCAAAAAATAGGGTGTGCCAAATATATACAAACATGTCGTAGGCTAAGTTTAATTGTTATTGCGACCATTGTACCGTGAATAAGGAAGTGTGTCTAAATACGTTTATTTTGATAGAAGTTCCGCAACTTCAGTGAGGAGTTTTTTAGATGTGGTGTTTTTTGCTGAAGGTTTCACGACAAGAATATATACACCAGTGCAGTCGGCCGCCTTATGGTGTCTATATAAGACACCATATAAACTTCTTCTTAACGCATTTCTATCAACAGCTTTTTTAAACACTTTCTTCCCAACAACAACCGATCCATGAAATGAAGTGTGTGGGGTATAGAGCAACTGCACGTTGAAGGAGTGCCGCCGTTTTCCAATAGAAAAAAAGTGGTTAAATGCAGCTCGACTTAACCGTTCTTTTTTCTTTAACATAATTAATAGTATAGCTTGCTCAATATAAATGTTAAGAGCCTAAAGAAAAAACAGTGCCAGGCACTGTTTTTTCTTTATATTATTTACTTTTCTTTACCGCAAGTTGTGCCCGCCCCTTTCGTCTTCGTGCCTGAATTATTCGTGCACCAGTCTTTGTAGCTGTACGCGCTAAAAAACCATGAGTGGTCATGCGCTTCTTTTGGCTTGGTTGATATGTTCGCTTTGGCATATATCTAGTTTTGCATTAATTTCAGGTCTGAACTGTACACTACTTTTATCGCTTTTACAAGCATCTTACATAAAAAATAATTTGTTTTTTAGAGTTGCAATTCCTAAAAATGGACTCTCATGATTCTTAGAAAATTTAGTATTAAATGAGCATAAAAAGTTGTACACAGGTTATACACAGTCAGGGGAGGTTGCACAAAAAATGATTCGTAAAAACCACCATGAATCAGAAAAAAGTTTACACTTCTGTAGACACAGGTATAATGCTTCGTACGCTAAAGGTTCCAAGTTTTACATCTCTATGAATCCACTATCACATCCCCCTACTAACAACGTTGTCCACACCGAGCAAATCGATGTGAAGAAGTTGTGGGATGATGCACTTGTCTCAATAGAGCTCTCAATTACTCCAGCAAACTTTAAAACATGGTTCCGTGATACACACATCATCTCTCTAGAAGATGGGACAATCACACTAGGGGTGCCGAGTGTGTTTGTGAAAGATTGGCTTTCAGACAAATTTCAATCAATGATTCTCAAAACACTACGAGAACTTACTCCACACGCACGAAGTATTGAATATGCTGTTGTACAAAGAAACGACAAAAAACCTGAGACATCACGCAACCAAACAGTAAATGCAGCGTTACCGCTTGAGGAATACTACATAAACAAAAGTGACAATCTAAACCCAAAGTATATTTTTGATACTTTTGTTATTGGACCCTTCAATGCACTTGCACACACCGCAGCAAAAACAGTGAGTGAAAAACCTGGGATTGCATACAACCCACTATTTATCTATGGTAAAACTGGCCATGGTAAAACCCACCTTATTCAGGCAGTGGGGAACCAACTAAAACGCTCAGGCAAAAAGGTTTTTTATGTCACCAGTGAACGTTTCACAGTCGACTATTTCAACAGCCTACAGAGTGGTACCGCAAACAACTTTAAAGATAAATACCGTCAGTATGACGCAATTATCATGGACGATGTGCAGTTTTTAGCAAACAAAGAAAAGACTCAAGAAGAACTCTTTCATCTCTTCAACGCGCTTCATGACAATAATAAACAAATTGTGTTCTCAAGTGATGTCCACCCAACACTTCTCCCAGGACTTGAGGAGAGGTTGCAGTCAAGATTTGTTCAAGGAATGATTGTCGACATACCTGCACCCGATATGGAATCTCGAGCAGCAATCCTTCGTGCTAAAACCGCTCAGCATGGCCTTTCTCTCACTGAAGATGTTATTGAGCACCTTGCACAAACTATTGAAGGAAATATTCGTGAACTTGAGGGTGCACTTAATACTATTATGTGCCAATCTCAACTGCTTGGACGACCTGTCACACTCGAAGAGGTGAAGAAAATTATTAAAAACAGTACTCGCCCAAGGAAAACTCTCGCAGTTTCTGATGTTGTTGATAAAGTTGCTCGATATTTTGATGTTGAGCCGGCTTCCATCTACGAAAAGACACGCCGAAAAGAAATTGTGAAGCCTCGTCAACTCATAATGTATATACTTCGTGAAGATTTCCAGGTTTCATATCCTGCTATTGGACAAAAACTTGGGGGGAGAGATCATACAACAGTCATCCACTCCTGTGAAAAGATAAAAAATGAAGTAAAGACAAGTCCTGAACTTGAAGAAGAAATTACACAAATACGACTTCTCCTTAAATAAAAAAATACTTCCCAAAATTGGGAAGTATTTTTCTATACACAAGCCTCTGTGTATATCTCTGTGTATATGTGTACAAAACATGGGTATGGCCAAGTGGAGGATAGGTGTATAGAATACATACTACCTGTCCATAGCATGTGTGCGGAGGAGTAAGTAATCCACAGTTTTGGAAATAAAAACAGTTGTACACAATTCCACACACCGACATACATCAGCTATACATTTTATACACAAAAAAGGCCACCTAATCCAAGTAGGTAGTAGGCCACAGATTTGAGATTTCCACACTTCCACAGAGCTAATAGTAAGGAGTAGAATAGGATAAAGAAAAATACATATGCACATAACCATTGAACGAGAACAGCTACTTGACCGATTGGAATTAGTAGGGAGAGTAAGTACAAAACACGTCACACTTCCAGTACTCCAATGTATCCTTTTAGCAGTTGATAAAGATACTTTGACACTTAAAGCTACTAATCTTGAGATCGGTATAGAAACAACACTTGTTGTTAAAGTTGAAGAGGAGGGAAGTATTGCTATTCCTGCAACAACACTTCTACAAACTATTCAGTATATGTCAGTAAAAGAGGTAACACTTCGTGTTGAAGAAAACGTGTTGGTGGTTGAAGGAAGCGGTTCTGAGACACATATTAAATCAATTCCTTATGATGAGTTTCCTCATATCCCTAAAATAGAAGATGTAGGTCAGAAAATTCAAAGTTCACTTTTTGCTCTTGGTATTAAAACAGCTTCATTTGCGGCAAGTGTTTCTTCAATTAAACCAGAACTTGGAAGTGTTCATGTTTTACAAAAGAAAGAACATTCTCTCACTTTTGTTGCAACGGACTCATTTCGTTTGATGGAAAAAACAGTTCCTCAAAAAAACTTTATATTAAACGAACCAATTCTTATTCCACAAAAAAATGCTTTAGAGCTCGCTCGTGTTTGTGATGTTCGCGATGGCGACCCTCTTTTTAAGGTGAATGAAAACCAGTGTGCATTACAGTTTGATGATGGTGTGTATATCACCTCACGTCTCACTACAGGCTCATTTCCGGACTATGAGCAGATTATTCCCAAGGAGTACACTACACACTCTATTTTGCTTAAAAATGATCTAGGTAACGCATTTAAGAAGACAAATATCTTTCTTAACAAATTTCTTCAAGTTGGTCTCCATGTTACTAATGATTCTCTCACTGTGTCAGCAAATAGTGGGGAGGTAGGAACAACAACAGAATCGGTAAAAGCTCAATCTGAGGGTGAGGATTTAAATCTAAACTTCAACCAACGGTATTTGTCCGAAAGTTTGGGTCATATTACTGATGAAAGTATTGTGATGCATTTTGCAGGTATTGGGCGCCCACTCGTTATTAGTGGAGTGAATGATAAAACAATTCGGTACCTCGTGATGCCAATGAATAAATGAACAAAGGCCTGAAAGGCCTGTTGTGAATTTATACCAGAATTTGTTTTGCCTATAAGCAAATTCTGGCTAAGTGAATCGGAAAATTCAAACAAAGTAAAATGTATAGAGGTTTCTTGGGTTAATCTCTCTCTTTTTAAAAAAGCACAACCCGAACAATTCATCTTTTAATATAAAAATACTATGTCACGTGGTGAAGGAATCAAACATCTCGGAAGTCTTTTCGATAAATACAAAAATCAATTACGTGCGCCACAAGGTAGTGTGATAAGTGCCTTCTGTGAGGTTGTGGAGGACCTCTACGGCTTCTCAGTGCCAAAAACAGGTGTAACGTATTCAGTGCGCAACAGAACACTGTCACTGCGTGTTTCTGGTCCTTTAAAGACTGAGATACAATTAAAGAAAAAAGAAATACTCAATCATCTTAAAGGGAGGTTGGGTGAAAAGAGTGCTCCAACAAATATACTCTAATCCTCTCTACCTAAATTTTCGTTATCAGCTGGACCATCAAGTAGGGCACCAAATTGTTCTTGTTTCCAAAGTTGCACCCCATATTCCCAGTTGGCATACTGTGAATCATTTGCAGGGTTACTAGGGTATGGTCCTTGCGGGTTACGTTTATCAACATAGTATAAAATTGAATGAATTCCCGAGGTTACACCGATAATATCGAGGGTAGAGCTACCTGATTGGAAGTTTGCTAAAAGTGATGTGGGGTCGAAGATTTCTCCACGTAGTACCGCTTTAAGGTTTGAATCTGCTGCTTTTGGTTCAGGAAAATTTTGTGATTCAATTTTTAACAAAGCCACATCCATAAATGCTCTCCACATAGGTGTTGTAATAAGTCCAGAAAGACCACCACCCATTGCAGAGTTATCGTTGTTGCCAACCCATGCGCCAACAGCAAGGTTTGGTGTATATCCCATAATCCATGCATCACGAAGGTTGTTGGTACTACCTGATTTTGCTGCCACATCTCTGTTTGCGAAATACACAAGTGAGTTATATCCCCATAATGGCGCTCGAGCATCATTATCTGAAAGAATGTCGCTAATCTGGAGTGCAACTTCACGATCAAGTACACGCGTTTCTTCTACTGGTGTTTCATCAATGATGTTGCCAGAATAATCTTCAACTCGCAAAATAGCTCTTTGTTTTGTGCGTACCCCCTCATTTGCAAAAACTGCATACGCTCCTGTGTGTTCAAGAAGTTTTACTTCACCACCACCAAGAACAAGTGTGAGTCCAAGTCGGTCTGGGTCATCAAGTGTTGAGATTCCCATATCACCAGCAAGTTTGATTGCGTTTTTTAGTCCGGTTAGATACAACACCTTTACTGCAGGAATGTTGAGTGATTGAGGGAGTGCATTCCGTAAAGTAATTGGTCCCAAAAACTTCCCATTGTAGTTGTTTGGTGAGTAGCAAGGGTCTGTGTTTGCCATATTACTTGGTTCACAAACACTACTGAACTGTGTTTTTACATCAAACACAACAGTGTCTGGGGTGTATCCGTTAGAAAATGCCGAAGCATATACAATTGGTTTTATTGAGGAACCTGGTTGACGAGGTGCAAGTGTGACGTTGAAGTTGCCGTCTATTTCTGTATCAAAATAATCACGCGACCCCACCATGACAAGGATGTCTCCAGTTTGTGGATCTTCAGCAACAAGTCCCGCGTTTGAGGCATTGAATGTTTTGGTGTTGTGAGCTGCTTTCTCTGCAACAATTCGCTCAGCTTCCTCTTGTAGTTCCCAATCAAGTGAGGTGATAACACGCATTCCTTTTTCTGCGAGTGCTTCTTCACCATATTTATCAACAAGTTGTTCTCGTACATACATCACAAAGTGTGGTGCCCGGATACCTGTGACTGCTTGCGAAAGGAATACCACCTCAGTCGCAGCAGCTTCATCGTATTCTTCTTGCGTAATAAACCCATTGATAAGCATTCGCTTAAGAACAAGTTGTTCCCTTTTGTCTAGTTCGTCACGGTTGTTTCCATAAGGTGAGAGATATGTTGGTGCTTGTGGAAGTGCAGCAATGTACGCCGCTTCTGGAAGTGTCACATCTTTAGCACTTTTACCAAAGAAGGCTTGACTCGCTTCCTCAACACCGTAAATAGTCCCTCCGTATGGAGATTCATTGAGGTAGTGGGAAAGAATCTCTTCCTTGGTGAGTATGTGCTCAAGCTTCATTGCAAGAATCGCTTCTTTGATTTTTCTCGTGAGTTTCTTTTCTTGTTCAAGAATCGAGTTTTTGATTACTTGCTGGGTGATCGTAGAACCACCAGCTCCTTCAAAAGGGGTGCCTCCTTTGAGTACGTTGTTTACCATAGAGCGGAAGATAGCAATCACATCTACACCCGGGTGGTTATAGAATTGATCGTCTTCTATTGCCACGGTTGCATTTTTAATATTGTAGGAAATATCCTCAAATGGAATTATTGTTCGACGAACATCTTGATGGAGATCGTAAAGAAGAATTTCGCCGGTACGGTCATATATTTTTGTAGATTGTTGGATACGACGTTGCTCAAAAGAGGAAAGGTCGGGGATATCCAGTGTCGATATCCACAACACAACCAAACCTGTTCCCATTAAACCAAGAACAAAAAATAAAATCAGCCCATCTATTAAGATGTCTTTCGTGTGATTTCGTAACCAAATTTTAACTTTTCTTTTCATACGA
>CAZYTF010000003.1:0-39332 GCA_964649535.1 uncultured Candidatus Saccharibacteria bacterium | reverse complement strand
AAAAGCTTTTGAGATAGATTCGACTAAAAGGAGAATATGTCCAAAAGGTATACTGAAACTGTAAGTTTCGAGTCCCTGTCTGGCAGCAAATAAAAAAACAACCTAAGTAAGTTGTTTTTTATTTAAATAATTCTTCTGCGGCAGCTTCTATTTCTTGTGGACTCATTTCTTTTATTTTTTGCCCAATACCCCATTCATGACCAAAAGGATCTCTTACCTTGGCATATCGTTCTCCAAAGAACATATCAGTTGGTTCTAGTAATATTTCTGCACCATTATTTTTCATCCTCTCGGTCAATAGATCGCAGTCAGAAACATAAATATGAGTAACTACAGTAGTAGACCCTAATGCTTTGGGGCTAGGGCAACCTCCATGCTCAGGTATTTCATCACTTAAAAAAAATTTTGCATTGTTAATTCTAAATTCACAATGCATTACTCGATCATCTGGCATTTTTAAAAGTACAAAGGGAGATGTTTCAAATACCTTTGAATAAAAATCTACTGCCTTCACTCCGTCATTTACCATAAGATATGGTACAAAATTTTCTATATTCATACGCTATACATTATCACATCTACATTTTAAAGTGTCTTTACAGCCCAAGCAATTTATTTAGCTAGTATTATGGGCTTAGATATTAAAGATTAGTAATAATTTAAACCTATAAAAGTTCGAACATCATCCCAGACGGCCAGCAAACTTGACTTTTAAATTAAAATTGGTTTAATATGCTCCTAGCATAGTTCACAGGAGTGCAAGATGGATTTAGATGTTGCAATTGAGGCTACGGTTCAGCTTATGCCTCAGTATCAGGCCTTCTGCGAACATGAGTATGCAGAATGGTCTAAGACCAACAAACCACCCTTTATCGCCCAATTTCCGTGGGACGTGAACAAGTTCTTTGATGCCTGGGAAGATCGCCGCCGTAACTGGCATGATCACATGACTTCTCGCTCAATAGCGTGGTGGTCAGAACGAGGCTATGTCTACGAAAAGAAAGGACCCTACGCTAAGGGCACTCTGACTCATGAACCGAGCGGTATGTGCCTTTGCGACTAAATTTTAGGAGCCACCTGTTCAGCAGGTGGCTCCGTTTATTTTACTTAAAAAAGTTCCAACATCGTACCAGACCGCCAGCGAGCATGTAAGAGCGACCGAGGTCTATATTGCAACGTATTAGAGAGGTCAAAAGTACGCACCCACCATGGGCTCGAACTTTCCCTTAAAATACCAAGTAAAATAAGAACTTCAGCTTTAACTACAAATAGCACTATTCAGTCATTGCACACCTGCTGAGAGCGGTAATCAGAACACAAAAGCACCCTATGGGTGCTTTTGTGTATAATGCTGAGTATAAGATTTCATGAAACTAAGGCAAATTAAAACTATTAAAGGCAGCGGTTAAATAATACGGCAAAACAGCGCAAAAAATTGACTTTTAGCATAAATATGTTATATATAAAACTATGTTCTTTTCATATTTACTATAGCTTCAATTTCGCAAATGTTGTTGATTTGGAGCTATGGTAAACTCAAAATCTTGAGAGCCCGCTAGCAGCGCCATGAGTAATGGCACTTGAAGGAGAAACGTCATGAGTAATGACATAAAAGCAATAGACCGCTTGTATAAACTTCAGGCAAAAATCAATATGATGGTGGTGGACGGAACCCGTGATGCCGAATCTGTCGCTGATACACTACAGCAGATTTTGGAGGAGAAACCTGATTTCTCATATGTACAGGACACAATGTCTCTCACAATGTCTCTTGTTCCGTATACTATTGCTAAGGCCCATAATATATATACGGGCTATCTGGATCCCAACTTTAAGGATTGGGGTACAGATGTTCGTGTTTATGTTCGTGTTTACGAAGACAGTATCGAAATAATAAATGTTGATGTACGCACCGTGACTCGTGACGGTGAGTACAAGAATTTGTTTGGCTACGATGAGCTCAAAAATATTTGTCTCACTCAGAGACAAATCAATCAGTTCGTGGTATCAAACAGAAATCTGCTTTCAGAAGAAGATTATGGATTATTCTTTATCTTTGAGCAAATGAATGAATTCTTTGTTGCTGAAATTTCTATGCGCGACGGCCTGATTGCGGCTCGTTTGCGTCGCTACAACGATTCGCATGTATGGAAGGCCAGTGGCGGCATTCTTCTTGTGGTCAAACAGACTACAGGATGACTTCTGTATAACCCTTTGTCCCTCGGACGCTTCGCGCGCCCGAGGGATTTTTTTGTATATATAAAACCAAATTGTCTTGACAAAGAGAGGGGGAGACCACGTAAAAATTAGAACACAGTTATTGAATAAATATTGTCCCTGTCCCCATTTATGCCATTTACCTTGTCCCTGTCCCCATTTACCTTTATTGAAGTAACAGCGTCAAAAGAAGAATATCAAGGATGGTGGAACAAGATACGTTCAAAGCACATTGATTTCCTTATTTGGGATGTGCGGGGAAACAAGATTGCATTGGCTATTGAACTTGATGGGAAATCACACAATAGTGAGAAGATGCAGGAGCGGGATGCGTTCGTGAATAAATTGTATGAACGAATTGGTGTGCGGTTGGAGCGAGTGCGTGGAGGAGATGATTTTAGAAAAAAAACAAAAGAGTTGACAGAAAAATTACTGAAGTGATTTGCGAACAGAAAAGTGTCGGCAGAAATGACCCTGTCAGTCGTGCCTTTTTGGTATGGTTTGTGCGAAGGAAAAGAGAATTTTTTTCCTTCCTTTAACAATATAAAATTTTCTTTATGGAAAAATATACATGCAAAAATTGTAAACAACTGGTCGAACCAGAATCCTTTGAGGAAACAGACGTAGTCGTTGAGGTTTACCATTCCTTCACAGAAACAAAAGAGAGTTCAAAAGGTTTGCTAAAAGGCTATCAATGTCCTGTGTGTGGATGTGAGATTTCTCCTGACGATATCTAAAAAGATATTCGTCTGTCATGTAAATGTTCCAACATCGTCCCAGACGCCCAGCAATCAGCTGACCCCAAACACGTATGTGTTTGGGGTCATCGCTGTTGCTAGTCAGACAGGGACTCGAAAAGCTTTTGAGATAGATTCGACTAAAAGGAGAATATGTCCAAAAGGTATACTGCTCGTGTAACGAGAGAGTCCCCCTGTCTGGCAGCAAACCTTATAAGCTATAAAATTAGTGTGTTTTAAAATACCTTTCGCCGGCTATTTGAACTTAACCTCGCCTAGTTGACTGCAAATGGAAATAAAAATTAATTCTTTTACATAGGCTTGCGACATGGGAAGGTTTTATCACAATTTCCTTGATTACATTGAGTTTACTAATGAATGCTTTCGATCGCTTATTCAAGATACCCAAAGAAGAATTTAAAAATGTAGATATTGACATATATTAATTTATATGCTATAAATTAATCTGGTAAACATGCCGCCAATAGAAAGTGCATGAAATAGCCTACTGTCCGGGCATGAAAAAAGGACTGCGGTCTGCAGTTGCGTGTAGGCTTTAAAAGGATTTCCGTTGAAGTCAAGCGGCTGAGGAAATAAAAAGATGAGCAAAAAAGTATTGATAGCTGCTGCAGCAGATGAAGTTGATGAGATGGGGGAAAATCTCTTCGAATATAACTTCGACAACATCATGAGCAAGATATGCCTAGGCTATCTTTGGAAGAGCCACTGTCTTGCAAAGGATGGGCGCGACTTGCTTTACTCTCAGTTTGGGATTGGTGTCGCGAATGAAACCGACGCATTTTTTGCACTAGGGAAGAGTGTGCGAAAAGAAAGCACACCGGAAGACTCACCGTTGCAAGTACTGCAATTGTGCGCACTGGAATTGTTTGAGGAAGCAGGGCATCCTTTTATGAAGGATAGGTTGTCATCTAAATGGATGTCAACTCACCTCGAAGATGTCGAACATGCAATCCAGGCTGTGACGTCTGGAATCGATATCTCCGACCCAGAATCCTTCCCGACCCCAGTGCCTGTTTGGTGGTATCAAGCAACGACTGGTGCCGGCCGTTCATCGTATCGCAAACATCTTTGTCTTCATCTTCTGCAAGAAATTGCGGAAGATGAAGGGTATGCCAGAATTATCTGGGTACCTGGAAGGTATGACTTCCAAATTGATTTTGTTGGAGGCGGCGGCGTCTTTGTCAAAGTCGTGGATACGCAGAGGGCGTATGAGGCACGACAAAAGGTGCCGTTTCTGGCAACTATTCTTATAAAAGAAAAGTTGTCCGCCGACGAAATAAGGGATGATATTCTCAAAAAGGTGCGTGAAAAAAAGCTGGAGAGTAAAAAAAGGAGTTAATCTTTTATGCTGTCCTACCGAGCCATCTTAGGGAATTGTCTTTCCTAAGATGGCTTTAATTTTTGGAAAAGGGGACAGGAGAAAGCAGGGGACAGGGACACGAAAAACCCGTTATCAGAGCGTGTCTCATGTTATACAGGGAAACTCGTATAGGAGCTTCGGCTCTCCTGGTAGCGGGCTTTTTGTACCTACTATCACATTACAATTTAAAAACTATATATGGATTTCTTATATATCGCAGTCTTTGTCCTTGTTATACTTGTTGGTGGGGCAGTGGTAGTTATTAAACTACTCAACACACAACCCGAAGAAGAAAAACCATTACCATACCGTGCAAAAAAATATTTATTCTCCCGTTCAGAACATGAATTTTTACGCATCCTACAGGAGCATCTAGATACAAAAAGATATATGGTGTTTCCAAAAGTACGTCTTGCAGATTTTATTGAAGTGACAGCTCCAAAAGAAGAGTTCCAGGGATGGTGGAACAAAATTCGTTCCAAGCATGTCGATTTTCTTATTTGGGATGTACAGGAAAATAAGATTGTTCTTGCTATTGAGTTGGATGGGAAATCACACAATAGTGAGAAGATGCAAAAAAGGGATGAGTTTGTGAATAAATTGTATGAACGAATTGGTGTGCGGTTGGAGAGGGTGCAGGTAGGAGATGATTTTACAAAAAAAACAAAAGAGTTGACAGAAAAATTACTGAAGTGATTTGCGAACAGAAAAGTGTCGGCAGAAATGACCCTGTCAGTCGTGCCTTTTTGGTATGGTTTGTGCGAAGGAAAAGAGAATTTTTTCCTTCCTTTAACAATATAAAATTTTCTTTATGGAAAAATATTTTTTTGATATTCCAGTATTTAGATGTTCACTCAAAAAATGGGAGGAGGAACGCATAAAAGAAGTAATAAAACTTGCAGAGCAGATGAACCCGTCTGAAGAGGTGACTGATAAGGATTTTAAGCAGGCAGAAAATTTCCTTGCTTCTAGTTTTACTAGCTACATGTATAGTGAATTAGTAGGGATGATTCGACTTTATACTATGTCAAGCCAGATTAGGGCAGAAACTTTTTTTATAATGAATAAAAGATTTGTTCGTAATCAAAAGAATAAAAAATGGTCATATATGGGAAAACTGCTAGAGCTTATGGTTTCCTCTGATATAACAAACCAAGAAATATACGAGTTGATTATCACAGAGCTTAAAAGAGAGTGTAATAAATCATATTTAAAAAATAGGCACGCTGAACTGAAATGTTTTGAAACAGTTGGTCCTCATATCAATTATCGTGCTTTAACGAACATGGGTTAAAAAAGTTCCAACTTCGTACCATACTGCCAGCTAGAAAAAATATATTAATGTTGTATGCTCTTTAGTAATGAGTATTAATGTCAGCTATAAATCATTTAGTCCTTCAAGAGCTGATCAACGTTGGGATGCAGAAGGGGCTTCCATCGCTCAGTCATTGGTAGACTGCTATACTAAAGTGTCTTTAACGTGGGAGGAGAATGATGTGATAAAACAGGAGGTCGCAAAAGTGTTTGAAGAGCGGTCAAACAATTTTCTTTGTTTTTTGAGGTCAAAGTTTAGGGGTACTTCAATGGATTATCAGTGGGATAATTTGGTTGAAACATATGAATTTTTATCAGAGGAAGAGAAAAGAGAGTACGACTCTCTTTTTAGCGACAAGAAAAAACTTTTTGATGAAAAAACCGAATATGCTCTTGCTCAAAAGAGGGCTGAATCTAGGCCTAAGTTTTTAAAAACTAAAGATTTACTATGGGATTTCTTGAATCAGGATTTGGAATTTGGCTCAATCGAGAATGAAGTGTTTGCAGGAGCTGTGCTCATAGAAGAAACCTGGATTGAGGATTTGTGTGTGAGAGTATTGTGTGAGGTCTTTGCACTTCCTACTAAAGACGACGCTCCAACTAAAGATGGTTGGTTGCAATTATATAATCACCTTGATCAAGAAAAGTTAGTGAAGTGCATACAAAAACTTGCTTATGAAGCAGGTGTTGATATTGCAACCGCAAAAGAATTTATGGTTAGTTACTTGAAAGAGGTAAAGCCAGTCGTACAAGATCTTAAAGTGACACAAGATGCTAGTTTCTATCGAGATTGGGGAGATATCGATGTAAGTAATCCGATGTTGATTGAGAGGACACTGATAGAAAGAGCAGAAATGTTATTAAAGAGATACAAAAATCTCTTACCTAATTTAGTATAAAAATTCCACCATCGTACCAACCAGCCAGCAAATTGACACCACATAATTAGTGTGTTATTTTTCTTAAAAATGTACAGGAGGCTTAGATGATTAAAATAGGTGTTGTTGCTGTTGACGACAGCAAAACTATCCAAAGGGATGAGGTTGATGCAATTGTAAGGAAGCTTTGTGTTTCATACTCTAGTATTCGTCGTTCATTCTTTTTGAGCGAGACCACCATTAATTTGGCATTGGATGAAAAGAAAGTTACTAAGGCAGTTGATTGTATGGCTAAAGTGTATGGTTTCAATACTGAATTTGTGAAACGTGTTGGATATTCAGCGAGTATTCAGTCATTCGCAGCGTTTCATCTAAAATATATCGGCATGAATCCAGTACCTGTTCAAGGAACTATACTTTTCCAACAATCTCGCATTTCATTATGCGGCATGCCAAGATATAGCTTGTTGCATATTATTGCTCACGAACTGGCTCATGGTCGTATGTATTGCGATTTGCACGAACTTTCTACATCTGAATTTGCTACGGATGTGTTGGCTTTGTTGGTCGCAGGGAATGCTCGTGGATTTAGCAAAAATATGTATATTGCAAATCCTTGTCATTTTGCTCGGTATGGATATATTCGTCCTGAGCTTCATGAAGAGGTGTTTAGGTGTCTTGCAAAATATGCACCTGTAATCTATTTGTAATTAAGAAAAAGGTTTGTCCGTAAGAATAGCCCATTGACTCGTTCTGCGGGCTATTTTTTTTACATACTTACAATATTTCAACATCATCCGATCAGCCAAAGAAAAAACGCCTCAGCTGAAACTGAGGCGCTCTCCAGCTAATCACGACGGCACCGTAGCACTCCGTCGCTAACTCCCAGTTTTGTCAGAAGTGTATCCTGAGGCCGCGAGCAAACAAATGTTGCCAAGTGCGTTTTGCTAAGAGATTTTTACTTTACCACATTTTAGGCTCAGAATAAATCCTCCAGAGAAAACCATAGTCGTCTCTGCTCTCAGTCTATGTGAGTCGGAATGGTCTTGAAAAGCCGTAACCGTTCAATGAAACCAATCTGAAAATAGTATAGCGAAAACCCATGATTTTTGCTAAAATGGATTTATGGAAAAACATCCGCTTCATATAAAAAACCCCGAACTTCAAACACCTCCTGAGGTGAATCGGGCTGTGGAGCGAGAAGAACGGCAGAGTGATGAAAAAATCCCGAATGATCCATCAGACCGCATCGAGGCATATCTTAGGCGTTTAGAGAATTTAATTCTTGATCCAAAGAAAGAACAAAAGAAAAAAGATGTTGGGGATATAGAGCATACTGAACGACCTCGTGCCGCAGCTCTTTTACGTGACATGGTGCTTAACGAATATGTCCGTACAAAAAAAGAGCAGATGGCCCAAGGAGCTGCGCGAGTAGAACAACGTGCAGCACGTCAGATAGGGATTCAAGCTGAATATACCGACGAAGCGCTAGAACAGCGTGGTGAGATAGCTGTTGGTGATCTTGAAAGTTCCCTTGATCAGTGGATTAACTATTTATCTGATCCAAATGAACCTTATCCTACATGGTTTCGTTACTATGCCTTCAGAAATATTTTGAACCTCGGCGAATTCGATAAAGATAAACAAGAATTTCCTAAGCGCTCTAAGGGAACATTTAAACTTTTCCCTGATGTGGATCGTGGAGCATTGGCGTATGTTGAAGAGATAATGACTGCTGCACAAGACGATACTGTTTTACAGCGCATTCGTGAATCTCAAAAAGAATTCGAAACCCCAGAAGCTGATATGTGGACACCTCAGAAAGCCGATGCATTTAGTAGACTCTCATTTGCAAAGCAATACGTTGAGGGTGTTAAATCTCAAGGAGAAATTATACCGGAACTTCGAGCAGAGACACGAGGTGAATGGATACACTATCATCAGAATGATGATCCGAAAGACTTATGGAAGTCATTAAAGAATAAGGGAACTGCCTGGTGCACTAGAGGATACCCGACAGCAAAAACCCAACTTGAGGGCGGAGATTTTTATGTGTACTACACACTTGATTCAGCAGGAAAACCGACTATTCCGCGTATTGCTATTCGCATGACTGATCAAGATAAAATTGCTGAAGACCCTCGAGGAGTCTTTGATTCAAAACAAAATCTCGAACCGAATATGGTTGATATTCTTGACGCTAAGCTGAAAGAATTTGGAAGTGAGGCGGATACCTACCGCAAGAAAAGCGAAGATATGCGTATTCTCACTTCACTCGAGAAGAAAAAAGAGAACGACGAATCCTTCACCAGAGACGACCTCTCTTTCCTCTACGAAATCAACTCAAACATCGAAGGTTTCGGATACCAAAAAGACCCCCGCATCAATGAGCTTCGCAATGACCGCAACGTCGAAGAGGACATGCTTGTCATCTTTGAGTGTGCCAAAGACCAAATCGCCAACACTCCAAATGAAATAACTGAAAATACAAAAGTATATGTCGGTCAGCTTGAGCCTGGCATTTTCCAAAGACTTCCTGAAAACCTCGAGCATGTGTACACAGCATTCCCTGAGAAGAAAATTAGGAGAGATAGTGTGGAAATAGGAGGAAAGTCCAAGGAGCAACTTATTGCCGAAATGGAAACGGCTGGAATCAATATTTCTGATTACGCAAAGTCCATGATGGAGAATCCCGACTTCACCGTTCAGGCAAACAGGGAAGAAGCGAAGCTCGTCAGGCTCACGGTTGCTGATCTCGGGTTCAAGGCGAGTGCTACCACCGATCAGGTTTTTGAGCGAGCGCAAGCGCTCAGATTGGAACTCTGTCCTCCCGACACTGGACCGAATTACCGCCTCAAATACAAAGACCAGCCCCGAGAAGAATATGTCCGCATCGGTATGAAGCAAATTACGGACCGGGGTGGCAACCCGAGCGTCTTCAACCTGTACCGGTACGACGGCGGTTTGTGGCTCGACTACGGTTGGGCTAGGCCCGGTGACGCGTGGGGTCCTGGCAGCGAGTTTGTGTTCCGTTTCCGCAAGGTTGAGGTTTAGGATTTTTATCTCTTTTTGAATTTCTTTGATTCTTTGAATCTTGGGTACTTTGACCCTTTGATTTTTACTCGCGAAGCGAGTTCGGCGCACTCTTACTAAAAGCTATATTCTAAGCCATATTTAGTTCGAGACTGAGACGGTTCGAGTCGCAGACAGTCAGCAATATTTTTAAACCTGATTCAGACAGTTCGAGCTCCGAGTGTGTTATGAATATGATATATGTCATCAGAAAAAATTAATGTTGGGGGCTTAAATGAAAAAGGATTCGAGGCTAGAATGCAAGACACATATGTAGGTCCCATACATAGTAGCTTACTCGAATTAGAAGACTTAGTTACAGATATTGATAAAAGAAAGAATCTGAAAGATGCATTGTCTCAGGCTCGTTGTGATTACGATGAAATGCCAGAGCATAATATGGATGAAGATGAACTCGCAGGAAGTTTGTCAGTCATTCGCTCATTAGTGGAATATGTGTCAGATCCCGAACTTTCAAATGCACACCGTGAAGAAATTATTTTAGAAAAACTGCCAGGTTATGATAAAATATGAAAAAGAGATAAGTTTGTTTGTTCAAGACAGTTGATTCCAACCGTTTTTCTTTTGAGTGAGGATTTTAAAACGATGTTTGCTAGAATGGCCGACATCATAATTGCTTGCTATAACAAATAAAGTGTGACATAGTTCCCCACATGAATAACTTTAATGATGGTGGATTTAAGAGAGGAAGCAGAGATTCGGGTGGACGTTCAAAATTTGGTGGCAACAAATTTGGAGGGAATAAACGAGATGGAGGAAATTTTGGTGGAGGACGTGACCGAGGTGGTCGTGCTTCTGAAATGTTTACAGCAACATGTTCAGCATGTCACAAAGACTGTGAAGTCCCGTTTCGCCCAAGTGGAGACAAGCCAGTGTACTGTAGTGCCTGTTTCGGAAAGATGAATCAAGATGAATCACGAGGTGACCGAGGTGGTGACCGTCGAGGTGGTCGAAATGAGCGACCTGACTACACAAAACTACCTCGAGATCAGCGACCTCCGCGTCACGATAAGTCGCGTGGACAAGATGATGGGGGGCTCGCAGACGTAAAGCGTCAGCTTATAACAATTGAATCTCGACTGAACCGAATTCTTGATCTGCTTAATCCGCCAACAAAACCTGGCTCAAAGACAGAAATGGTTGCCGATTCTGAAACTGCAGTGCTTCCGAAAAAAATACCAAAGGTAAAGACCAGTGATGCTAAAAAAATTGTTGATACGCCGGCACTTAAAAAGGTTTTGAATAAAGTGACTAAAGCAACTCCTGCAAAAAAAGTAACAAAGAAAGCGACTAAAAAGGTAACTAAAAAAGCCACAAAGAAAGCAACGAAAAAAATCGTCAAGAAAGCAAGTAAAAAAGCTTCAAAGTAAGTTAGTTTGGCACTATTGCGAAAACATCCAGCAGAAAATAATCTGCTGGATGTTTTTTTTTGTATAAAAAACGCACCTACCTATTTAAAGAGGTGCGAGGTAAGGTCTTTTTTAACAGTTGCCCACAGCCTTATCTAGGATTTCTTCGTGTGTAATGACGTCAATTGTTGCGGATTCGATTCCAGCTATGAATGGCTCAATTTCTCGCCACTCATTAAAAAGTTCAAGTATTGCGTTACTTATAGCCCCTCTTCCAAAAGTTTCGTATTCAACATCTATGACTCCTTTGTTGATAGGTATTGCTCCATACAAAACCATGATTATCTCATGGCTGTTGATGGAACGAGCTTGCAGTTTCCCAAAGTGAAGTTGCTTCTTCTGAATTTTCTCACAGATACACCAAATATCTTCAAATGAGTATCTTGCAAAATTCATCCTTTTTCCAAAATCTGTGTTGAATAGGAATTCAAAAACTAGCTGTTCGCATTCGTTCCTTTTTTTCTGATTTGCATTAGTGAGGAAGAAATATATTTCAACAACTTGTTGTGAATCAGATGAATATTGCAGTGTTAGGGAATTGTCTTTTTGCTCAACATGAAGTTCAAGGACTTCTTCGAGAGTTTCTGCGATTTGCTCAAGAGTTACATCCATCTTCAGTTACCTTTCAAAGTGTGCTGCCTAGGTTAACTATGAACGTGAAGCGCTTTTTTGTAAAGTCTGTAGTAATTTTGCGCATTATTTTCATTGCCAGTCATAACAAAACTATTTTATGGGAAACTTTTATATGTGTATTCAACAGCAGTTAGTATTTGGTATACTATTAGAATATGAAAAATATTTTGATAGTAGGTGCAGTAGTTATTGTGGTGCTAGCAGGTGTTTTGGTGTTTACTAATAATAAAGACTTGGCACTAGACGCAACGAAAGGAAGTGAAAATGCGAAAGTATCTAGCGGGGAAGCAGTAGATAGCGACTTGCGTACTGCTGAGAGGCAAGGTGAGGTTGAGACGGGCTCGCAAATGGATCCCTCGAGTATGGAGAACGGAAGTGACGATTCAACAGCTCGAACAAATATATCCTCGGAAGTATCAATTTCTGAAGCTGACAAATCTGTTTCGTTTGATGTCTCTGGAGTGAATTTTGCGTTCGATGTGACAGAGATGCGTGTAAAAGAAGGCGATATAGTGACTGTAAATTTTGTTAGTGCAGATGGTTATCATGACTGGGTTGTTGATGAATTTGATGCCGCTACTGAGCGGGTGCAGACTGATGGGGTAACCTCAGTAACATTTGTTGCAAATAAAAAAGGTACGTTTGAGTACTATTGTTCAGTCGGAAGCCACCGAGCTCAAGGCATGATCGGGGCATTCATTGTTGAATAAGTCTTTGTTTCAAAGGCCTCTAAGAGCATTTTGCATTTTTGAGGCCTTTTTGCTGGTTGTGATATAATGTATGTATATGAAAATAAATATTGTTATTGGAGCTATTGTAGTGTTAGCAGTTGCTATAGGTGGGTATCTTTTATTTAAAGGTTCTTCAGATACTGTCGTGGTGAATCCTCAGGAAAATACACCCGAGGAACAAATGCCGGTTGAACCTAATAATGGCATTGGTGATGGGGCTGAGCCACTAGACGCAATACTTGCAGAAGGTCCGGAGACAGTTATCGGCGCATCGGTTGACGGAAATGATATTGTTGCGTATCACTACGGTACTGGAGATACGGAACTCCTCTTTGTGGGTGGTACACATGCTGGCTACTCTGGTAATACTGTTTTGGTGGCTTACGAACTCATGGACTACCTTGAGGAAAATCCAAGCTTGATTCCTAACAATGTTAAAGTAACGGTGATACCAGTGCTTAATCCTGATGGTCTTGAGAAGGTGTACGGAACAACTGAGCGTTTTGATGTAAAGGATGCGCCAACAGATCACTCAGTGACAACAGCGGGACGATTTAATGCTAATAATGTTGATTTAAACCGTAACTTTGACTGTGAATGGGCAGCTTCAGGTACATGGCAGAGTAAAACGGTAAGTGGTGGGTCTAAGCCATTTTCTGAGCCAGAAAGTAGTGCTGTTCGAGATTATGTATATACACACGATATTGCAGGAGCAGTAGTTTGGTACAGTGCGGCCGGAGGAGTGTTTTCTTCAAGTTGCCAAAATGGTGTTTCTACTGAAACAAAGGCTCTTACAAATATCTACGCGTCAGCAGCTGGATATAAGGCATACGAAGAGTTCAATTTTTACGAAATTACAGGAGATATGGTGAACTGGTTTGCAAAAGAAAATATTCCAGCTATCAGTGTTTTGATGACCGATCATGAAAATACAGAATGGACAAAAAATAAAAAGGGGATTGACGCTGTACTAAATCACTACGCTGAGTAATGTCTACAATTTCCCGGAAGCAAGTAATTGCATTAGTGCTCGCCCTCATTCTTCTTGGTGCTGGCATTTTTGTGTTCACTCTCTTGAATGTACAGAATGCTGAAATGCCAGTCGTAGTAGAGCAGGAGCCAGAAGTTGTCATCGACACTTCTCCAGTTCCTGTTCGTACAAGGATAGGAACGTCAGTCGAAGGGCGCGTAATTGAGGCTGTCACATTTGGTAGTGGCCCAACAAAACTTTTATTTGTTGGTGGTGTCCATGGTGGCTATGAATGGAATAGTGTCTTGTTAGCGTATGGATTTATAGACTATTTCACTGCAAATATTGAGGCTGTTCCTTCAGATTTGACTGTCAGTATCATTCCCTCACTTAATCCAGATGGCTTATTTGATGTTACAGGTACAGAGGGGCGCTTCTATGCGAGTGATGTTCTGACTGATCCAGCTTCACTTGCTGCAGCTCGCTTTAATGCAAATGAGGTTGATCTCAATCGAAACTTTGATTGTAAATGGCAATCAGAAAGTAGCTGGCGAGGGAATGTTGTAAGTGCGGGTGATGCTGCATTTTCTGAACCAGAAGCAGTTGCACTTCGTGATTTTGTCGCTGTGTATGCTCCAGATGCTGTGGTATTTTGGCATAGTCAGGCGAACACAGTGTATGCATCTGAGTGTGAAGAAGGTGTACTTCCTGAAACAGTAACGGTTATGAATGCATATGCCGTTGCAGCGAACTACAACTCAGTGGAATCATTTGACGCATACCCAGTGACAGGAGATGCAGAAGGTTGGCTCGCTTCACTCGGTATTCCGGCTATTACAGTTGAACTTGAGACGCACGAGACTGTAGAGTGGGACAGAAATCTTCAAGGTGTTACAGCTTTACTTAATTACTATTCAGAAGAACTTGCGAGATAAAACTTACGGTGTAATCTAGATTCGCATCGTGGTATAGTCTATCGTAATAAATCTAACAAATAATATGAAAAACTTCACTTGGAAGACCTTTGCAGTTATCGCCGTTGTACTTATTGGTGCATCAATTGTGTATTCAAACTTTGCAAATAATCAAGCAAACGAAGGTGTCGTGCTTAGCGCACATACAAAATCAGGTTCTGACTCAAAGATTACGCTCACTGAGTACAGTGATTTCCAATGTCCAGCTTGTGGTCAGTTTTTCCCAATTGTACAATCTATTTTAGCTGAATATGGTGATCAGATTACGTTTGAATATAAACATTTCCCGCTAGTGAGTATTCATCCTTTTGCTATTCCAGCTGCAAAGGCAGCAGAGGCTGCTGGCCAACAGGGAAAGTTTTTTGAAATGCATGACAAACTTTTTGAAAATCAATCAATTTGGTCTCGAGCTACAAATCCACAAGCTCACTTTGTTCAATATGCTGAAGATTTAGAGTTGGATGTAGATCTTTTCAAGCGACATATGGGCGCCTCCCTCATTAAAGATAAAATTGAAAGTGAGTTTCGTGAAGCACGTGATCTTGGTCTTACGGGGACTCCGTCATTCTTGCTAAATGGCGTAAGGATGCAATACCAAACATATGAAGACTTTAAGATGGCAATCGAACAGGCATTGGGCGTCTCTGACGATGGGAAAGAAGTATCTCCAGATGAACCAGTTGTGGAGTTTGGTGTGTAGTTTTATTTTTCAACATTTATTTTTAAACGGTACTTCCTAAGTGGACATCGTTTTTAATGTATATGTCCACACTGCTTGTTTTTGAGTCATGTTTCCTTAATTTTGTGCAAAAAGCCTATATTACAAGTAAAAAGCAATAAATATTTGACATTTATCATCAAATATTGTATTATACACACATCAAAGACATAAGTAGGATGTCACCTGCTACTTAGCCTTTTCAGAAGAGTTTTATTATTAACAATATTTTTGCTAAATTATATTTAGTTATTTTGTATGAAGTTTCATTTAATTACAGGATCAACATCAAACGAAAAGGCCCCTACAGTTGAAATACTATTTAAGTCTGCTTGTGAAAAATTGGGAGTTGAGTATGTTCCCTATGATGTTCAAACCACAGATCCAAGCACGCTATCAGATTTAGGTGCAGATGACATGCTTTATAGGTCAAGAGTTGGACCGCAGGCTCGTTTATTGGAAAGACTGTTAATTAGTCAGAACTGCTCGCACTTTTACACCAACTGGGCGGCTGCATTCAATATTCGCGGTGGTTCTTATTATCTACATAAAAAGTTAGGCTTGCCGGTGATACCAACTGTACCGTTTATGCCAAAATCAGATGAAGGTATCCTGAGAGCAGTTGAGGCTTTGGGTGAGTTCCCAATTATTGTTAAGGCAGTAGGAGGATCAAATGGAGTCGGTGTGATGAGGATTGATTCTATGCAAAGCCTAAAATCAGTATTAGACTATTTACGCTCCCAGCAAGCCCAAGTGTTACTTAGAAAGTACGTGCCACATGAATATTACGCGAGAATGGTGGTGGTTGACAATGCTGTCGTTGCTAGTCACACCACCTACACTAATGAAAATGAGTTTAGAACAAATGCAGGCAAACTTGCAGACAATAAACGAGAAGCAAGAACATTTAGTCCAGAAATACAAAAAATGTGTGTGGAGGCGGTACGGGCACATGGTTCAGAAACAGGAGGGGTAGATCTCTTATTTGATGAAAACGATAAGCCGTACATAGCTGAAGTGAATTTTCCAAATGATTTTGCCTGTACACAGGAAATTACAGGTATTGATATCGCCGAGGAAATGATTAAATATCTCATGAAAAAAAAGACATCAGCTTAATGAGATCGAAAATCTTATGTCAGATTTTCTTCTTTAGAAAATATATGTGTCCTTTATGAGGAGTGCAACAATTTTGTCAAGTATTGCTTTTTGGATGTAATGTTGTGAAATGATGACATAATCGCATTATATAGTATGATTTTAGATGCTGAAATCAGACATGACTGAATTACACAGGTATTATGCGGCAACGCAGTTTATATTTTAATCTTACACATGAAGAAAAAAGACACAATTGCTTATGTTATGTCGGTATCTGGGAATGCTATCCCAAATATTCGCGAGTACGCAAAAGCAAACAGCAAAGACTACCGCATCCTTTTGATTGCAGATAAAAAGCGTCCTTTAAATGAGGCTGCTAATGATTGCGATGAGTATATCGCTATTGATTTTTCTCGACCCGAAATGATTAGCGAAGCACTTTTACCTTATCAGGATCGTCTTATTGCAATTACTTGTCTGGGAGATGCAAATATGGCACGCTTTGGCAAAATTATTCCAAATGTACCTTACTTGCGCACACCTACAACAGAATCTTTGGAGTGGGCAACTGATAAATATGCAATGCGCAAGAGATTTAATGCTTATGATTCTTCTATTACTCCAAAGTTCAGTATCATAAAAGAAAATACCAAAGCCGAACGTACTCGCATAGTTGAAAAGGTTGGTTTTCCAATGATTGTGAAGCCAACTAATTTAGCGGGAAGTCTTTTTGTACAGATTTGTTATCACGAAGATGAGTTGCAAAAAGCTTTGGGTGTAGGTTTTAGAAAAATTCAAAAAGCATATGAAAATGACGGGAGGCTAGAAACACCAAAAATCCTTGCTGAACAGTTCATGGAGGGTGATATGTATTCAGTTGATAGTTATGTTGATTCTCGTGGGCATATATACCACTGTCCGTTAGTACGGGTAAAAACGGGACGAGATATTGGACATAAGGATTTTTATGGCTATTTGCAAGTAACACCAACTGTGTTGAAAAAAGAGACTATCGAACGTGCTCAGACTGTCACTGAACATGCTATCCATGCACTTGGCTTACGTAGTACAAGCGCTCACACTGAGCTGATGAAAGTTGATTCAGACTGGAAGGTGGTTGAGGTTGGTGCACGTATTGGTGGTGCACGTGACATTCTTTATGAGTTGAGTTGTGACATCAAGCATACTACAAACGACATCTTGATTCGCATGCCTAAAAAACCAGTGATTCCAAAAAAGTGCAAAGGTTATGCTGCTTATATGAAGTGGTTTGCTAGTAAGGAAGGTGTGATTACTGAAATGAAAGGTATTAAGAAAATTGAACAACTTGAATCTTTCCACAAGCTGAATATAAATAAAAAAATAGGTGATAAATCAGTTTTTGCGAGTCATGGCGGTCGTTCAGTTTTTAACCTATATTTATATAATAGTGAACGTTCAAAGCTGCTTGCTGATATTAGGCGTGTAGAGCAGATGGTAGAAGTCAAGGTTACAAGCGGCCGGACGCAGTCAGTTGCCCCTAAAACTACTTTTGTAAAAAGTGTGAAAAAGGTGCCGTTGAAGAAAGTTAGCAAGAAGAAGTAATGCGGTTGTTCCAAAGGGCGGCAAGCGTTGCTTGCCGCCCTTTGGTATTATGTCTATATGATTCGAAGCAGAGATTTACTATTATTTATTCTAGCAATTCTTTTTTTAAGTTTGCTTATATTGGGGTCAACTTCAGTACGTGTTATTACTGGTGATCATATGTCGTTTAAGAAGTTGCCAACGGTTGAGCTTGGTGAAACTTCATATATGGCAGTTTCTGAGATAAATACTCGTGATAGACAGGATGCGATTACGCATCTGCGCTCAAAGCTTGCTGAAGGTTCAGTTATAGAATCGAGTCCGAGTGTGGAATCTTCACCAGAAATTAGTGGCACACAGACTCCTGACACTATTGAGTGTTCTGTAACTGATACTGGCATTTCTGTCGCAAGACTTTGGCCATTAAGTGATGTGTCAGTTGAAGTTCGTGAGGGAGTTCGTATAGTTTCCCAAAATGTCACGATTTCGCAGTCTATACTGACTTCGACTACAAGTGTTCAAAATGAAATAGCCATAACACGTAAGTTGCTACTCCGACTCCCACTTTCTCCGGTCAGACAGTCTGTACCTACTTGTCCACAGAGTGAAATTGTGGGCGTCACGCCTGCGGGCTCACTACTGTTTAATAGTGATGCAACACTGTATCGCTTGACGGGTTCGGAGACGCTCATTGGGTATGCTCTTGATGGTATTCCCATTTACGGACCTACCAGCAAAGAAACAGATCAGTGCGGTGGTTATGAAAGTCCAGAAGGTTATCGCTATGCTGTTTCAGATGAAGTAAATAAAGTCTTACATTGTTTTATTGCTAAACCAAACGATTTTCAAAACATTTAACATATGGCAACGCTCATTTTTGACATTGAGACAGTTGGCGAACAGTGGTCTGACTTAGACGTTCCTACACAGCAAACATTGTCCAGATGGATAGAACGTTCGACCCATACTGAGATTGAAAAAGAAGCATTACTTAAGGACTTGCATGAAGGTCTAGGGTTTTCACCTCTTACAGGTAGTATTGTTGCCATAGGACTGTATGACTTGGAGCGTAGGCAGGGTGCTGTGTACTACACAGGGGAGGGTGACGAAAAAGATGAACATGACGGTGAGTACGTGCTGAAACAACGTTCTGAAAAGGAAATGCTTGAAGATTTTTGGGAAGGTGCAAAATCGTATGACACGTTTGTGACTTTTAATGGAAGGGCGTTTGATGTGCCATTTATATTGCATCGTTCTGTGATACATGAAGTGATCCCTTCAAGGGATTTGATGCGAGGTAGATATTTGTATCAACAAACGGAAACTCGACACATTGATTTGCGTGACCAACTCACTTTTTATGGCTCAATGCAGAGAAGACCAGGGCTGCATTTATTTTGCAGAGCGTACGGCATCGACAGTCCCAAGACTGGAGGAGTCATTGGTGACGATGTTTCTGAACTTTTTCATGCAAAAAAATTTCGTGATATTGCTCGTTACAATGTTCGTGATGTAGTGGCCACGACCGAGGTATATCAAAAATGGTTCGAATATCTTGCTCCTGATAGTTTTAAGTATAGTAGTATTGAATAATGAAAAACATTCTGGCACTTTTGGCTGACTGGGCGAATGGGATATTCGCATTGCTTCTAGCGAGTGTAATCACGCAAACTGAAATACTTTGGTGGCATATTCCAATTGGGCTTTTACTTTCTCATCTTCCAGACATTGATGCTGTGCCAGAATTATTGCGGCGTGGACGTGTATCTGCTAGTGCAGAAAATCTAATTGATCATCGTACTTTTTTGCACTTCCCACTTTTTTCAATCCCTTTAAGTTTTTTAGCAGCATTGTATGTTGGCTATTGGGGTTGGGTGCTATTTATTTCCATTATTTTACACCTCGTAAACGATCTTTATGGAACGGGATGGGGACTTCGGTTATTGTATCCTTTTTCACACCGTTACTTTAAGGTTTTGGGTAGGCGTGTTAATCGACTTAAGCATTCGCTTGTTTTGGAGGGGAGGTGGGACGTGTTGACTGAAGATGAACGCAAGTTGCGGTTTTTAGTGAGTTGGTCGGACACAGAGTTGCCAGCTTATATTCAAGAGTGGGGTATAGACGAGTGGATTGGCAAAGTGTATCAGAATCCAAATTTCATTTCTGTCATTGAATACGCACTATTTATACTAGCGGTCATATTGATGAGTATAGTTTTGCTATAATATACAGTATGAAATTTCCTAAGAATTTTTACTGGGGAGCAGCAACTGCTTCATACCAAGTAGAAGGGTGGAATGAGAATACTGACTGGGCTGTTGCAGCAAAACAAGGTAAAGTCCCTCTTGCAGGCAGGCTGGCTGATCACTACCATCGTTATGAAGAAGATTTTGATATTGCAAAGGAACTCGGACATAATGCACACCGTTTTTCTATTGAGTGGGCACGAATTGAGCCATGTGAAGGTATTTTTGACGAAATGGAAATAGAACATTATCGAGACGTACTCAAAGCACTTAAGAAGCGAGGCATTACACCCTTTATTACACTTTGGCACTTCACACTACCTATTTGGTTTTCAGAAAAAGGTGGTTTTGAACATCCGGACTCTCCAGAATTGTTTGCTCGGTATGCAAGTCATGTAGTCGAAAAGCTCGGTGATTTGTGTGAACATTTTTCAACTATTAATGAGCCTAATGTTTGGGCCAGCCATGGCTGGATATATGGTGCGTGGCCGCCATTTAAAAGAGGCAAGATATTAAATATTCCACTTGGCAAAAATGATGGTTCAACTGCGCGTGTGGGTGCAACTCCAAGTTTTAAAAATATATTTCTTTACTTTAGGGTTGAAAAGAATTTGGTAAAATCTCATATTGCTGCATACAATGTAATTAAAAAAGTTCGGAGAGATACAAAAGTTAGTATCGTTAAACATGTACATTGGTTTACTTCAAATAAAAAGTTGATCAACCGATTGAAAGCTGCGGTTATGCAGTATCTTCAATCTGGTAGATATATGAAGAGGATAGCTGGCCATTTAGATGAAATCGGACTGAATTACTACAGACACACTAAATTTGGCGAAAACAAAGATTATTTGCTCACTGACATGGGCTGGAAAATGTATCCGAGCGGCATTTATGGTGCGTTGATGACTCTAAAAAAATTTAATCTGCCTATCTTTGTTTCTGAGGCTGGTATAGCTGATGCTGACGATGATATAAGGGCTCAATATCTTTCTGTGCAAGTCCAATCGATGACAAAAGCTATGGAGGATGGCGTAGATGTGCACGGGCATATGTACTGGTCGTTGATAGATAATTATGAATGGGCAATGGGAGTGGATAAGAAATTTGGTTTGGTGGAAATTGATTACCAAACTTTAAAGCGAACAATTCGTCCTTCAGCGTGGGAATACAAAAAACTAATAGAGAAGTATTCGTCCAGCGCACTTGATCGAAAGCTCTGATGTGAGGATAAGAAGTGCTGAAAACTTTGCTTTTAATGAGATACTAGTATCAAATAATATTAATATATGCTTTGGATTCTTCTAGCTACTGGTGGTCAATTTATAAATGCAATTGTTGCTGTTATTGATAAGTACCTTGTGACTGATGAGAATGCACTACCTCGGCCGTTTGTGTATGCATTTTACTCATGTCTTATAACCGGATCATGGGTCCTAGTTTTTTTTGCTGGCTTTATACCTGGATTGGAATCAATAGGTTTCCCGAGCTTTACTAATGTACAAACACCTACGCTGCAGGTTGTGGGGATGGCCTTTCTTGCTGCGTACACATTTTTTATGGCATTGGTGTCGCTATATAATGCACTCCAAGATGCTGATGCTTCTGATGTTTTGCCAGTCATTGGGGCTGTTGCAGCGATGTCGTCCTTTGGGATCTCTTTTTTATTTTTTGGCAACAATCTAACTCCTAACTTCATTTGGGGGATAACGCTCTTGGTGGTTGGTACATTTCTTGTTTCACAAGTTCAATTTACTCGCAACATACTTCTTTACACAGTGCATGGCGGTTTGTTTTTTGCTCTACACAATATTGCAATGAAAGGTCTGTTCATTGAAACTTCTTTTGATGATGGATTTTTCTGGTCTCGTGTTGCGTTTTTCTTTTTTGCTCTTTCTTTGCTTTTAGTACCAATATATTATGAAAAAATTGTGAGTCAAACTAAAAAAACTACAGCTAAAACAGGCATTTTGGTTTTACACGCTAAGGTTTTGGCAGGTATTGCAGCGTTTATGTTGCTCAAAGCTACAGACATGGGAGAAGTTTCTGTGGTGCAGTCTCTTGATGCACTAAAGTTTGTATTTATTCTTTTGATCAGCTTTGTGGTCGGTAGATTTATTCCTTCTTCTGCAGGTGAGAATCGCTTCGACTTTAAAACACTTATTCGCAAAGCCGCATATGTTGCCATCATTTCAATCGGCTTCGTGATATTATTTCTTTAATGGGAATTAGAATGAAGATAGCTCTTATTGTAGTGCTTGTGTCAGTGTTGCTACTTAGCATCGTTTTTTTACTTTTACTTCACAAAGCAAAACCTGAAAAGATACAATACGGCATGTCGTTCAATACATTTTATGCTGAAGAATTGGGGCTTGACTGGAAGGAAACGTATGAAGCTATTATTACTGACTTGGGTGTAAAACGTCTTAGACTTGCTGCACATTGGCCAATGGTTGAGCCTTTCTATGAAGTATATAATTTTAAGGAGCTCGACTATCAGATTGCACGTGCAGAAGAAGAAAATATAGAAGTTATTTTGGCAGTAGGCAGGAGGCTGCCTCGTTGGCCAGAATGTCACGTTCCTGAGTGGGCAAAAGAGCTTGAGTGGAAAGAGCAACAAGAAAAAATTCTGGACTACGTCACCGTGGTTTTTAATAGATATAAAGAAAGTCCGGCAATCAAATACTGGCAGATTGAAAATGAACCTTTCCTAGAAGTGTTTGCTAAGGACCACTGTGGTACTTTTGATGAAAATTTTTTCGCGCGTGAAGTTGCACATTTTAGAACTCTTGACGATGCGCGCCCATTCTTGGTGACTGATAGTGGAAATCTTGGGACATGGCGTGGCGCATATAAATACGGTGATGTGTTCGGTACAAGTGTGTACATTCATTTTTGGAATCCCGAGCTTGGGCAATTCAGAACGATTATCCCAGCATGGTTTTACCGCATGAAAGAAAATTTCATGAAGTCTCTATATGGTGACCGTGAAACTATACTTATTGAACTTTCAGCCGAGCCGTGGCTGTTAGAACCGATTACTGATGTCCCTATTGAGACACAGTATGCCCGCATGGATGTGACAAAGCTTGAAGATATACTTCAGTATGCAGAAAGAACACGTTTTGAAAAACAATATTTATGGGGTGCAGAATGGTGGTATTGGTTAAAAATTAATGGACACTCAGAAATGTGGGATAAAGGATTGGAAGTATTTAATAAATAAATATGGATAAAAAAGTTACAGCTCTGGTTGAGAAAATATTTAGCGCTGCTGAAGATGGTGTTAAAATTGTAGAAAATAAGTCGAGTCCGTCAGCGCACTAGTGCGAAAGTCATTATTTAAAAGATTCCCTGTAGTATTTGTTCTTCTTGTGACTGTCGGAGTATTGGTCACCTTGCTAGCAATTGAACGAGTTATTGAGAATGTTCCATATCTATATAAGTACCCGTTACTCATGCTCGTGGTCGGTGTCAGTATCCTTGCTGGGACTGGTACATTATATAAAAAGTTAGGATAAGTATAGGTAAAATTTGAATTCGCATTTAACATACTACATGTTGAACTATCGTTGTTAAATTTGCTACTATGAAGAAAATGTACAAATTACTTTTGTGGGGGACAGTTAGTGTATTGTTAATTTTGTTCGCGTCATTGTTAGCGTATATACTGTTTGATGTAAACGCCGAGGCTCCTACTTTGCCTACGTTCATACACTTAGAAACAAATGCGGTTCAAATGGGTGAAGCTGCGAGTTATGCTCGGGACTCTGATACTCAAAGTATTGCAGAATCCACATCAGTTGCTATTCCAGTTCAAGGCATTCCACTTAGCTCTATCCCATTGTCAGATACTCAAAAGTCCGCACTCTCGACTGCAGGGATTAACGTTGAAACCTTTGTCATTACTGATGGCATGGCTGTGTGTGTGGAGGCCAAGCTTGGCATCGAGCGTACCTACGAAATTTTTGAAGGAGACGCTCCTGGGATACTGGAAGGGTTATCAATTTTAGGATGTGCGAAAGAGTAGTATTGATATGATGATTTTAAGCCCATTTAACGGTATACTGTTACGTAATTACTAATATTTTCCACATATGATTTTTTTTGCCCGTTTTCGAGCTATACAAGAGAAAGATAAGGCAGCTGTCGTCCGCAAGCTCATGCAAAGCAGTACACCAAATTTTGATTTTCTATATTTAACCGGACTCTCGGTCCTTATGGCAACATTTGGCTTGCTGGCAGACAGTCCGTCTATCGTTATTGGTAGTATGCTTATTGCGCCATTGCTTTACCCCATTCTTGGTATTGCGATGGGTTTTGTCATGTCAAATGGGGAAGTGCTTTCACGCTCTATGCTCACCCTTGCAAAAGCAATGGGTATGGGACTCGGATTATCTTTTTTTGGAGCTTTATTTTTTGGAGATGGCACGGTTACTCATGAAATTCTCCTGCGAACAGAGCCTTCTCTTATCTACTTTTTCGTTGCAGTATTTGCTGGGGCAGCAGTTTCATTTGCGCTTGCACAACCTGAGTGGAGCGAAACGCTTCCAGGTATCGCAATTTCAGTTGCCCTTATTCCACCACTTGCAGTAGTGGGTATTGGTCTAGCAATGCATGATGTTGCAATTATCGCTGGTTCTACTCAGATGTTGCTCGTGAACCTTATTGGGATTGTGTTTGCAGCTATGATTACTTTTTCACTTATGAATCTTTATGAGAAGCAAAATATAGCTGAATCAACTATTCGTCAAGAGGATGAAAAACATCAAAAAGAGGAAGCTGTGGTGGCTAAAATGGTAGACAATGAGAACAATAAAGAGCACAATAACTAAGTATGTATAGATATATTATTTTTTTGGTAGCACTTATCGTTTGTGTTCCAACTCTAGCAAATGCAGAAACAGTTTTGCGTACTGGCGACAAAATTTCAGTGGGTTCCGATCAGATAGTTGAGGGGGATTATTACGTTTCTGTAGGTCCTTTTGGAACGACTGTTATGTCTGGGCACGTCACAGAGGATATGTATGCCTTTGGCGGAAATATTACTGTAAATGGATTAATTGACAAAGATTTTGGTGCTATTGCTGGTATTGCAAATATTAACGCATCAGTGACTGATGATGTCCGCATTATTTCTGGAGAGACTATCATTGATGACAATGTTGGAGGAGATGTATTTGTTATAAGTGGCATTTTGAAAATACTTTCAACTGCGACGATAGCAGGCGATGTTGTTTTTTATGGAGGAGATGCTGAAATAAATGGGACAATTGAGGGCTCAGTGTATGGCACTGCAGAGCGTATGAGGATTGATGCTGTAGTGAAAGGTGACGTTGATGTTGAGGCTGCAAACGGTCTAACTATTGGTGGCCGCTCTGATATTGCAGGCGATGTTCGGTATACAAGTCTTGTGGATCTGAACAGGGCCCAAGAAGCCGTTATTGGTGGTGACGTGACTAAGATCCCAGGTATCCAACTTGATTCTCGTGATACATTGCGTTCGCTCGTTACGCCTTTCTTCATTTCTTTATTTGCAGCGCTTACCTTATATCTGCTTTTCAAAAATCAATTACAGTATCTTTTCGCTATAATTGAAAAGTCATTTGTTAAAGCTGGTTTTGTTGGATTGGCTACACTATTACTCTGTCCGCTTCTGTCTATAATGCTTTTTGCGACTGTACTTGGTATGTTGCTGGGTATATTGGGTATTGGAGTTACGCTTGTGTTATATGCGTTAGGTTTTGCACTCTCAAGTATTTTTGTAGGAGCTTGTCTTGCCAAAATAGTTACTAAGCAAATGCAGATTTCTTTACAATGGATACTCCTTGGTGGTGTAGTTTTCCATGTTTCTATCCTCATACCTGTACTCGGTCCTCTTGTGGCAATTGCCGTCCTGTCACTTACTGTTGGAGGGTGTGCGATTGCAATCTATAACAACATAAAGTAGTGGCTATATATGGCGCCAAATAAAGTAAAAATTCGAACAGAACGAGTTTTGAAGATGAATGTATCATTGCGAGAACTTTACCCTGAAGCAAAAATAGCATTGCATTTTTCAAATGATTTTGAGTGTCTGGTAGCTGTGCAGCTTTCAGCACAGTGTACTGATGGGCGTGTCAATAAAGTCACAGAAAAGTTGTTTAAAAAGTATAGGACAA
The DNA here is from genome assembly GCA_964649535.1 of uncultured Candidatus Saccharibacteria bacterium. Taxonomy (GTDB): domain Bacteria; phylum Patescibacteriota; class Minisyncoccia; order Phycocordibacterales; family UBA918; genus OLB19. The sequence goes on along the minus strand of CAZYTF010000003.1, from coordinate 13,206 downwards.
TAAGTGACTATGCAAATGCATCGCAAATAGAAATGGAAAAAGATGTATTCCAGTGTGGCTTTTATCGCAATAAAGCAAAAAATGTAATTGCTGCTGCAAAAATGGTGTTAGGCACTTTCAAAGGGAAGCTCCCGAGAACGCTTGACGAAATGATCTTTATTCCAGGTGTCGCTCGAAAAACTGCCAATGTAGTACTTTCGACACTTTATGGAGTGACGGAAGGTATTGCTGTTGATACACATGTGCGACGTTTTGCCATACGGTTTGACTTAAGTGATTATACTGATCCCGTCCGAATTGAACGTGACCTTATGCAGATAATGCCGCAGTCAGAATGGTGGGGTTTTAACCATCGTCTTGTGCACTACGGAAGAGATTATTGTCCAGCACGAGCGCACGATTGCAAAAACCATCCACTTACATCAATATATCCCGCCGCAAATAGTATCTGGCCAAAAGCAAAATAGTACTAAAAATGCTAAAATGTAGTGATTATGCAGGTACTGTTGGCAGTTATTGATGATTTATTCCGCTTTGCAAAAGAATCGTTGTTTGGCGGTATTTCGGTTTTAAGAACACATTCGGTGTCTCCAGCGGTTGTCACTCAAGAAAGTTATGTGTTGCCAGGAACTGAGAAGTCTTCTCACTCGTTATTGTTGGATGATGCTGCGACATTTGGAATAGCTCAAGGTGTGTTTGAAAATGGGAGGCAGTATTATGTTGGTGAGCAAAACTCGTTTGTTTTTACTGACCCGGTGATTTCGTTTGATACCGCTTACAAAAAGCTTCAATACGGCAGTACCGTTGAACTTGTTAAATTTGGTGGACGTTGGGCACAGGTGCGCATGGGTGTAGTGCACGGCTGGATACTTAAAGATGTGCTTCAGGACCGCATATCTGATATACAACCTAACCTTGTTTCTGGAAATGTGTATACTGCAGAGAATCTAGAAACAGAAAAACTGCGTGCTGTTATCGATGATATGTTTTTTTGTGGTCATGCTGAACTCCCATTGACTTCAGCTGAATATGTCAGTTTTATGTTACATCAACATCGACGTTCTATACCTTGGCCTGAAACACGACCTCGGACAATGGGTACTTGGCAAAACATACTTCGTGGTCGTTCGGGGGTACATATGGGTATCACCCCTAAAACACAATCAGTGATGGAGTATGTCATCGATGACTTGGGCTACGTAGTTTTTGTAGAGGCAGTATTTCCAGATGAAAGTATTAAGATTTCAGGAGTGGGACTTATGCAAGAGGGGCAATATACAGAATCAGTTATATCGAAAGAAGAATGGAGAGAGTTGCGACCAGTTTTTATAGAAGTTGCGTAAAGATTTTGATAGACTAATGATACTTAGATATGCAAAAAGTAGCTTTTTTTGATATTGACGGAACTGTTTTTCGTTCAAGCTTGCTTATACAGCTTGTTGAGGCTTTGATTGTTGCAGAAGTTTTTCCAAAGCAAGTGGAGAAGGAATTTATGGCAGCACATCAATCTTGGCGCAATAGGGAAGGAACATATGAAAAATACATAGCAAAAGTAATCGATGTCTACGTCCGCAATATTAAAGGCGTACATTATGGTGTTCTTGCAGACATCGGGCGCGCGGTAGTAGCAGAACAAAGTAAGTATGTGTACAGATATACGCGTGATCTCATCCAAGATTTAAAAAAAGAAAACTATTATATTGTTGCAATATCCCAATCTCCTAAAACGATTCTTGATGAATTTTGTAAAACGTACGGCTTTGACAAAGTGTATGGGCGGATATATGAAATTGGTCCACAAGATATGTTTACAGGTGAAACAGTAGACGTTCATCTGATAGAAAATAAAGCTACTATTGTACGTAGAGTATTTGAAATCGAAGACGTTACAAAAGAGCGGTCGATTGGTGTTGGGGATACAGAGGGGGATATATCGTTACTTGATCTGGTTAACATCCCAATTTGTTTTAACCCAAACAAACAGCTGTATACGTATGCAACCCGCATGGATTGGAAGATTGTGGTTGAGCGCAAAGATGTTATTTATGAGCTTTAAAATTTAGATATATGAAAAGAAAGTTGTATAGAACTAAAGATAATCGCATGGTCGCCGGTGTGCTTGCAGGTATCGCTGAACATTTTGACCACGATCCTACTATATGGCGGCTTATGTTCATACTTCTTCTTATCGTTACAGGTTTTATGCCCGGCATACTTTTGTACATTGTTGCCATATATATCATTCCATTAAAGCCTGACGCGTATTCTGAGGCAGAATATACGGTCTATGAGTAGCATGCATTTTGCTACAACTCACATTCTTGGAAAAAAAGAAATCAAAGATTTTAAACGTGTCGTGCAGAATTTTTATAAAAATGTAGGCCGCCGACACTTACCATGGAGGAAGACAAAAATAGCGTACAGAATTGCACTTTCAGAAATAATGTTGCAACAAACACAAGTTGATCGTGTAGTGCCCAAATATACAGCTTTTCTACTGCAATTCCCTACAGTTAGGGAATTAGCAGAAGCACCACTTGGTGAGGTTCTTCGTGCTTGGCAAGGTCTGGGATATAATAGGCGGGCTAAGATGTTGCATCACTGCGCTCAGGTAGTGGTTTCTGTGCATGGTAGTCGGTTTCCCAGAACATATGAAGAGCTTGTGCAGCTTCCGGGTATAGGTCCTTATACTGCCGGTGCAGTTATGGCTTTCGCATACAACAAGCCAGTACCCATTATAGAAACAAACATTCGGACAGTGTTTCTACATCATTTTTTTAGTGACAAAACAGACGTGAGTGAAAAAGAAATCTTGACTCTCGTAGAAGCGACGCTGGATTTGAAAAATCCGCGTGAGTGGTACTGGGCACTTATGGACTACGGTTCATATCTCAAAAAGGAGCATGGCAATCCAAATAGCAGAAGCAAAGTGTACGTAAAGCAGTCAGTGTTTCAGGGGAGTGATAGACAAATTCGTGGCGCGATTCTCAAGTGTTTGGCAGAAAAGGGGGGTACCCGCTCGATGATACATAAAAAACTTTCACCGTTTGAAGATGTACGCATCGACGCACTATTAGAAAAGCTCCTTGTGGAGCGTATGGTTGAAAAAGTGCATACATACTACAGATTGCCAACCTGAGGCGTTGTGTTGTGCCACTGCACTAAATGTGTATGTGCGTACGTCTGTACTGACTTCACTTTGGGAAAATTCTCAATGAGCGCATCATAGAAGCCTTCTTCAGCTAGAAGGTTGATAATACTATGATACTCAGCTTTCACTTCGTCAGTGCCATTGTAGTGGCTTAGAAGTGGCTTTCGTGACACAAGCATATCGTTCGTTCGCGCCATCCTGTCGTATGGAAATCTATTTTTAATAATTATCCAATGTGAGAACTCTCGAACTATTATTTCGTTATCAAAATTAAAGACATCTATCTGTGCTCCGCTTTGCTTAAATGCACTATAGGCGTTTTCAGTTTGTTCGGTACGTGGTTTGTACATATTATTTTGTATCGTTCAATCGTGAGGCAAAAAAGATGCCCGGAACCATGACGCACCCAAGTACAACAAAAATGAGTTCAAATGGCAAGTATAAGAGCGATACGGTCCCAAGAAGTGAGCCACAAATCATGCCTAGAGGTCCGGTGAGTCGAAAGAAGCTAATGATATTTGCATCGCTTCCTTGTGTGTGCTTGAAAAAGTAACTTTCACTTGTTGCTTCTACAAGTGAGGCTCCGACGCGCATTACAAACATCAGTATCATCCATGAAAGCACTGGTGCTGTTGCCATAAACGATATCCATGATGAACTAACAGCTAAGATCAGGAAGCCGACAGCCATCATCTCTTTTTCGCCGATGTATTTGTCAGCGATAAACCCCACAGGGTACTCAAAAATAACATACGCCATAAGTCCAACAGCAATAACGCTACCTATGATTTGCCATGAAAAGCCTATTTCAGTTGCTAAATAAAGTGGAATATAGACAACTGTCCAAGCAAAAAATATTTGTAGAGTGAAGTACGCAAGAAAGACAAGTCGCAGGTCATGATTCTCCCAAAACGTGCGAATTGCAGAAAGTACTTTGACCTCGTTATATTCAGGATCTTTGAAAGCTTTGAAGTGGATAACCACCAAAGCAATAAAAAACACAAAAACACCAGCTGCTACAAAATATATTTTGTACAGACTAGCGTCATTATCGCCAACGATTGCAGCAAGTGAAAGTGAACCGAGCACAGATGCGAAGCTCATGAGTGTTAATACAAGACCTCTCCGCGAGCCAGTTTTTGACTCATTGGCACCAATAAGACTTTCGGAAAAAATATCTAAACTTAAATACAAAAGTGGATTAATAGTAAGTAAGAGAACAAAAGCAACAATAGTAGTTGCTGCAGAAAATGCGCAGCCTACAAGTACTATCGCAACAATTTCGATTATCGCAAGCCAGATAGTCAGTCGAACATTTCCTACTCGTCGGAGTACGCCAGAAATAAACAAAAAACCAAAAACTGCTAATGATGAACCAATGGTGTACATTGCACCAATTGCAGCAGGGCTTGCAAATTGCTCCATGTAGGTGGAGTTTGCATATGCGGTAAGGAGGGTGTGAAAATTAAAAAGTACCGAAAGTAAGTAGATAAGCCAAAATGCTGGCGGGCATTTCCGGCTTGTAAAAGGGTGGCGTCGATAGACGGGCATAGTGAGTATATTGTAGCAGTTCGTGCGGTGCGTATTTTCTGATTGTGGGGAAACGAAAAAGACCAGGATGCTTTGCATCCTGGTCAATTATCGTTATATATTTACAGTCCAATAAGTACCGGAATCACCATCGGGGACTTGCTTGTTTTTTGCATTAAGAATCCACTTACTGTGTCAGCAAGTTCATCTTTGACCATATCGAGATCGATAGGGTGCATCCTCTCCGTATTTTTCTCAACTGTCCGTTTGATGAGTACTCGAGCTTCTGAAAGGAGCTGTTGGTTTTCGCGCAAGTATACAAAGCCTCTAGAAATTATGTCCGGTGACTTTCGAAGCTTTCCAGTCTTTGTATTGACTGTCGCAATGATGACGAACATACCATCTTCTGCTAGTGATTGTCGGTCTCGAAGTACCACTTCTTGACGGGCACCAACAGTAAATCCATCAACATAGATGAGTTCACTTGGAGCTTTGACTTTTTGTACAACGAGTTCAGTCCCGTTAGTGATATCTACGATGGTTCCGTTATCAGGCACAACGATATTTTCCTTAGGGAAGCCATTCTCAATTGCAGCATATTTGTGACTCTTGAGGTGATAGTGGTGACCGTGTACTGGAAGAAGGAACTTTGGCTTTACCGCTTGATGTACCCACACAAGTTCTCCAGCATTTCCGTGACCAGATGAGTGAACTGCTGCTGAGCGGTAGTTGATTACACGAACGTCCCTTCGGTAGAGATTGTCCTTAAGTGTCTGTACGGCAATTTCGTTTCCAGGAATAACTGAAGATGAAAGCACAATCGTATCTCGTTCAGTAAGTGAGATAAATTTATGCTTGTCTGTTGCCATGCGCATAAGCGCAGCAAACTCTTCACCTTGTGCACCAGTAGAAAGTACTACAATGCGATCAGAAGGGTAGTCTCCCATATCTCCAGCATTGATAAATGTCTTTGGGTCTACTTCAAGCAGTTTTGCAGTAAGTGCAATCTCGATGTTCGTCTTGATTGACCGTCCTTCCATGACTACCTTTTTACCTCGAGATTCACATGCTTTGATGATACTGATGAGTCGTTCAAACTGAGATGCGAATGTACCGATGATGAGTCGTCCTGTAGAGTTTTCAATAATTTCTTCAAGACTGGTGAATACCTCACCTTCAGGTGCTGACCAGCCACTTCGGTCGGCGTTTGTAGAGTCACAGACAAGGAGAAGGTTGTTTCCTTTACCAACACCTTCCCAGTCCTTCCGTTCCTCTTCAATCACCTCGCCATCTTTGTGCGTGAGTTTGATGTCTCCCGTAATAACGACGTCTCCGTGTTTTGTTTTTACACATACACCCATAGCATCAGGAATAGAGTGTGTAACAGGGAATGTTTTAATTTCAGTTGAACCAACCTTAAAAGAATCACCTTCTTTTACTACGTGCATATCTACAGGGTCGAGGTGAGGGAATTCTTCTTGTCGCTTAAGCACCATGAGTGATGTTAGATACTGTGTGTAGACTGGTGGGTTGCCAATACGCTCCATCACAAAAGGAATGCCACCAATGAGGTCGAGGTGTCCATGAGTGATAACGAGGGCTCGAATTTTATGCTTTCGCTCCTCAAGGTACTGAGTGTTTGGCAAAATGTAGTTGATGCCAGGAGCGTTTGCTTCAGGTGATACGAACTGGAATCCGATATCAAAGATAATGATGTCATCTTTAGTTTCCACGATTGTCATGTTTCGTCCGATTTGTTCGACTCCAGACATAGGAATCACACGTACCGTGTTCTCATCTGTTACTTCTGGGATGACAGGCGCTCTGTCATCAGCAAAAGCCATACGGTGCTGAAGTGCAGGATTAGTCATGCTCTTACGACGATTGTTATTGTTGCCTCGGCGCTTGCCATTTCGTCCTCCTTGTCGCTTTTTTCCACCTGGCGCGGTTGCGCTTGGCGTTCGACGTTGTGGTGTACGGCTACTACTACCTTGAGTGCTACCAACTGCAGGTCTTGCTGAGCGTGTGCGACTATTGGCACCTCGGTATCGAGCGTTGCTCGCTTGCGGGCGACTTGACGTTGCCCCTTCTGTTTTATTGTTATTTTGATTTTCCATAATGGATTATTACTATTGTTATGTTATTAATTAGTATAAAAATTCAATGAGTTTCATTCGTTTGAAAAAACTGGCCAAAGATTATTTGACAGTATGTGCCATGAAGCTATATTTGCGAATCGCTCGCTCGGCTTACTAAGTCGTGAGATGGGTGCGACGCTGACATCTTTATCAATGACATAGCCAAAAGTTGGAACAAAAAGAAAGATTGCAGGTACGTCGTCAGCAATGATTTCTTCAAATTGATAGATTGCTTCATTTCTCTCTTCCACACTCGATTCTGTACGGATGTCTTCAAGAAGTGCATCAGCCGCGATGTTCGTATATTGAGCGATGTTAAGACCAGGGTCATCTTTTTGAGACGAATGCCAGAATGGATAGAGGTCAATTGATCTACCTATGTCTGCGCCAAAAAGAAGTGCTTGAAAATCACGTGGGCGAATAATCCCTTGTACTAAGTCAGCTTGTTCAAATTGATCTACATTTACTTCAACTCCAAGTTCACGCCATTGCTCTGCGATATATATAGTGATGTTGTCAAAAAGTTCAGTATTTGAAGTGGTTACAGTAAATGAAAGTATCGTAGTTTCATCATTTATATCTTTTTCCCATTTACCGTCTGAATTTTTTTGCCACCCTCCTTCAACTAGAATTGTTTCTGGTCGCATAGTAACTTCTGTTGCAGAAGAACTAGCTGATTCTACCGGAACAAATCCACTTGGCACAGGTGTTCTGGTGGGGATACCGAATCCACCAAGTACTGTATTGATTAAGTCATCTCTGTCTATGGCAGCAGCAAGTGCTTTTCTCGCTGCGATATCACGAAGTGCAATTGATTTATTCTGGTTAAAGTAAATTGCAAATGTGCGAGGTAGCGGACTTTCGACAATGTTATACATGTTTGTGTCAACTTGAGCTAGTTGTGCGGAGGTAAAGCTCGGTGTTCCTGCTATCTCTTCTTTATTAAGTGCTTCTAGAAGCGCTTCTTCATTTTGATAAAAATTGAAGACAATTGTTTCTATGTTTGGATTTTGGTTGCTTGCAGAGAATGCTTCAAGTTTGTATGCATTAATCAAGCCAGATTTATTTCGGAGTACATCAGAAATTTTGTAAGGACCTGAACCTATTGGTTCAGTGTTGTGTTGACTGAACGGGAGTTGCTCAATCGGAAGTTCACCCCATATCGCTCGAGGCAAAATGCCAACCGTAAAGTTTTCGATGAAGGGCGAGTATGCTTCTTTGAGTACGATGTTCATTTCAAAGTCACCAAGTTCCTCAGTGAGAACACCTTCCCAATTACCACGAAGTGGACTTTTGAGGTCAGGATTTTGAATTAGCGCAACTGTGTATGAAATATCTTTGGCAGTAAGACCGCTCCCATCGTGGAAGGTGACATCTTGTTTGAGTGTGATGTGATAAGTTCGGCCATCTTCAGAAATCTCAATTTTTTCTGCTATATCATTGATGAGGTTGCCATCCTTGTCAATTTTCATTAAGCCACTATAGGTAAGTGCAGCCATGTCATGGTCTGCGCGTGTAATGGCTAAGACAGGGTTCACAAATCTTGGTGTGCCCACAATTCCTTCTACGAAAGTCCCACCACTTGTAGGAACTGAGGTTAGGAAATGTGTATTGTAGATAAGTCCCGCATATAGTGCTGTACTAAGTACTGCAATAAGTGCGACATGAAAAAGAATCATGTCGCTGACTCCTCTCCGGTCGATAAATAAAAAATATCTATCAAACAAGCTTTTTTTAGTATGTGTTGGTTCCATGAAGGATTATAGAGAGCGTATCGCTCACAAAAAATAAACTCCAATTACTATGTAATACTTTAAATTAAATTAGAAATTTCAATTTAATCCTTAAAAGACAACAGTGGTGAGCGCAGACAAAACAAAGAGAGTTGCGACAATTACGGTAAATCGGAATAGGAAAAGCTCAGATCCACGCCGTTTGTGAAATGTTGCACTAAAGTTATCGCCTCCGAAAGCACCACCAAGGCTCGATCCGCGTTGCTGTAAAAGTATTGCAGCTACTAGTAGGATGGAGAGAATGATCTGTACAAATGGTAGTACCGGAAGCACCACTGACTGTATGAATTCCATGTGAGAAGATACTATCAGAAAGTCTTGCTGGTGGCAATAGTCTGGGTGCTGAAAAAGAAAAGCCGGCGATTGTGGTCGCCGACAATTTGGTGTTTGGTGACTGTATCAATTCAACAGTGCTTCTGTCAAAACCAGAGCCTCTAATACATATTCATCTATATGCACCTGATCTAGATCAAATAGAATCCAGTAAAGATTATCCGGGTCGTATGTTTCAATGTTCGCCCGCGTGTAGGTTGCTAACTCTGTGTTGCCATCCACACCCTCTCGGAGGTAGATAGAGAGTACAAAAACTCGTTCCTCTAGGCTAACGTCAAATACGTCGCAGCCTAACACTGTTTGGTTTGGGTGCTCTTCAAACACTATTTGTGTGCCCAGTTCAGTAGCTACTTTTTGAATTTCTTCTTGCAAAGAACTATAGAGTACTATTATTGGATTCACGGTGTCCTCCCGTTGCTAACCCACTATCTCGTGGGTTTGGTGCAGCTTACTGTGCACGAAAATCAATAATATTGCAATCACATTTAGCTCCAGTATAATGACACGCGTAGACGGGGAAACCTTAGGTTGTGTCCCGCTATTGGAATTTTAACTTATTTTAAGAATAACTAACTAACTAAGATATATGTCAGAAGTTAATATAAGGCCACTTGGGGATCGTGCTGTTGTTCGGCCACTTACTGATGAAGAAGCAGGTACTGTTTCTGCTTCAGGCATTATCATTCCTGATTCAGCAAAGAAAGAAAAGCCAGAACAAGGTATTGTGGTAGCTGTAGGGGAAGGTAAGTGGGACGAAGATGGTGAAAAAAGAATCCCCATGGATGTAAAGGTTGGAGATAAAGTAGTATTTTCTAAATATGGATTTGATGAAATTAAATCAGACGATAAAAACTACTTTATTGTTGGAGAGGCTAGTATTTTAGCAGTGCTTACATAAACGAATGTATGGCAAAAGAAGTTAAATGAGCAAACAAAGAGAAGTCAACTATTGCGAATTTACGCCAGCGATTTGAACCTTTCCTAGTGCAAATCATCGGTGCTATGTAATGTCTAAATGAATTATCAATAACAATATATACATATGTCAAAAGAAGTAATTTTTGGAGAAGATGTAAAGAAAAAGCTGCAGAAAGGTGTAGATACAGTTGCAAATGCGGTAAAGGTTACGCTTGGACCGAGAGGACGTAATGTCATCCTCGATAAAGGATATGGTGGTCCGACAATTACGAACGACGGTGTTTCAATCGCAAAAGAGATTACACTCAAAGACAAGTTTGAAAACATGGGTGCTGAACTTGTAAAAGAGGTAGCGAATAAAACAAATGAAACTGCAGGAGACGGAACTACAACAGCGACAGTGTTGATGCAGGCTCTCGTTCGAGAAGGTCTTAAGCAGACAACAATGGGCTTAAATTCTATGGCGGTACGTCATGGTATGGAGCATGCGGCTGAAGACGTTGTAAAAGCACTTCATCAGCAAGCAACACAAATCTCAACTACTGAAGAGATTAAGCAAGTTGCAACTATTTCAGCTGAGAATGCCGAAATTGGTGAAAAAATCGCTGAAACTATCGAAAAGGTGGGGAAGGATGGTGTAGTTACTGTGGAAGAAAGTCAGTCATTTGGCATTGAAACTGAACTTACGGAAGGGATGGAGTTTGACAGAGGATATGTATCTCCATATATGGTGACAAATCCAGAACGAATGGAAGCAGAGTACAAAGATGCGCAAATTCTCATAACTGATAAAAAAGTTTCCTCAGTCCAAGAAATTCTTCCACTTTTGGAAAAGATTGCACAAGCTGGAAAAAAAGAGCTTGTCATCATTGCTGACGACATCGAAGGAGAAGCGCTCACTACTTTTGTAGTAAATAAACTTAAGGGCGGCTTCTCGGTGCTTGCTATCAAAGCGCCTGGATATGGCGACCGAAAAAAAGAAATATTGCAAGACATTGCTATCACAACAGGTGCTGAGTTTATTTCTGAGGAGTTGGGTATGAAGCTTGAAGACGTTGAAGTGTCGCAGCTTGGTAAGGCAGGACGTGTGGTTTCAACAAAAGATAATACGCTTATTGTGAGTGGTGAGGGTACGAAAGATGCTATAGACGCAAGAGTATCAGCGCTCCGAATTCAGCTCGAACAAACAAGCTCAAAATTCGATAAGGAAAAAATTGAAGAACGAATTGCAAAGATGAGTGGTGGTGTCGGAGTTATTCGTGTTGGTGCCGCAACTGAAGCTGAGATGAAATATCTCAAGCTAAAGATTGAAGATGCAGTCAATGCAACAAAAGCTGCAATTGATGAAGGTATTGTTTCAGGAGGTGGAACAAGCCTTGCAAAAGCTGCAGCATTCGTCGAAAAGGAGGTTCTCTCTAAGAAAAACTTGGGCCGAGAAGAACTTGTCGGATACAGCATTGTTCTCAAGGCACTTGAGATGCCACTTCGCCAAATTGTAGATAACTCCGGCCGTGATGAGGGTGCGGTTATCGTACAAAAGGTGAAAGATATGGGTGGCAATGCGGGGTATGACGCTGCTAAGGGTGAGATGGTGGAAGATATGATTAAGGCTGGTATTATCGACCCGGTGAAAGTGGAGCGTGCGGGTGTACAAAATGCTGTTTCAGCAGCTGCGATTCTCCTCACAAGTGAATGTGCTATCGCTGATGAACCAGAAGATGACAAACCAGCAATGCCTGACATGTCAGGAATGGGAGGTATGGGCGGAATGGGAGGAGGGATGTACTAGATTTCAAGTTTATACGCACATATGCAGAAAAAAACGCGGTCCAGTGGACCGCGTTTTGTGTGCTCATCCTCGAGCGAGACGAGTCATGTTGATGATCGCCCATGGTTCAAGGTGTGCAAGGTATTTTGTCTGGAAAATGCGTTTTCGACCATCGAGGAACTGTTGCGCCCATGCACGTCGTCCTTCGTTAAAGCGGGGGCGATCAACAAAATGCTGATATTCTTGCCAGACCAGCTCGGTACTTTCAGCAAACTCCTCTTGGGTTCCACCGAGTCCTTTAAGGTCAAGATCAAGGAGTAGTCCAATTGTGTAGCTCCATGAAAGAGGGATGTCACCTAGTTTGTGATTTTTAGTTGCGTTGATGCCGGCAGAAACACATTTTGTGTAGTCGATACCGAGCTCGACATTTTCTGCATCACGTTTTGCCCATGTGGCACTGCGTTCCTCGTTGTCTTTGCGACCTGGTTCACAGAATACGTCATGATGAGCAATCATTCCGTACAGTTCAGGAACGCGTATCATTTCCCGGTCAGCAGGGGTCATTGAGGCGATGATATTTCTACCAGTCTCAAACATATCCACAGGATGACTTAAATAATGATAGAAACGATTTGGTGCAATATGTGCTTGTGCAACATCACGTATAACTTTTTCTGGTATCGCTCTTGGAGCGCCTTTGTAAGCTTCTGTGAGCAGTTCTTTTACAACTACAAAAGCTTCGTCAGGAGTGTATCTTTTTTGCATTGACGTTATACCTCTCTCTACATTCTCTCCGAAACATACTGCAGCCCATTCATTGTGTCAATATGATTCCATGCTAATATTAAAGAAATTATTGATATAAATATATTTACTATGGGAACTTGGATTGTTATTGGAATTATTGCTGTTGTTGTTGTGTATTTCGTTGCCACATACAACATTTTTGTGAAACTTGTGCAGCGTACTAAAGAGGCATGGGCTGATATTGATGTGCAACTAAAACGACGCTATGACCTTATCCCAAACCTTATCGAAACAGTGAAAGGATATGCAAGTCATGAGCGTGAGACTTTTGATGCGGTTACAAGCGCCCGAGCTGAAGCTACAAAGGTTCATGTTGATCCTTCAAATATTACACCAGAGCAGATCGCAGCAATGGCTGGAGCAGAACAGGCGCTAGGAGCATCATTGGGTAAGCTTTTAGCAGTTGCGGAAGCGTATCCAGATTTGAAAGCAAATCAGAACTTTAGCCAGTTGCAAACCGAACTTTCAGACACAGAAAATAAGATTCAGGCAGCTCGAAGATTCTATAATACAAACGTACGTGATTTGGCTATCAAACTCCAGTCATTTCCTTCAAACCTTATTGGAAACATGTTCGGTTTTAAAGAAATGGAATACTTTGAATTGGGTGAGAAAAGTGAAGAGCGTGAGCCAGTTAAAGTAAGCTTCTAATCTTATGTCACGCGTATATTACAATAAGCTGATACGTGACGGAATAAAAGATAAAATTGAGAACAAAGGTGAAGTTTGTGAGGTTCGTGAAATTACAGCTGAAGCAGAATTTCAACA
>CAZYTF010000002.1:0-44743 GCA_964649535.1 uncultured Candidatus Saccharibacteria bacterium | reverse complement strand
CTAATAGCGAGCCTTCTACGTCAAGACTTGATACTGGACTCGCAGTCCCAATCCCAACATTCCCATCACCATCCACAAACACACCTTCATCATCACCGTCACCAGAGAGGTAGTTAGAACCGAGTGCAATGTTTGCTGCGGTACCTGAGAGGGTTAAGTCACCAGAAAGTGTGCCCCCTGTAAGCGGAAGATAGTTTGAAAGGTCGCCTGAATCAGCAAATCCTAATGTCGTGGTTGATACCCAAACGAAGCCACCTGCTGAGGTGGAGCTTGCTTGAAGCACATAACCATTGGTTGGACCGATGTCAATGTTGAGGTTTGACTCAGAGATATTTGCAGTGAGTGCACCCCCTGTATTTGTAAGACCAGAACCAAGTAGATTGGTGAAACGCTGGCCATTAATGACGAAGTTGGTTGTCGTTGCAGTGAGTGTCGTGAGGCCTGAGACAGTACTTGAACTTTGACTGATGAAACCGTTTGCAAAAGTGAGCAGACCACTTGCTGTATCTGCCTGATCGGCTCTCAGGAATGAAGAAGTCGCAAGACCATCAAGCTGCTGCGCCTCAAACGCTGCAGGTACGATGCCGAGTATTTTGCGCGGAGACATTTCCCCGTCGGACTCTACATTGATACCCAAGTACAAAGTCTGGTTGAAGTCGACACTCGTAAGTGGAGTACTGCTTCCAAGCATGACTGAGAAGAGACCGCTTGTGATTGTGTTTGAAGTAGTCTCAGTCCAAACAGCCGAACCGCCACTAGGCTGTGTGTACAGACTGAACGTGATTGAGAAATCACCATCAGCAACAGTCGCACCAGCATCGTCAGTAAGCTTACCTTGATAGTTAATCTGCTGATTAGGGGCAGCAAATACATCCTGAGAGAAAAACACAAAACCAAAGAGCAAACCGAGAAGTACGGTGCAGAGAAGAATATGCTGTTGTGTTTTACCAATACGCATACTTATTCGTTGTGACTTTTATTAGGAACGGGAACTAGAGAAAATTCATATTTTTTCCCTGCAGAATCTCTGAATACCGGCTGCACCACATACGCGTCACTACCAGGAGACACAATCACTTCATCAGAAAAATACTTTTGTGTACTCTCTAGAGTAGTTTGTGTTTGCTGTATAGGGATTTCCAGACGCAATGCATTCTCGTCTGAAAAGACAGGGAGCGTTGTAAATACTCCGTCCAAAGATTCTTGCGAGATGATTTGAGAAACAGGCTCTAAATCTGGGGTTGCACTTCTTGTTCCAAAAAGCAAAGCCTCATTTGAACCTGCAAAGAAATTACTCCTATATGCAATTGAAAAATCCGGTACTGTAGATGAAACAAACGCACTCGCTAGCGTACGAGCATTCAGCGCAAAATCTCGCGTGTGAAAATCGGACGTAATGTACATCCACGAAACACCGCCTACACAAAAGCCGCATGCGAGCACAGCGACTGATTGCGCAAAAGCGCTGAAGTTGGCATTATGCACATTTGGCAATAAAGTACCCTGTTCCACTTCACCACTTTGTTGATTGCGTTCGGTTTTTCTTTCTCGACTAAGAAGACTCTGTCTCATCCGGCTTTCAACATCAGCTTGTAAGGCAAATACGCGAAGTGATTCTGGTTCAGCAAACCACTGGCGCCCAACCCTCGTTGCAAGTATTTTTTCGTCTCGTGCAAGCTTTGAAATGTAGTCTGAAGAGTATTTAAATTGCTTCGCAAGGACAGTGCTTGGAAGGTACTCTTTTTTATTGATACATAGACTTTGAGACATAGACGTAAACTCTATAAATTATATAGGCAAAACGCTTCTAAAGCCCCTAAAAAAGAGCTAAAATGTGGACAAGAAAGGACTTAAATTTACAAGTATAAAAAAGTATTTCACAGGCTTAAAAAAAGAAATTTCTACGCATAATACACACCACTCAAAAAACCTGTCCGGGTGGGGGAAAATTAACAAAATTAGAGTGCACGTTACGACCTCAAATCCGCAGACTCCTCAAAGAGTAAGAGAAGCTGACGTGATTAAATTTCAAACGAATTATCTCAACATCAAGCTTTAAATAGCCGCATACGCTCATAGACTCTTCCTTACGCATGCAAAGCTCCAGGCTTTGCAAACTCTAGCTAAGCACTTACGCCAAAATCTAATTTCATGATAGAAAGTGCTTTTACATGAAAATCATATAAAACCCGTCTATCCGAGATACGTATATTTATATTTATATAATCTGGCATTTATATTCAAACTGAAGCCGTTAGATTATATAGCGATTCCATGTCAAAGTTTTGAAAAAGATAAAATAGTGCAGTTAAAAATGATGTGAGTCGACGCAATGAGTATGGAAACATGTCCATTCTGTACAGTCCCTAGAGAAGACCAGCTAGTGCAGCAGTTATGTACGTGTAAATATATAGAAAGCTCTCTTTCAGCGCAAAGGCGTAGTGAACTGCAGACTGAGAGCTGTCAGCAGCAACTCGGGCCTCGAGACCGACAGTGGAAACAGCAAAAAAAACTGCAAAAGAAACAACAAGGGATATCGACAGTTTATGCGAGTGTTTTGAAACAGTAACGTCTTTAGTTGAAGCATTGGCTACTGCCCTTGATTTTTTTATGCGTGATTTGGTGTTTAAAGTTGTACGATCACTTTGAGTATGTGCATCCTTAGGTTTTGTAGCTGCACTCTTGAGTGGCTTTTCTGTGGCATTTTTTACAATGAGTCTGTTCCCTTGTACGCTTCTTTGAGAGCGAATATCTTTTGAACTGGTGCTGAAATCTGCACTAGATGTAACTAGATCATCAGAGTTATGCTCAGTTATTTTCAACACACCACTAAGCTGTAGACCTACTTTTTTTTGTGGATTTGAATCGCCATCTTCAGTTAACCTCTTAAGTTCAACAGCATGCTCACTTGAGAATTCTTCTCGATTTACAGGACTACTTTCAGGAGGTTGCTTTTTGGTGGATGGATACAGTTCAGAATCATCCGCATTGTATCGGATTGAAATAGGTGATTTTGGTGTTTTGTATGAATCAAAATGAATTTTTGTTTCTGTTGAATCACCGAGTTGTTTTTTGATAGTTTTTTTAGTCGCAGCTTTTGTACTCCTGTAGCGATTTGATTTGTGCACCTTAATTGAATCGGCCTCTACAAACCAACTTCGCCCGACTAATTGGCAATCAGCTTTTTCTGACCGACAAAGCTGGCCGACATAATCTGTCGTGTAGCCGAGATTTTGGGCAATAACACTAGCTTTTACGTATGTTTTACCTCCAAACGTAACCTTTTCCATTGCGCTAAGTATACACCAAAAGCAACAAAGGTCGCTTTAAAGAAGAGCCTTTGGGTGTGTATTACTTCTGAGACTCAATCTCTTTAATCAGCAAAGAAAGGAGCACCGCTGGGTTAGCTGAACCTCTTGTAACCTTCATGCCTTGTCCTACAAGAAACTGAATCGCAGAACCCTTCCCAGACCTATACTCATCAACAACACTTTGATTATCAGCAAGAATAGATTTGATTAGAGGCACAAGTTCATCTGCATTGTTTTGTTGTAGTAAATTCCTTGATTTTGCTAGTTGATTTGGCTCATTACATTCAAATACAACCTCTTTCAATATATCTTTGGCTACACGAGAAGTAATTTCATTTTGAGAAACCATACGAACAAGTTGCGCAAAATAACTCGGATTAGCAGTCTCAAGCGATACATCTCCTGAATCTATAATACTTAACACATCGCTAGTGAAATAGTTAGCGACTGCCTTTGCTATGGACTCTGGTTTATCCACTGACTCAAGCGCTTCAAGGACAAATTTGTCACGCTTATTATCTGAAATGATAATCTCAATTTGATCTACAGGCAATCCGAGATTTGCATAGTAATTCCTTTTAAAACTAGGGGTTTTTTTAATAATCTCGGATACACGAGAATCTGAAAACTCTGGCACCTGGCTCCTCAAGAACTTAGGAATATCTGGGTCAGGAAAATAGCGATAGTCATCAGCACTTTCCTTCATTCGTTGACTAAATGACTTACCTTTATTTTCGTCCCATCCTCTTGTCTCCTGAAGTACTAGTTCTCCTTTTTCAATAAGTTCGATTTGCCTCTTTGTTTCGAAATCAATGGCAGACTCAACTGACTTAAAGGAGTTCAGATTCTTAACTTCAACTTTTGTACCAAGCGTATCATCTTTGCTGACAGAAATATTTGCCTCAACACGCATCTCCCCTTTTTCCATATTTGCATCCGACAGACCTAGTGTTCTGAGCATGAGCTGAAGTTCTTTTGCAAAATCACCAGCCTCCTTCGAATCATGAATCACTGGCTCAGTAACAAGTTCCATAAGCGGTACTCCTGCCCTGTTAAAATCTACAAGACTTCCGTCGCCCTGATCGTGCTGACTTCGAGCTGTGTCTTCCTCAAGATGTATTCGAGTTATAGCAACACCACCTAACTCGCCTCCTGTTACAAAAGGAAATTGAAGCTGACTTATCTGATACGCCTTGGGTATGTCAGGATAAAAATAATTTTTCCTATCGAACTCACTGTACTCAGCAAGGGTTCCCCCAATAGCTTTGCCAATTTGAAATAAATATGAAACTGCTTGTTTGTTGACTGTAGGGAGTGTGCCTGGGTGCGCCATACAAACTGGACAAATATGCATATTTGGTTCAGCTGCATGTGGTTCATTTCTACACGCACAAAACATTTTGCTTTCTGTTTTTAGTTCTGCATGGACTTCGATTCCAACAGTTGTTTTATATGATGACATTGATGCTATAGTACCCTCTCTGAAGTTGCTTCACAAGAGCATTTATATTTGTTTTACTCGCGTTCTGAATGTGACGCAGAAATACTATCTTCAAACTGGTCACTTTGGAGGTGCTCCGCAAGTGCTTTTTTCAATTCTGGGAGTCCTTCACCAGTCTCAACAGAGATTACAAACACACGATTCTCATTTCTGTCAATACTATCCATCACAGTATCAATTTTATCCTTATTTATAAGGTCTTTTTTAGTTAACACAATCCATGATTCCTTTTCAGTTAGGCTTGCATCGTAATTAGCTAACTCATTTTTTATCAGTAAAAATTGTTTATTTGGGTCATCGTGCTCAAGAGAGACGAGATGGAGGAGCATTTTTGTACGTGAAATATGCTTCAAAAACTTGTCGCCCAGCCCCTTCCCTGTATGTGCTCCTTCAATAAGACCAGGAATGTCTGCTATAAGGTACCCATAAAAATTTCCTAGGTGCGGCTCTAGTGTAGTAAACTCATATGAACCAATTTGCGAACTGGCATTTGTTAATGCATTTATAAGTGTTGACTTACCAGCGTTCGGCAAACCAACGAGTCCCACGTCGGCTATCATAGAGAGCTCAATCCGGAAGTCACCATCTTCACCGGGCTTACCGCCTGTTGCTTCTTGTGGAGATCTGTTAATTGAAGTTTTAAATCGTTTGTTACCTCGCCCTCCGGCTCCACCCTTTAGAATTTGTATGATTTCATTCTCCTTAAGAACCTCGAATACTCGCCCACGTGCAAGGTCAGTAACTTTTGAACCTACGGGTACTTTTATTATTACGTCGTTACTTGCTTTTCCATATTCGCTGTCTGACCTTCCGTCCTCACCTCTTTTTGCAACAAACTTTTTGTCGCCTGTGTATTTAGAAAGTATATTTAAATCGCGTACTGCCTGTACGTACACATCTCCACCCCGTCCAGCATCACCGCCTGATGGTCCGGCCTTTGGCCGATATTTTGCACGAGCCCAGCGTACGACACCGTCGCCACCGTCTCCAGCTTTTGCATATATTTCAATTTGATCGACAAACATAGATTATGAGTTATTTCTTGATTGCCTTAACAAATACCATCCAATGAGGAAAATAACAAGTGATGCTCCTCCAAGTTCGATAAGTAGGGGCATGTTTCCTGTCAGAAGCGCTTCCCCCAAATATGCAAAAGCGAACGAAAACCAGATGACTCCAAGGAATGTGGCCAAAGAATACTCAATAAAACCTAGTGATTTCGTCAATCCAAGTGCGTAGCTTACTATATCTACAGGTAAGGTAAGTCTTAAAATCACTACAAACAAAAAGCGTGTTCGGTCAGGAAATATCTCAAGTAAGTCATCGAGCTTTTGGAGCGAGATAAACTTTTTAAGCACAGGTCTGCCCAAATGACGCGAAATGAGGAACGCTATCATTGCCCCTAATGTCCAGCCCAGGATGCTTAAAATCGCAGTCATAAAGGGACCGAGGATACTTGCAGCAAGCGGGATGAGTGGCATGACGGTGAGTGGCATGAGTACCACTGCTACGATAAGTAACAAGACATACGTGACGTAGCTAACGATGTCCATGCCCGATATGTATGTTTTAAAAAATGTAACCGGCTCAGCAAAAAATGGGATAACTATGCAGGCAGCAATAAAGAGTGCCGCTGGCAGGTATGTACGTAACGCTCTGGTCATGAGATAAACCTATTTCCAATTGTGCTAATAACTGAAACTACAAATGAACCAATAAATGCTGCTAAAAAGCCCTGCACCGCAAAGCCTTCTACAAAGGATGCGACGAATGAGAACAACAGTGCATTGATAACGAAAATAAAAAATCCAAGTGTGACTATCGTAATAGGTAGCGTAAGAATGATGAGAAGTGGTCTCACAAGTAAATTGAGCACACCTAACACAAGCGCAGCAATGATTGCGGCGTAAAATCCTTCGACCTGTATTGTTGGTATCAATCTAGCTACTATTAGAAGTGCTAGGGCTGTAATTAGAATACGTGCAAAAATTTTCATATGAACACTATAGTACAGAATAATACTATAAATGAAAGAGCCGAGGGATGCTATGCATCCCTCGGCTCTTTCATTACTTTCAACCTATGCTACCTACTTATTTTTTACAATACTCCATTCCCCTTCAGCAAGAAGAGCCTCGGCTTTCTTGTACTTCATTTCTTTCGTTTCAGTCCCGTTTGTTATCGTCACCAAATCGTTGCGTCCAAACTCATCGTTATTAACTCGCTGTCGTGGAGCTTTGGTATTTGGCGCACTGCCTCCAACTTCCTGAATTCTCTTGCGCTCCTCCTTCATTTCCTGCTCTTCTCTTCTGATTGCTTCCGGCTTAAGTTGCGGAATCACTTCTGCAATACGATGTAATGTAACTTGCTGCATTTCACCAAAAAGTCGCAGTCCCTCTCTTCTATACTCAATAAGCGGATCACGTTGACCATACGCACGCAAGTTAACGCTAGAACGTGTGTACTGCATCACCTCAAGATGTTCTACCCAGAGAATGTCCGTCATCTGAAGTGCCAACTTCCGCACAAGCTCGAGCATTGCTTCTGTGCCAAATTCCTTCTCTTTTTCGGCAACTGCTGATGCAACTTCCGGAACAGCTTCCTCAAGTTCTTTAAGTATTTGCTTAACTTCTGCTCCGGTACCTGTAAGCAACTTGCGTCTACGATCATAGATGACCTGACGCTGTTGATTTAGCACATTGTCATACGCCAAAACTTGTTTACGTGAATCAAAGTGGAATCCTTCAATGCGGGTTTGTGCAGACTCTAGTTGCTTGGAAATCATTCGATTTTCAATTGGTTGATCTTCTGGGATTCCAAACGTCCCCATCAGACTTTTTATGCGATCACCCCCAAACACACGCATGAGCTGGTCTTCCATAGAAACAAAGAATTGTGTTTCACCTGGATCACCTTGACGTCCTGAGCGACCACGTAACTGGTTATCAATACGTCGTGCCTCATGTCGCTCTGTACCAAGCACAAAGAGACCTCCAAGATCGAGGATAGCCTGCCGCTCTTCTTCTGTCGCGAGTGGGCCACCTAGCTTAATGTCCACACCACGTCCTGCCATGTTTGTAGCAAGTGTCACTCTCCCCTTCTTTCCTGCCTCAGCAATAATCTCACCTTCACGCTCATGATTCTTGGCGTTCAAAATTTCGTGTTTCACTCCTGCCTTTGTGAGGTCAATCGAGAGCAACTCATTCATATCAATTGATGCTGTACCAATCAAAACTGGCTGTTGCTTTGCATTGATTTCTTTAACTTTTTTTATAATCGCTTGATGCTTACCGTTTACAGTTTGAAAAATTAAATCATTCCTATCGAGACGTTTTACTTCTTTATTTGTAGGAACAGGTAATACCTCAAGTTTGTACACAGAATAAAATTCTTCAGACGAGGTAAGTGCCGTCCCTGTCATCCCCGAAAGCTTTTCATACATACGAAAGTAATTTTGGTATGTAATAGATGCATACGTCCGCGATTCTTTCTGAATAGCCACACCCTCTTTCGCCTCTATAGCTTGATGCAATCCATCAGACCATCGCCGTCCTGGTTGGAGTCTCCCCGTAAATTCATCGACAATTACTACCTCATTGTCACGAACAACGTACTCTTTATCTTTATGAAAGAGTGCTTTTGCACGAACTGCAGTCTCAAGATGATGTACATACTTAATCCCTTTGTCTGTATAAATATTTTCAATGCCAAGCATTTTTTCAGCCTCCTCAATACCTTCATCAGTAAGGGTTGCACTTTTCATTTTTTCATCGAGGGTAAAATGCTCACCTTCATTAAGTCGTCCTGAGATTTTTGCAAAGATATGATACAGGTTCTCTGAATCCTGTGCTGGCGCGGAAATGATGAGCGGAGTCCTTGCCTCGTCAATAAGGATCGAGTCAATTTCATCTACAATTGCAAATGCATGCTCGCGCTGACGTAAATTCTCTGCTTCAAACTCAATATTGTCTCGAAGGTAATCAAAACCAAACTCACTATTTGTCCCATACGTAATATCAGCCGCATATGCTTCCTTCCGAGTACAAGGGCGCAAAAATTCGTAAAAAACTTTGTATGAACCTTCTTCATCTCGTTCCGCATCAACTTCCTTATGGCCAGAATCATAGAGAAATGACTCGTTGTTACTATTTACAATGCCAAGCGTAAGTCCAAGTCCTGCATAGATTTGCCCCATCCATACCGCATCTCTTCGAGCAAGATAATCATTGACTGTTACTAAGTGCACACCTTTACCAGGGAGCGCATTTAGCGCTGCAGGCAAAGTACCCACAAGTGTTTTTCCTTCTCCTGTACGCATTTCAGTTATTTTCCCTTGATGCAGTAAAATACCACCAATGATTTGCACGTCGTAGTGACGCAGTCCAAGCGTTCGTTTAGAAACTTCGCGGACAATAGCAAACATGTCAGGCAACAACTCATCAAGCGTTGCCCCCGTTGACACTCGCTTCTTAAGCGCTTCCACATGAGCTTTCAGGTCATCGTCAGTACACGTAGCATACATATGCTCACGCTCATTGACTTCATCGAGAATCGGCTGAATACTCTTGAGCTCTTTTGTATATGAAGGACCAAAAAATTTATCTAAAAAGGACATAGTTTTTAATGAGTGAAATGATTATAAAATCTTAGTACAGAGGACATAGTTTTTAATGAGTGAAATGATTATAAAATCTTAGCGTATTCTACGCATTCTACAGTGAAGCCTGAGCCAAAAAACCACTATACAGGAGACATAAGACCACTAGTGTACCCTATCAAAAGCCATTTGTCAGTCTTGACGTACATATGCAAAAAACCGCTACAGAAGCGGTTTTTATGCAAGAAACTTGACGCGAAGATGAATTACTCTTGAGTGTGCAAGAGAAGAATGAGAATCCTTCACTCTCTTTCTTCCCGGCGAACGTCGAGAGAAAGCTGAACTTACTTCTTCTTGCGTCGTGTCGCTTTTTTTGCAGCCTTCTTGACTACTTTTTTCTTTGTAGTTTTCTTTGCTGCCTTCTTGACTACTTTTTTCTTTGCTGCTTTTTTAACTACTTTTTTCTTTGTAGTTTTCTTTGCAGTCTTTTTTACTGAGCGCTTTGCGGTCTTCTTTACTGTCTTCTTAGCTGCCTTGCGCACTGTCTTTTTCGCAACCTTCTTTGCAGGAGCTTTGCGAGTTGATTTCTTTTTTGCTGGCATAGTATGTGATGAGAGTTAGTGAATAAAGTTCGACCGCTGACTTCTCTTTTTCAAAGAACAAATCGATGAGAATGTCTGCTTACAACTATTATCGCTTTCTCTTGTCGTTAACACAAGAAAAAAAGTAAAACCTTTTTGGGGATAAAGAATTTATATTTTTGTGTACTAATTTTTATTTAGTTTTTAATTTTAAAAAAAGCGAACACACTTTTTAAAAATGTGTTCACTTAAATTATTTTTTATCTAAAACAACGTCACTTCCCACTCAACATCGATGTCAGTTTTTTGTTTTACCTGGTGCACTATTTTTTCTGCAAAATTTTTAATCTCTGTTGCTGTTGCTTCGCCATTGTTAACCAATACGAGTGCCTGTCCTTTGTACGTACCAACATTTCCTTCTTGCACTCCTTTCAAACCTAGCACCGAATCAAGTATCCATCCAAGAGCAACCTTTACGGAGTTATTTTCTAACGCATACCCAGGCATCTCAGGATACTTCTTTTTAAGTGCTTCAAAACGTTCTTTTGGAATAATAGGATTTTTAAAAAAAGAACCTGCAGTACCTGTAGTTTGCCAGTCGGGAAATTTTTTTGAGCGGATTGCAATAACTGCATTTCTAATTTCTAATATTGTTGGCGCAGTTGAGCCAAACCAAACGGCCAAATCTCGATACGCAATTTGCGGCTTCGCCCGTGTACTAAGTCGGTAGACAACTTGCGTCACAATATATTTCTTTCCTGACTTCTTCTTGAATAACGAATCGCGATATCCGAACGCACACATTTCATTCGTTAAGTTTTCGAAATCACCAGTCTCAATGTTATACGCTCGCACTGATGCAATAACATCTTTTGCTTCTACTCCATACGCACCGACATTTTGTATCGGGGTCGCACCAACCAACCCTGGAATGTATGAAAGATTTTCAATTCCCCACCACCCTGAAGAGACTGCGTGCTGGACTACCTCATCAAGTATCGCCCCAGCTCCAACCGTCAGAAGAACCTCTTCCCCATTCAAAGTTTCAGTTCGTGTATCAATGCGAATAGCAATCACTAAACCTTCTACACCGCCATCAGTAACGAGGATATTTGATCCTCCACCAAGTACCGTAATCGACAACTGGTTCTCATGCGCAAACGCAACTGCTTCAAGCAGTTGCGTTTCATCTTTTACCTCAACATAATAAGAAGCTGGACCACCGACTTGCAGTGTCGTATGTGATGCCAGTGGTACGCTTTTTGTAACTTCAATACTCATCATTAGTTTTTATTCACATCCTTCACCCGGGTCACTACCTGATCGAAGATTCTTAATAAAGCATTGCGCTCGATCACTAAATCCAGGGATATCTACAGACGCTTTTTCTAGCACTTCAATTGATGCATCAATTTCTCCCAATTGATAATACGCATACGAGAGACTTGCTCGATTTTGTGGCTCATTTGGAAAAAGTGCCACACGCTTCTCAAACAATTCAGCCAAGAATACTTTGTCGGTGCTTTTGTTAACTGCGTTCAATGCGAAGTCATTTGCAGCAAATTCATCGAGATGTTCCTCTCCAATCAAAGCTTTCGCCTCCTCTACATCGCCGAGTATCACCAAAGTACTTGCATACAGAACCAAAGCTTGGCTATTTGAAGTTTCGAGCACATACGCCTCTTTAAAGAAATCACGTGCTGCTTCAATTTGATTTGCCTGAACTTCGATAACTCCTTGTTCTATAACAATAGCAGGTTTACGCGGAGACAATTCACGGGCCTCTGCCGCCTGTTCTCGCGCTTGAGGGAGCGCTCCCATCGCACGGTAAAATGTTGCAAGGAAATTATGCAAACGCGCATCACCGGGCTTCTTTTCGATTAACGTATGCATCTCAACCTCGGCACGCTGCATCATTGCAAGCCTTTGACTTTCAGGAAGATTTTGATTATTCACGATACTCATCGCTTGCTGTATGAGTTGCTCTACTATTTCCTGATCAGCAAACGAACCTCGTGCCAGTGCCTTGTCAAATTCCGCCAATCTGCCTTCAACTGTTTCGAGCTTTAATGAAGCGATGATGTCATGTGCAGCCAACATGCTCGGGACGTTTACAAAATAGATAGTAGCTGCCGCGATAATGATTACGATTGGAGCAAAAAATTGTGTGATTAGCTTTTCGTTTGTTCCAACCGAATCAACAGCTTCTATACTTTCAGAAACTCTTGAATGCACTAGCGCGAGTATCGTACCAAAGAAAATATAACTGATGATGTTATCAAACACCACGAGATTGTGCATCAAGTACCCTACAACAAGCCCTAAGAGCACTGCACGCTCAAGAACGTCAAAGTGTTGATTTTTGTTCCAAATAGGTAGCCAAAACAAATAGTAGAAAAGGGCTACAAAGATTGAGGCATATGCGAGAAAACCAAGTACTCCCCCAGCAATGAGCCAGTCGAGCACAATGTCATGCACGCGATCAAACCAGGCTTCTTTATTATACAAAACCGGTTCAAAGTTTTTGTTGAAAACGTAGTTGAAATTACCCTGTCCCCATCCTAACAACGGACGCTCTTTTACACCTTCGAGAGCCATTGACCAAATGACACCTCGAGTCTCAAGATCTTTTTGAATATTTAGACTAGCTATACGAGCGAGCGGCCCACTACTTTGCACAAACGAACTATCCTTCACAGACCAAAAGCCAAGTATGATAATAACAACCGCCAAACATCCCCCGATCGCAATCTTGCGAAGTTCAGGATACTGACGTCCAAAAAGCGCAACATAGCCAACTGCTACCGACATGCCGCCAATGAATCCGAGGAAGGTACCTCGCGTTCCTGTGAGGAGGAGCGTATAAATAAATAAGAGTGCCATACATGCGTACATGATTTTGTGCACACTTACTTTTGACCTCACAAACAGCCACAGCACGATAAAGATATGGAAGAGCATGTACACTGCCATATACGCAGCATTTCCAAGTCGTGAGTCAATACGTGCCCTCCCTCCCTCAATGAGTCCCCCGTGTTGCGCTAAGCCATACACAGCAACAAACAGTGCAATTGCAACTGAAAAATTAAAGAAGTATGACCAAAGTTTATCAGTTGTAAGAACGCTGCCGGCGATAAACGTATACGCAAAAAGATGTATGAGCGTGACATAGCCATCCATTCGCTCAAAATTACTCCAGAAACTCTTATGTGGATACTCTCCAAACAGATTAGCAAAAAACATCACAACGAGAAGTGCCGAAAAACCAGCCAATATCCAAGAGAATCGTGGACGATATCTTACATCTGCTAGCGCTAGGAGAATCCAGGACGCACACACCACTTCAATAAGTATGCGGAATGCAAAATTCTTACCTGTAATAAACGGGAAGAAGAAATCAGATTCAACATACACTGGTAAAAGTGGGACCAAAAAAAGGCCTCCAAACACAATAACTTTAAGGAAATCTTTCATATGGCTATGACTATATCATACTGCGTAAGAGCTGTAATCGTAAAAAAACAAACCCCGCTTTCATTTGCGGGGTTTGTCAACAAAATGCTCGGAGAAGCAGTCCACTTACTTGCCTAGGTGAGTTACACAACAATCTTCAAAGTCAGTTTCTCCATACATATATCTGATAACTACCTGTTACGCTTTCCCTTCTTTGAACGGCCACGATCTTTGCCATGACCGTACCCACCCTTTCCCCAAACTTTAGTAAAATAACTTTGGTGCTTCCGTTTTAAATCTAGCTCAATTTCATAACTTTCACGATCATTCAATGAAGTCTCTTCTTCTATTTCAATATACTCACTTGAGCCATCATCATTAGTAATCAGAATAGAAACGGAATAATCACCTACATCGGTCCCAATTATTTCCAGAGAATAATTATCACTTACAGGATTTGGAACGTACAAAATTTTTGTCACATGGGGAGCAACTCCTGATTCTGCCATCTCCTCAGAATATACTGCAGATTCTTCATAGTATTCTCCTTCAACTTCACTATATGTGAGCCCTGATTCAGGATCAAAGCCAATTCTGTCACCATTTTTATCTGTGAGCACCATTTCAGCAGGTGAAGCTAGATGAATCTCAATTCCTGAAACAACTTTTTTCGGCTTTTCATGAAATTCAAACAATCGTCCACTTGTCACAATATCGTCATAGTCCTGCACCCAAGCTATACGATCACGAATGTCGTCCAAATTTTCGGTATTGTACCAAAGTGGATCCTTAATACTATACGTATCTAAATACAAATCTGTACTCAACACAAAGTGCGTATATTTTGAACCACTACGGCTAGTTGCCAAAGTCTCAGTGATTACTGGTCGATTATTTTCAAGATACGCATCAATCACTGTGCGGTCAGTCTCTTTAAGTGTATCAATTGTAAAGTAAGAACTACCATCTAATCCAGGTTTACTAAAATATTTAATAGCTTGACTCCAATTAATATCACCCTTACTCGTATACCCATTATTTGCAAGTAACCAAGCATCGATGTTCGGAGGAGTGGCGTCCGAACCATCAACACCTGTAGTCAGCCCGTGCGATTGACCAAGCATAGCAAATGAACTTAGTGCGCATCCGCACTGTTCAATGGTTGCGCCGCAACTACCACTATAGTTTGCACGACCATCGGCATACAGTAAGCCAGCCCAATTCGCAGATTCAGGAGGATACGGTGAGGCAGTCTGTGTTATGAGAGGAATCTCATTGGGAATATTCATACTCTGAATCTCCTCAAGTAGTGAGTCTGCAAGCATGATAATTTTGTCTGCTAACGCACCATCTATTCTTCCTTTAGTCTCATCTTTCTGTACAGATTTTAAGAGCCTGCCCATCAATCTTTCGGCAGCTTCAATATTGCCACTTTCAGCAGAATTCACGGCCCTGTTGAGCAATGCTGTATATACGATACGTCTCGATCTCATGTCACTGTATGTGTCTTCAAGGAGCATCTCAAGTTCATCTGCAAGCTCTTCAATACCTCCACCCTCTTCTTCGGGCAAAGTATATGTTACAACCAACTTCGGCCGGAGTGTCGGATCGTCAAGGTAGTCTGAGGAGTAGAAGCCTTTACCGTGAAAGTTATTATTGTACTGACCAAGTGCTTTAAATCCATAATTATCATAAGTACCAGCTTTCCAGTCAGTTACAATTTCGGACACATCAACTACCCACCAATCATTGTTTGGGACGAACTGGTAACTCATCCCGTAATCTAAAGATTCTGGGAAAGAAGTTTCCTCAGGGTCTGATTCATCCCAATACTCAGCTACCCTATAAAGCTTTCCATAGTTATCATTTGTATCGACTCTGTTGTTAAACAAATGTAGATACGCGGATTCCAATATTGCACCCGCTGGAATTGCAGTCAGCTCAAATTGTAAATATGATGTCCAGTAGTCACCCCACCCGCCAATTCTAATTTCAAAATCATCTGGACGACCATTCCTACCCCCAACGCTATTGGTGCCAAAATATGTATCCTTGCCATCTTCAGGCCCTGGCTGGATCACAACAGTGCTTTCACCAGCGGCATACCCAATATTTGCAAATAAAAGAAAACAAAATAATGTTAAAAAGAACTTTTTCATACATAGAAAAATTAATTACATAATCACTTTTATTAGTATCACATGCTGCATTCAGTCAAAATCACATTTTGAAAAATTATGTTAATATCTAAAATTATGTTTGCCCCACTAAAGAAAGGCCTTTACGCCTACACTAAAATATATATAAAGAGAGAATCTCCTGTACTTGTGTACGCTCCCGGACGAGTGGGCTCGATGGGACTTTTAAAAAATCTTCGTGATGTTGGAATTTTTAGTTTCAAAGTTGAATCCTTCAAAATTGAGAGGCGTGGCACTACGCAATTTGTAAAAAAACATATTATTAACAAAAAGAAACCGGCACACATCATTTCCCTTGTACGTGACCCTGTTGCAATCATGGGTTCCTATTATTTTAGTAAATGCTCAAATGGCTGGATCCCCGATGGCAGTCGTGCACTTGAGAAGAATGACATAAAAAGATTAATTGACATCTTTATAGAACAAGTGCTCAAAACTGAACGCTTGAACAGCCATCTCTATTGGTTTGAAAATGAGTTTTATAAATACACTGGCATCGATGTTTTTGAACACATGTTTGACACCGACAACATGTTTGGAATAGTTGAACACGAACTCTATCCAACCCTTATCATTAGAACTGAGTTAGATAACACCAAAAAAGCTGAGGTCATTAATACTTTTCTTGGAGTGAAGAATGTGACGATTACAAGAGAAAACACAAGAAACAAAAAAGATAACGCCGATCTCTATGCAAGATTTATGTCACAATTACACATTCCACTTAATCTACTTGAGAAAATATATTCTTCTCCATATTCTCAACATTTCTTTAGTGACGCTGAAAGAGAAAGTCTTAAAGCAAAGTGGTTGCAGTAGTTATCTGAGTAGTACTGTTCCTTGCTCCACTAAAAAAGCAATGACTTTTTCTGCGTGACTTTCTGGCGTACCTTCACTTGTGTCAATAACAACTTCAGCACGCTCTGGCACCTGATACGGATCATCAACTCCAGTAAAGCCTTTAATCAAGCCTTTCCGTGCTTTTTCATAAAGTCCTTTCACATCTCGTTTTTCACAAATATCAATTGGGGTTGAAACATGTACTTCCACAAACGTTCCTTGGGTCTCCACAAGTTCACGAGCCTTATCACGGGCTTGTTTATAGGGTGCTATAAGTGAACAAACAGCAATACCTCCGTGCTTGGTAATCTCACTCGCAACGAAGCCCACACGCTGAACATTCAAGTCACGATGTTCTTTGGAAAATCCTAGCTCACTAGTGAGGTGGTTTCGAATCACATCTCCATCAAGCAGTGTTATTTCTCTATCTTGTATTTCCAGAAGCTTTGATGCAACGATGTTTGCAACCGTCGATTTCCCTGAACCTGAAAGACCTGTAAAGAAAACAGTAACTCCTCGTCGCTTTTGTTTTGCAACTCCAACTTGCAATTCTGCAATACTCTCAGGAAATGAAAACCATTCAGGAATATCCTCACCTGCAAATAATCTCCGTCTAAACTCTGTCCCTGAAATACTTGTTGTCTCTTCCTCTTCTTTTAAGTCCTCTGTGCTCACATACTCAGCACGCGAAGGAACGTACGCAAGTTCATCACTCGGCACTATTTCAATACCAATCTCATCAGCGTATTTCATTCCTAAGTCACGTGCTTCATACGGACCATAGAACGGCTCGCCGTTACTGTCTTTTCCTGGACCAGCGTGATCGCGTCCAGAAATCATGTGCGTGCAACCGTAGTTTTTTCTAACAATCATGTGCCACAAGACCTCTCGCGGTCCCGCCATTCGCATTGCAAGTGGAAGCAACGACAAGAACGTGAAATCTTTGCCATATTTCTCACATACCACCCGGTATGTGTGCACCCTCGTAATGTAATCAATATCCCCTTCACGAGTCATACCTACGACTGGGTGGATAAGCACTGGATACCCCGTCTTTTCGTGCGCACGTTTCACAAGTTCAAAGTGCGCGCGGTGCATTGGGTTACGTGTCTGGAATGCGACGACCTTATCCCACCCTTTTTCTTTAAAAACTTTTTTTAACTCTTCTGGAGTGTAACGAAACTCTTTAAAATCATGTCGAGCTTCAAGTTGTAATTTATGGATTTTCCCACCAATATACGTGTCGTGCATTTGATTCATCACATACCGTACACCCGGGTGCAGCATATCTTCAGTACCATATACTTTTTTGACTTCATTTTTCTTGTCCGGAGTAAAACGCGACTCAACTTCCATTACCGCAAGAGGATTTCCATACTGATCACAGAGCACTACTGATTCACCCACAACAAATGGAGCGCTGTCAGGAACGTCAAGTACGATAGGGATCGAAAACAATTCCCCATTTTCAAGTCGCATCTCCTCAACAACATTTTTATAATCACCTTCATTCATAAATCCCTCAAGCGGTGCAAATCCACCCACCATCAACATCTCCAAATCAAAAAGCTGTCTATCCTTTAAATTATAACGTTTAAGACTAAGTGTTGATTCCAATGTATATGTGTTCTGCATAATTATTTTAATTAAATATTTTAGCGAATATAACTATCTCCGCACCGTAAAGTTTCAAATAATAAGCAGTACCTCTTATGTTTGTAAAAATTATCAAAGATAAAAACTCTGTTAGTTAATTCCTAAATTACTTAATACAAAACACATCATACCCACTAGTTTGGTTAGACGTCTGTTTTCCAAATATTTTATCTAAATAATCAAACCATCCAGTTCTTTTAGATAAAAACGGAAAAAGATTCATAACAGTGGCTAACGAGCCTCTGACATTCTGTATTTCAACATGCGAAAAATCTTTGGTCATATATTCATACCCGTCACGAGTAAACCTGTAAAAATATTTATAATATCCCTTCATTGGGTGATAATAGAACAAAAATGGTGCATATATAAAACAGTAGCCACCCGGTTTTAGAACGCGGTACATCTCCCTTACAGCTTTTTGTGGTTCTTCAACATGCTCAAGGACTGCTATACAGATAATTGCTTCAACTGAATTATCTTCAAAAGGCAGATCGCGGATGTCCCCGACAAGATCAGGATTGTAATCAGGCGATTTGTCCAACACTACATAATCGACCTTCTCCATGTATGGTTCCAACCATACATGCTCTTTTTTGTCTCTATTGTTTTTTGTTGCATCTATTCTAAGACCTCCACCAATATCAACGATTTTATTTTTATCCGTAAAAATCTGTATTAACTTCTTTTTTCTAAAACTTTCCCAAGGCCTTTCTAACATAATGTATATAAATTATATAAGAAATATAACATTAAATAACTATGATGTATAAAACGACTCTCATGCTTATTGACAACATCTGAAAAAGAAATAAAGAAACTTTATACTTTTCTAATTGTTATACTTAGCAACAAATATGATTCATCGAATTCTAGATAGAACAAGCCAGAGATTTAAAATTGACTTATCTTATATTCTCAAGGGAGGATTTTGGCTATCGATAACACAAATGATTGCCTTAATTGCAAATGTAATTCTCGCAGTTGCTTTCGCAAACCTAGTCAGTCCAGAAACATATGGACAATATCGTTTTGTAATTGCAATGGCGGCGATGCTGAGCATGCTCACTTTTACGGGAATGGGGACCTCGATAATACAAGCTGTTTCTAAGGGGCTTGAAGGGTCTTTACGCGAGGGTGTTCGAACAAATCTTATTTGGAGCTTGGGGATGGTAGCTGCTTCTTTAATTATAGCTATCTATTATTATCTGAACGACAATTACTATCTAACACTTGCTTTTATCATTATTGCTTTTGCAAATCCAATAATTTCAAGTTTTTCATTATACTTAAGTTTCCTAAATGGAAAAAAAGACTTTAGAAGAGATACTATTTTTGCCAGTATCAGAAAAGTAGTTCTCGTTACTGTAATCACATTGGTTCTTATCACAACCGAAAACCCATTATATATAATATTTGCTTATTTTCTAAGTGAAGCATTTTTTTCTTCACTTTTTTATTTGCTAACACTAAAATATTATCGACCAAACACAGCTACCGATCTATCAACATTAAATTTTAGTAAACATTTAAGTTTTATTAATATATTCAAAAAATTAGGAGAAAATCTTGATAAAGTATTGATATTTCAACAACTAAACGCTGGTCAACTTGCCATGTACACTTTTGCGTGCGCCCCAATTATTGAAATAGGTGGACTTGAGCGAATACTAGCTAATTTAGCTCTTCCGAAACTTAGCCAGCGATCATTCATCGAAATTAAGCGCACATTACCAAGAAAAGTCTTACTGCTGACATTACTGACAATACCCATTATAGTAACCTATATTGCCATGGCTCCATATTTATTTTCAATATTGTTTCCACAATATATCTCGGCAGTTCCCTACTCTCAATTCTATGCACTTATCTTGATTTTTACACCAGGATTATTATTTAATTCAGCTTTAACAGCGCATAAAAAACTAAAAGTATTGTATATACTAAAAATTGTACCGCCAATCATAAAAATAATTGCCATACTTATATTGTTGCCATTTTATCAAATCTGGGGAGTGCTCATTGGATTGTTTATTTTTCAGGGATTTAAATATATTTTATTGATATACTTTTTTTATAAATCGTAGTCACACACTTACTACATTCAAAAACCATGATTATTTCTCATAAACATAAATTTATTTTTTTGCATACTCCAAAAACTGGGGGGAGTAGCATCTCAGCGAGCCTCATTCAAACTCTTGGAAAAGAAGATAAATTTATAGGTGGCATAAAAGAAGCATATGAGATGGACAAGCTTCCTATTCTAAGTTATTTATGGTCAATCAAATCTCCTATAGCTACAAAAACTATTGTCAAATCTTTAATTCAAAAAAATTCGCCGGAGAATATCCTTTCAAATGCCGGAAAAGCATATTACAACTCAAAGAATCTTAACCCGCATTCTGGGTGGAAAGACATAAAAGATCATGTTGGAAGTAATATTTGGGATGACTATTACACGTTTACTTTTGAGAGAAACCCTTGGGATAAATTAGTGTCAATGTACCACTGGAGAGGTCGCAATCACGATCTCAAAAATTATCCTTTTGAACTTTTTGTTGATGTTTGTGCCGAGGGCATTAATTTATTTACTGGTGAAGTTCTGCCAAATTTAACGGATTGGGATATGTATGCTGATAAAAATAATGTGAAAGTTGATTACATTGGAAAATTTGAAAATATATTACAAGATTTTGAAAAAATATTAGATGATTGCGACCTGAATTTAGAAGGCTGGTTACCACACACAAAATCAAACTATCGTAAGAAAAAAAGTTACAAACAATACTACAATAACCACACAAGGAAAGTTGTGGAAGATTTATTCCATCGTGAAATCAACTATTTTTCATACACCTTTTAAACTTACAAAGCATAAGACCTCAAAAGTACGACTAAAAAACGTAAGGTTGTGTAGACTATCGCTAACGAAAAGTAAAGTATGTAACAAATAATAAATAATTTTGGAACCGCAATATATACACATAAAAATACAATGTAATAAGTACTAGGATTAAAAGCGGATTTAGAAAAAAAATTTTTTATTAAAAAGTATGCATCTCTATCCTGTTGGGTTTTTAAGCCAAAAGTAGATTGCGTCAATAAATAACTATGCATCTTGGTGTAACGATAGAGCATCGTTATATTTGTTAATATCACCCCAACTAAAAGCGTCCAATACGAGGGTGACTGTACATATACATATAGTGACATAGTTAAAGGAAAAATAATCGAAGAAACATTTGTATTTAAATTTTCAAGTAGATTGCCAAAAGTTTTACTCTGCGAACTTCTTTCAAATATTTTTTTTCTTTCTATTACTCGAGCCACATTTCCATCACAAAAATCCAACAAATAACTAGCAATGAAAAATAAGAAACCAAGAAGCGGCGAATATACAAAAAATAGTAACGGGGCGATGCACAATATAATAATTGATATCACTGAAATAAAGTTTGGTGAAAATCCTAATCTAAAAAATAAAAAACTTATCGGATATGATATTGTTCGATACATATAATCAAAACCCATTTGAGGAGTTTCTTTTTTTACGCACGCAATAAAGTTTTGATAAGTTATTTTATTTAGACTTGAAAGCATAGAGCATTTGATTAGCTAATTTGTGTCTTTTATTACCTCGCAACAATATATATTTCTGGTCCAGAAATATAAAAATATTAATACACCACTTAAAAAATTTAAAAATGGAAGTATTGTTTTGACACAATTTAGGTAGATGTATAAAAATAGTGCAAAAATAATTACGATTAGCCCCATTCAATGTGTCTGTAACATCGAATAAATCACTAAAAAGACTCATGTACTCATTTTCTGTTCTATATTTTTTTTAAAAAACCCACACTGCTATCTACTTTCTTTGCTAGTGTATCTCTACACAACAAAACACCCCCTGGTGACAACCACCCTTTTATTTTCAATAATGCATTTTTAATTTCATCGTCGTTCATACACATAAAAACTCCCCCAACAAAAATAAAATCATATTTCTTATCGGTGTTATATTTTTCAAAATCTGAAACAACAAAAGCAATTTTTCTTTCATTTGGGTAACGTGATGAAAATTCAGTTACAAATTTTTGTGAAATATCAAAACTATCGACGTGATCAAACAAACTACTTAAGCGTAATGAGATACGGCCTGTCCCAGCACCACAGTCTAAAGTTTTTTTAAAAAACTGAACTCTTTTTTTTATTATATATGCAACAATCTGATTTTCAATCAAAAACCGGTAATGTAAATACAGTTTGTCTGCATTCGACAAAGCACCTAAAGACAAGTCCCTATCGGCACCAGCGGCATGAAAATCTATCTCGTCCTTACCATTATAGACCGATATATTATTCCAGTACAAATCTCGTGCTTTTTTATTTACATTAGTACCCATATTCATATTAATACTACCATTCATCACACACATAAATGCCATTTGGATAAAAACGAATCCCCTGCTGGTTAATTTTACTTTGGATAAATTTATTAAGTCTATTGTTCAATTCATCAATTTCACCATCTTTAGTTAGAAATTCTAGCGGAAGGTTTACTCGAATTATAGAATTATGTACTTTATGCCATGTTATACCACTTTCGAGCATGAAACCTTCTTGCACAAATTTAACAATGTCTTGTATATCAAAACGTTGGAAAATAATTTTACTTGTATGGATATCACTATCATGACTCATCTCACTCAAGCGTTTTATCTGATGATTACCAATGTAGCTTTTTACGATATTATTTACAGTTGAAATTCTATCAATAATATCCATTTCTTTTGGGGTAATATAATATTCAGAACCTGCCCGTATTACTGCTGCAGTTTCGATATTTGCAATATTTTTTTCTGCCTCATGTTTTGTTGTTTTTATATACTCAATACCACCTTCTCTCAAAAGCTTTAGCAATGCCTGTGGTTCAATATTAAGAAAATGGGCATTGTTTACCAACTCAACTTGCGACAAATCATCATATTGCATAACATTAGCTAGTACATGCACAGCACCCAATTGACGCAGTGCTTCGGTTCTGTTTGCTCCATCTATAACAACATATGTTCCATTATGAAAAGCTACTGATATAGGGTCAATGAATATTTGATCACTTTTGATTTTACTCACAAGTCTTTCGACTCGACGTTGGTCTGGACATTCATACTCCTTCAAGTTCTTAAGTGGAAGTATCTGTATATTTTTTTTAATAGCCCCAATATCATTTCGATATGTTTTAAAACTTTCCTGTATACGCTTTTTAATTTGCGTACTTGAGATACCCTTAGTGTAGGGAATTAAATGTAATACAATATTATGCTTTTTAAGGTACGTTACAATATTTGTTCTATCTGAAGTCTCCATCCAATCATCTCCTTGAACCATCACATCAGGTTGAATTTCTTCTAAAATAGGTTCCTGACTTGTTCCGGAATAAGAAATAACTTCATCCACAAACGGAAGTACCCTAATTGCTTCCATTCTTTCTTCACAAGTCATTACTGGATAACGACCCTTCTGCTCCCTGACAGATTCATCATCCTGTACACCAACAATCAAGAAATCTCCTT
This sequence comes from uncultured Candidatus Saccharibacteria bacterium, assembly GCA_964649535.1. Classification (GTDB taxonomy): domain Bacteria; phylum Patescibacteriota; class Minisyncoccia; order Phycocordibacterales; family UBA918; genus OLB19. The sequence continues at coordinate 21,027 of CAZYTF010000002.1, read as the reverse complement.
TTTTACTCGCTGTTTGTAATAAATTAATATGTCCCAAGTGAAGAATATCGTAAACCCCTGTAGTATATATACGCTTCATAAAATTTTAGAATTTAATGCATTTAAACATAAAAAGATGCGCCTAACTAACAATCCTAAATAAAAAATTTCGATCTTATAACACACGATCACAAAAATCAAAGTGTAATCTTATTATGTCTAGCCCAAACTTGCAGTTGCATTATATTCCACAATGGATTTGTTGCATACATACTGCCTTCTATATGCTTGTCTAACAGATCATTTGCATTACGCCAATTTATCATTGAAGATAGTCCATCATAGTAATCATCTGACATAATTTCTTTAACTACATTATTGACTGATTCGTTGCGCAACCATTTTGCTGCTGGAGAAAACCAGCCTCGTTTTTTTTCATTAAAAAGATGATCCGGTAGCTTATGACGATAGACTGTACGCAAATGTTTTTTTCCGGTAAGAAGGGAGATATTATCTGATCGTTTCAGAGATTTACCATGCGCAATAACGACCTGATCCAATAACGGCACCCTATACTCAAGAGCATGAGCCATTGTTGCCCTATCAGTACTGTGCAACGACTCGTCTGGCAGCCAAGTGTAAGCATCGGCTGCCATAAATGCATCGGATGGCGCAGTGTCTTGAGGGAGCTGTCCATATCTACAATTAAACATTTTAGTAATCACTGCTGATGCGTCTTCATTAAAATTAGTGACATACTGAAGAATTTTTTTCTGGTTGAACACTTGGCGGGAGTGGTATTCTGGACCAAGAGGTACTGTCATTTTTTTTAAGCGTCTGTCAAAAGAACCAAGCAGAGACTGCAAATTTTTAGGCAACCTTTGAAAGTACTCTGTAGCTAAAGCTGCCCGGTAACGGACATAACCCTTAAAAACCTCATCACCTCCGTCACCTCCTAGAGCAACAACGATTCCTTCATCTCTTACTTTTTTACTTAACAAAAACCTAGATAATGATGTTGGATTAGCAATTGGTTCATCGAGGTGAGAGAATGCTAATTCAAGCTCAGAAGTAATTTCTTCTGAGCCAATTGTGAAGGTTGTGTGAGGCACGCCATAATGCTTTGCTGTCTTTATCGCCGCGATTGCATCAAAGTTAAATTTAGCCTGACTTTCTACTGAAGGATCCTCGAGTTCAAAATCCATGGAAAAAGTACGAATGTTTGGAACATATTCTTTTGTATGATGGAGGATTATACTCGAATCCAATCCGCCAGAAAGGAACAGTCCTATAGGCCTATCTGAGACTAGCTGACTTTTCACTGCTGTGTTAATCACATCGTAAGTAGTTGTTTTTTTTGCAATCGAATAGTTTTTATCCAAAAAAGATGGTCCATAGGAACTCAACTCATAAGAACCATTTATTTTATAACGAAGAAATTGCCCAGGCTGAAGTTTTGAGACATTTTTTATGAGAGTGCGAGGACTTGGAACGTACTGCATTGACAAAAAAATATTTGCTGAAATTTTATCAATAGTATTGAATCCGGCTGCAATCATACCTTTTAGCTCAGATGAAAAAATAATCCCCCCCCCCTCGAGAGAATAGTAGAGGGGTTTTATGCCAATCTGATCTCGAACCAAGAAAACCTCATCATGTTCATTATCAATAATTGCAAATGCGAACATGCCTCGCAATCTTGAGAGCATTGCCTCGCCCCACACAGAGTAAGCTACCAACAAAACCTCTGCATCACCATCAGTAACAAAATGATGCTTATGTTTGAGCTCCTTCCTGAGTTCACGAAAATTATAAATTTCTCCATTAAAAACAATGACATACCGACCATCAGGAGATGCCATAGGCTGGTCAGAACGTTTATGAACATCAATTACAGCAAGCCTGTTGTGTCCAAGTGTATAAGCAGCACCTAACCTAACCAGAGAACCGTCTGGTCCCCGATGCTTTGTTGCTTCATTCATTTCACGTACCAAAGCTTCTTTTATACCGCTCGCTCCATTAATAGCACACATATAAGACTATTTTGCTAGAGTTGGTTTTTTAGCAACAATTGAACACGCGTATGCAAAACCCGCCTTTTCACTTAAAAAGCGCTGAACACCTTTTGGTATGAAACGACCTAGATTTATAGACTGCAAAGGCCAAGCCTGCCATTCTGAAGGATTATAATTTGCGTAGACTTCCACGTCGACAAGTTTTCCTTTGGCAAATAAATTTTTAAACCCTCCTCGTGAATAAAACTTTGTATGTGGATTCCCCCCCTCATGTGCACCATCAGAATAACGACTTGTCATTGCAAGTGAGCTAAAACCGTATCTGAAGAATCCTCCAAGAAGAAAGCCTCGTATGAACATTATCCCAAACCAGTAACGCCACCCTCTGTGATACATCCAGGCATAAACCTCTCCGCCTGGTTTTAAAACTCTAAAAATTTCACTAATTGCTTTTTCAGTGTCTGGCATATGCATTAAGCATCCATGAGCGCACACGTAATCAAAGGAATTATCCGGGAATTCAAGTGCCTGCGCATCCATTTGAAGAATAGTTGCCTGCAAATTACGCACCTCGAAATTTTTCTTAGTTGATTGAACTGCGAAGTTAGTTAAATCTATACCTGTCACTTCTGCTCCAGCCTTAGCAAATGCCACTGTCGAGAAGCCAGTTCCTGTTGCTATATCGAGGACCCTTTTCCCTCGCAGCGATTCATACGGAACAAACTTTGAAAATACAGGCTCTTCTGCATTTTGTGTTGAACCATTAGAATGTTTTTTATACTTTCTTTCCATCAAATCAAAAAAGGCTATGTCCATATCCTTTATCTCTACCACTTTTCCAACTCCATAAGAACCATTATATGTGAATGGGTTTTCATTCCACCAGCTCTGTATTTCCTTATTTTTGTCCATATAAAAAGCTTATCTGTTGAAACAATAATAGCATAGCCTATTTTCCACCTCTAATAAAACTAATGATTTTCTTTGAGCGCTCACCCCATGTAAGCATTTTAGACCTTGCCTTCAAACATTTAGCACCTGTTTTGAGCTCAGCTGAAAAAGTGACTGCGCTAATAACCTCACTTAATGAAACGACGTCATCTGGCTTGAAAAAATATGCTTCACCATCTTCCACTATGTTGGTGAGACTTGGAATGCGACTCAAAATAAGCGGAACTCCTGAGGCCATGTGGGCAAAAAGTTTGAGAGGCGAAGTGTACTTTGAAGACAGATCGGTTTTTGCAGTATTTGGGATAACCAACACATCTGCTGCTTGTTGGTGATTCTTTAGGTCTTTGTATGGACGCGGTCCTAAAAAATTAACCTTTGGATATTTACTCTTATACTCTTTAAGTTCTGACTCTTTACCGCCGATAGCAACAAACATGACATCTTTATTTTTTTTACTTGCTTCGAAGAAAATATCGACACCTTTCCAAACGTCGAAACCCCCAATATACATAACTACTTTTGCGTCTGACGGTAAAGAAAGTTGCTTACGTGCATCTTCTTTAGAGACAATATCAACAAAGAATGAATCATCGATCGCATCATCTGCAACCATCATTTGTGCGACGGGAACTCCCAACTCTTGATATCTCCCAAATATTCCTTGTGAAACTACAACACATTTCACACCAGTTCTAAGTATTCGTCGAGCTGGCAAATTGTACTTAGCCTCATGAGATTCATAGACTAGTTTTTCAATTGGAATAAAGAATGATAGAAAGTAGCACAGCCACTCATCGCGAGTGTATATTACATCAAACTTTTTAAAATCAACATTCAATAACAACCAAAAACAGAAGTAAATATTATTGAGGAGAAAAAATATTGGTGAGGAGAAAAAAATGAATCTAAAAGGAACTCTCGAAATTGCAAAGCTAGGTTCAAAATCAAAGAAGTCCCTAACAAGAGTGCCCTCCTTATATTCGCGATTACTAACAAAAAGATTTACTGATATTCCTGACTTAGAAAAAGCCTCACACATGTGAGCTATCTGTGTAGCATGCGCTCTTGTGCTTGGAAAACGTACATTTGCAATATATGCGAGCGTTTTAATTGGCATATCATTTATTGTATGTTATCAACAAAATAAAGCTACTTTAATTCAAAATAGATTACTTTACGTTTTAATCTGATGACTCGAGGACTGTGACACTCCAAATAGATCACTATTTAAAATAAACAATACTTTCTGGATGTCTATACCAAGATCTAAGGGATGGTCTTTAACTCATTTGAAATATTAGGTATGAGTGATTTTAAACTATGTTTTTCAAGCACAAAAGCTTGAAGTTCTTTAACTTTGAGACTATTGTCATTTTGAAATATATCAATAACAGCTTCAGCCATTTCTTCAGCTGACCCTACATGCCACTCCTCTAATGGTAGAGCGACAGCAGCTTCAGCACTACTTACAACAGGAATTCCAACCAGAAGGGGCTCAAGGAGCGCTTTGTCGAGACTTCCATTCATTGCGGTATGCATAAAAACTTTTGCCCTACCAAGCCAAGCCGGGAGCTTATTATGCTCAACTGGTCCAACAAAAACCACAGCGTCAGACAAGTCAGCTTCGTCTATCAATCTTTCTAATTTCAGCTTGTATTGCTCCTCTGCATCACTATTTACTCCTCCTATTATAGTTAGAGTGAGAGATATTTTTTTACGAATCAATCGAAGTGACTCAATTGCCATCTCAATATTTTTTGATGGAGATAGCCGACTAATACTTATGAGGTCAACATCTTTAACTAAATTATGATTCATTACAAAGTTTTGAGTATCAACACCGTGTCCAGTGATTATCACTTTATTACTCGGAAGCCTGAAGCTTTCTTTTGATGCAGTAAAAATCTTATTTGTCAGCTTCTCTGCTAGCCATAACCCACCAGCTACTGACCGATGCATATACCAAAGACCAATTTTTTTATGCCAAATTCTCCAAAAAATACCACCCATGATCACATAGACTTGATTCATATGAACAAACACCACATCATATTCCTGGCGAAGTTGCCAAAAATACTTATAAAATCTCCAAATATATTTGATGCGATTTTCGCCGTCTTCTTTTCCGAGCGAATGTACATGTACATTTTCAGGCAGTGAATGTGCGCCCTCAAAAAGGCAGATAACATGTACTTCTTCAAAATTTTTTGAAAACTCTGTTATCCACCCATGAAAAAAACCAAGTATGGGGTGATTTTTATCGACTACTTGGGTACAGATAAGTAATTTCATTCCCAATTTATAACACAAAACAGGCAGGAATGGTTATGTATCCGAACTTTGACTTTCTGCTGATGGCTGGCCAAAAACAACTTCAATACTATCTCGATATGCTGTCTTGTAGAGCGCAGGATCTTCATGAAGACGTGTTTTGACAATTTCTTGAGCATTCCTTCCAAACTGCATTCTAAATGCATTCGTATTTAATAATGACTTCAACTTTTGTGTAAAGGCTTGTGTATCTTCTGGATCACAGAGGTATGCAGATTCTCCATCAACAAATAGATCTTCACGTAATTCAGTTTTAGCGACTACCAAAGGCAATCCAGCAACCGCAGCCTTTATAACTAATTCGTCACTTCGCTTCGTTATATCTGTACATATAAACACATCAGCTGATTTAAGGTAACCAACCAGATTCTTGAAATCAGTTTCAAAAACTATCTGCTCCTTGATGCCTAGAATTTCTGCACGTTTTTGAAATTCAACCTTGCTTGGTCCGTCACCCACAATTACAAGACCAATTCTAGGTGACATTAAGAGTATCCGTGAAGCATCCATTGTGCGAAAAAAAGTACTCGCTTTATCTAAATCCCCCGCAGCAAGCATCACAAACTTATATTGAGGATATTTTTGTTTTACAAGATTAGACTTTGGAGCATTTAGAATTGTCTGCATATCAAAGTGACGCGGAAGCAATCCGACATCCTCTATTTTAGGAAATTTTTCTATCACCTTATGCTTAATTGCTTCTGTTTTAAGACGTACGCTTTCGGTCCGTCGCAAAACATACTTTGCTAATTTGAGCCTTTTTTTGTTATGGGCATCTTCGTCGATAAAACCAGGGCGTAAAAAATCTTCAAGTATGTGCACCTGATACGGTCGCCCATACTCTTCAGCGAGAGTCATCCCCGCCAAACCTGCTTCAAAGGGGTCGAGGGAAACAATGACATCAGGTCGAAAGCCGTCGGTAAACTGAAGTTGTTCACGAGCAAACTTCTGCACCTCTTGAGAAAAACGCCACTCGTGGGAAATGGGAACATTATATGCCCAAACATTCTTACTGATTCTTTTGGGTTTAAGATCCTTTCGAGCAAGTTTTGTGAGGACCATAACGTGAATCTCCGCAAATAAAGTTTGCAATTCTTGCACGTGAAGCATGAGCCACGAATCAGATTCTAGTAAGGATTGATCACTTGTTATAAAAAGTATTCGTGACTTAACCCGACCTGAATCGAAGTTGACCACGTGCTCATCGTGTAACGATTGACTTACTGGCACCTGCGATGCTTTATGCGCAATAGTTTCATCCGATGCATCGTCGATAACAAAATCAAGCACTTGCTTAGCACGCTCAGAGACATCAACCCAGCTTTCTCTTTTTGAAGAAGAACCACTCATATACGAAAGTATTATAACGCATCTTACATCTAAACATATTTGGCTATGTATAAAGGGTCACAATCTTTTGATTGTGACCCTTTATACATCTACTGTTTCTTTGCCCACTCGATATAGCGATCTATCCCTTCCCATATGCCAACTTGAGGTTCAAAGCCAATACTTTTTGCAAATGAAATATCTGCGGGAAAACGAGATACTTCACCAGGTCGGGCAGGTCCGTATTCAATCTCACCACCAAGTTTCTTAGCGATATACTCGGCAATGTCTTTTACTGAAGTATTTACACCACTTGCGAAATTGATTGCGTGTCCAGAAAGTTCTGGGTGATCAAGTACCAAATTATATGCACGAACTAGATCGCTAACATGCATAAAATCCCGGGTTGCTTCACCATCTCCATACACAGTCAACTTTACACCACTTAATGCACGCCGAACCATAATCGCTATAAGTGCACCAAAAGTGCCTCCTTTTTGTCTTTCGCCAAAAATGTTAAATGGTCTCACGATAGTAACATCAGTATCAAATGATTTGTGATACGCCACACACCACCGGTCAGCCGCAGCTTTTGAGGCAGCATATGGACTATTTGGACTTAACTCAGACGTTTCAGTAAGCAGCTCATTTTCCTTAAGGTTATGACCGTCACCATATACTTCACACGTTGAAGCATAAATCATGCGTGAGCCATTTTGCCGGACTGCTTCAATTATATTATGAGTTCCGATGATATTACATTCAATAAAGCTGTGAGGATCCTTCAAAGACTGATCGACATTTATATTTGCTGCAAGGTGAAACACAACATCATGTTCTCGAACAGTCTTATCAACAAGAGTCTTGTCTGTCACGGAACCAGAAACAAGTTGAATTTTATCCCGGAACCCTGCAATATTAGAATTGTTCTGAGCTGAAACAGTATTTAATATAGTAACTTGATGACCTTTTCCTAGAAGTGATTCTGTAAGATGACTCCCTTGAAAACCCGAACCCCCAGTAATTAAAATTTTCATATATCCTTTAAAATTTATTGTCTAATGCTTTGCGCCAGGACTGTTTGTAACCAGCTAAAATCTGATCTCGGGTCCAATAATTTTGAATATCACGTGTTGCATGCCCAACGAGACGTTTCATTAAACCTTCTTCGCTCATAAAACGTTCCATGGCCTGTGCGAGCACCTCATAGTCATCCGAAGGGATGATGAGGCCGTTCACATCATCCTTAATCATCTCTCCTGCACAACCTACATCAGTCATGATTATAGGCAGACCAGCTATCATCGATTCAAAAATAACCATAGGCCAACCTTCAGCAAAGGAAGTTAGAATTAAACTATCACATAAACGATAGTATGTCCCTAGAGCAATACCTTCTTTTCGGCCATGAAATACGACTTGTGAAGCAACCCCGAGTCTAGAAACTTGCTGCTGCAAAACCTCTCTATCTGGCCCGTCTCCCACAATATGCAAACGAACATCAGGATACAAGCCTTTAATTTTTCTCATTGCCTTTAGCTGCATCGGAATATTTTTAACTCCAACCAGTCTACCCACAAACAAGAAATTGAAGTAGGCTCCATATTCATCTAAGAAATTTTTGTCAGACAAATCTTGTTTTTCACGATTTGTACTTCCGGCATGTGCTTTCTGAAATCCAAGCTCATCAGTGGGGACATAAATTGGTACGAACGTTATCCTTTCAACGGGCACGTTAAACTCCTTCGAAACCCTATCTCGCAAGCGTGTACTATTTACTCGAATTGCTCCTGCATGTTTTATAAAAAAGCGTCCAAGAGTTTTTCTGAAAAAATTTAGTTTTTCAATACCCAAAATATGTGCTTCAAATCCTACATGGTTCATTTTCGCAACACAAAAAGCCACAAAGCCAAAAAAATATGGATCTGAAGAACTGATAACGTCACATTTATCTTCCTTAACTAATCTGCGCAACAGTAAGCAGACACGAATGAGTCGCGTAATTTTAAACATACCTCCCACCCCATACACGGTTACATCCTCATTCAGTTCCAAGACTGAATCTTTTGCATCGTGAACAATAACACTATACTCATCAACAATTTGTCCATAAAGCCTATTCCTCGAAGAGACAACACTATTTGAATCAAGTACCTTAGGGTCGAGACTTATGCTTACGATTTTCATGGCTTTTTAAGATTAAGAGTATATTTTACACTATGAACTATAGACACTGACTGTGCTTTGAACCATATTTCTAAGTGTTTTTTTAGGTGACCAAGATATCTTTTCTTGTGCCAGGGAGGCATCTGCAAGCATGACTGCAACATCACCTGGCCTTCGATGTTTTATTTGAGCACCTAAAGTCTTCCCCGTCACTTCTGAAAATGCATGGAGGACCTCGTACACTGTGTAGCCATTACTTGTGCCAATGTTTAAAGTGAGACTCTCTCCTGAGGAGAGCGCCAAAACATGTGCATGTGCCAAATCATACAAATGGATATAATCTCTAACACCACTACCATCTTTTGTTTCGTAGTCATCCCCGTATACATAGAATGGCTCCTGTTTTTCAAACGCTCTCGCTATCAAAGGAAAGACCCCGTGAGGATTAGGCTCTTTATGGGAGAGTCCCACATCTCCTGCGACATTAAAATATCTGAGTATTGTGTATGTACTTATTTTTTTTAAGCGTGCAAAATCTTTAACGAGCATTTCAGCAATAAGTTTTGACCGACCATAGACACTTTCGGGCTCTACAACATCAGTTTCAACAACCGGATGACCATCACTAGTCGGAGAGTACACAGCCGCAGTGGAAGAAAATATGATGTGAGGAACCCCGTACTCACTCATACACTCCAAAACATTGAGTGTCCCAAAAACATTATCATTGTAATACATTGTTGGTTTTTCCTCGCCCTCATTCATCACCTTCTTTGCAGCGCAATGGATTACAACGTCAAATGCAACAGATGAAAATGCGCGCTTTAGTTCTGCAATTTTTGTTATATTTCCCTCTATACACTTAACAGAGGCGGGAAGTGACTCTATACGACCTGTGGACAAATCATCAAACACAACAACTGAATGCCCTGCATTTACAAGCTGCTCAACAATAGCCGAACCAATATAGCCCGCTCCACCAGTTACCAATATAGTTTTGATTGAAATATTTTCCATGTTTATTTTTTTTTAAACACTAACTCACTTACAACAGTTACGAGTTCCCCAGTGACTATTTCTTGGGAAAAGTCTTTTGTGCGTGCACGTGCGTTTTGGGTAAGTCGGTTTTTGAATTCGGGGTTATCTATAAATCTCTCAACAGCCATCGCAAGTTCTGGCATGTTGTTATATGGAACCATGAGGCCTGTGACCCCATCCTTAATAATCTCAGGGTTACCTCCCACATCAGTTGTCACAACGGGGACACCCAGATCCATAACCTCTAAAAGTTGGTGTGAGAGCCCTTCGTACGCAGTGTTGAGGACAAACACATCCGAAGCCTTAATGGTAGCTCCAAGAGCATCTTTACTCAATCTTCCCACCAGCCGGACATATTCCTGCAGGCCTGATTTCTCAATTTTCTGATGGAGTCTTTCATTAAGTGGACCGTCTCCAGCAATAACAAGTGTCACTTCCCTTCCTTTTTTTCGCAACATCTTTATCGTGTCGATCAGTACTTCAAAACCTTTCCAAGGCACAAGCCTCCCAACGCTCGTAATGACAACCCCACTGTATCCCAACTGCTCTCTGAGTGCATCCTTAGTGTCAGAGACTTCAAGCGAAAATAATGCACTGTAGATTACCTCAAGCTGTGATTCTCTCACTCCCCAAGTAGTAACTATGCGCTTAAGGTATTCGCTTGGTACAATGATTTTTTTAGCTCTCCTGACTACAAATCCCTGTAGTGCAGCAAGTATTTTTACTGGCATCGGAGCTTTTTTTTGGTTACCCGTGTATGTATCCAAATCTTCTGTCAAACCAAAGCGCTGCTGTCCCTGCTCCCATGCATAGTCGCCCCCAAGTCGAACCATAAATACCTTTCGGCGGAGTACACACACTAGCCACGAAGGCAAACCGACACTAATGGGATCGAGTGCAAAAATAATATCTACATCTTTTGACTGCATAAACACTTTATATGCAAAGGCAATGTGTCGCAACACTTTTGGTAAATGTCGCACAGAACCAAAAGGAAGCACAGCGACCTCAACCTGATGAGCTGGCAACTTTTCTTCAAGCATTCGCGCGTACGTTGCCGGTCCACCAATCTCAGGAGGATACAATCCTGTAGCTACGAGTATTTTTATTATATGTTGTTTTTCATCCATGCAGGTTATTTCTGAAATAATGCTTCCAAGGCTGACAATGAATTCACTACAGGCACTCCTTCTGACTCTGCAGTCGGTATTTTTCCTTCAAGTCCAGGACGTACCATCTGAACAACCAATATTTCATGACAATGTTTTTTTGCTGACAGGAGGTGGTCAATTCTATCATCTACAAAAACTGTCGGGGAACCATCGTACATCTCTGCTATAAACGAGCCCTTATCCCCTTCCATATAGATGGTATCAGAAACGTATGTCTGCACACCTGATCGCTCTACCTTTACCTTCTGAAACTCACAAGATTCAGGACCAAGCGATGGAGTCATAGCGGTGAGTATTCGAACATGCTCTTTCTGTTGCCGCTTTAGAAATTGAATTGAATCATCATAAAAAAAATCTTTTGAATCTAAAATATCCCAAATTGCAGGAGTTACCCACAGTCCACTCTCTCTATAGGGACCTGCTGCACTTACAAATAAATCCGTATTGTAAAGTGTGTGGTCAAAATCAAGTATGTATTGCATAGCCTTATTCTAACAGTGAGAGAATTATTTTTGCATACTTGTCTCCGTCTCCACGAACAAGACTACGTTGCAATACATCACCTTTCTTTTTTATTACCTCGTGAGAGTCAAGTAAATCTTGGCGAATGATTCGAGTCTCAATATCATCACAATCGTCAGCGACAAGATACTGATGCATATCTGCGTATCGCTTCAACAGATGTTCGGGGACAGTGCCTGTATTTATAATCACTGTATCAGGTAATTTGCCGACATATTTTCGTACCTCCTTAACATGTGCACCTGCGGACAGACCATGTGTTTGACCTGGCCGCGTCATGAGGTTTGATGCGTACACAAATTGTGCTTTTGACTGCAGTATTGCATCACTGACTCCTTCAATCACACAGTTCGCAAGAAGACTCGAGTAAAGGTCTCCCGGTCCAAGCAATATGAGATCCGCGTGTAAGATAGCCTGCTTTGCGTCTTCACTAATGTGACCTTTCGGCTCTGTATAAAAATTACTGATGTTACGTTCGACATTATTTTTTTCCGGTTCATCAATACTGTGCTCTCCTTTTATAATTGAACCGTCAGCATACTCAGCCACAATATGTACCTTATCAGCAGTGACTGGCAAAACACGCCCTCGCACACGCAAAATACGTGCAGCAACTTTTACAGCCTCAGCCTCAGAACCGAGAATTTCAGTCAAAGCAACAATCAATAGATTTCCGAAGTTGTGGCCGTTAAGGCCTTCACCTTTATCAAAGCGATGTAGAAAAAGTTCTCGTAAAAGTTCACTATGTTCATCAACTTCGCTCGCAAGTGCCGTGAGCGCCATACGCACGTCACCAACAGGCAGCTGGCCAAACTCATCACGAAGACGACCTGTTGAACCTCCAGAATCAGCCATCGAAATGATGGCAGTGATGGAAATGGATTGATGGTATTTTTTCAAACCTTGAAGTATCGGATAAATACCAGTTCCACCCCCAATTACAACCACCGACTTTTTATTATGGACTTCTAACATGTACACAATCTAACCACAGATTGAGACAAAATGGTACGCAATACATATACAAAAAACATAATTCACTGTATATTTTGAGTATGTCAAAACAAGGATATTTCGTAATTTCACTCGATTTTGAGCTCTACTGGGGGATGTTCGATAAAGTTTCCCTTCCTGTATATGGTGAGAATATTAAGTCTGTACACACAGTAATTCCAGAACTTCTTGCACTTTTTGAAGCAAATGATATTCATGCAACATGGGCGACTGTCGGCATGCTTATGCACAAAAACAAAACTGCACTCCTTGCGGCACTCCCAGAAAAATCATTGCAGCCAGAATACAGCAACCCAGAACTTTCAAGTTACCACCATATTGAGAACTCATACATCGGCGCAGATGAATTTGAAGACCCGCATCATTTTGGAGCATCACTTATAAACCAGATTCTGGAGACTAAAGGTCAGGAACTGGCGAGTCACACTTTTTCTCACTACTATTGTATCGACGGCAGCAAAAACAGCGGAGCTATTTTTGCTGCCGATTGTAAAGCAATGCGTACTGTAGTTACGGACTACACCACCTCACCGTCGTCTATCATCTTCCCGCGAAATCAAACAAACAACACCGCTTTAAAAATTTGTAAAGAAAACGGCATAACCGCATACCGTGGTACAGAAAAACATTTTTTATATAACGCACGAAAAGAGTCAGCGCAAACAAATCTTTTTATCAGAGGCTTACGTTTACTCGATCACTACATAAATATAAGCGGCAATCACACGTACCCTCTTACAAAAACCAAAGAAACGCTACTTACGAATATCCCTGCAAGTCGCTTCTTGCGTCCTTATTCACAGAGTCTTCGTTTTTTGGAAACACTACGACTGAGACGCATCAAGAGAGCGATGACCCATGCTGCAAAGTATGGAGAAATTTTTCACCTATGGTGGCATCCTCACAACTTTGGTTCAAATCGAAAAGAAAACATGCAAAACCTCATGGAACTTTTAAATCACTACAAAACACTCAAAGAGGAATACGACATGGGGAGTAAAAATATGCGAGATATAGAAGAACTCACTAAAACCTTGTCCGAATAGTTTGCCGTACTCCTGGGGGCAAGGACAAACCTAGATTAGCTAACGTTTTATTTACGAATTTGCCAAGAGTAATAATCAAAATCGAAAATGCACTTTTATAGTGCACTGAAAAGACACCCCCCTTCTGAAGACTGCCTTCTGAAGACAAACTGTACGAATCATTGCCAAAAGTATACGCACCATCAGTTAATGCCCTCAGAATATTTTGTTGACTCAGTGAATCAATTTCAATAGTAGTAAGCGGTGCGCCGAAGTGCTCTTCTCTGTGCAGGTCGAGTCCACCAGTAGCGAAGAGGCACCCTGTTTTTCTCCGCAGTTTTTTAAGCAACTTCAGGGACCGTACCCGTGGTGCGAACTTCCCTTCATACTGTTGATTCCAAACTTCAACACCGTCAATCGTTGACTCCATGGCACTGTCTAACGTGAATTTATTTCGCACAGGGTGGGCAAGCACTACAAGCGGAGCAACTTTCCGCCATGCGGAAAGTTGCTCCGCATCTGCAAATTGACAAACAAACTCTTCAGCACCAATATGCAGTATATGTGCATCTTTATACGGCACTTCAAACCCTGGAATAAACACAAACGAGCCGTCAGAAAGTTTCTTACACTCAGTAACAAACGCATGTGCTGCGTCAAAAGTCATTTCATCAGTATGTTCTGTCATGCAGCAAAATGAGATTCCTTGTCTAACAAGGAAATTCTTGAGCTCTATTAAACTCAATTTCCCATCATAGGAGTACGTTGAATGCATGTGTATAACGCCCTTGTATTTCATATTATTTTCTTAGTATATCAATATATTCCATAAAGCTTGGCTTCAAATCTCTAATATCGAATATATCTCCTCTCGACCTACATATTTCAATTTTAAAATCCCAAATTGCTTTTAAACGTGACGGATACAGTTGTTTGCGAAGCTGATCATTTGCAAAAAGAACAGTCAATAGCCATTTAACGTCACCAAGGAAGTGGCGAGTGCGTACATAACTCGGCACAAAAATATTTTTGTTTTTCACTTCAATACCCTCGGCAAGCTTCATGTACACGAGCGGAAAATGTGCCCCCGCGTGAATCGCAAGTGGAAGTGACCCCCAAAAGCGACCATTTATCTCCATCAACCTTATTGAACCATCACGATTATCAATTTTAAACTCTACCATTGCAGGACCTGTCCACTGCAATTCATGCAAGAGCACTTCTGCATAACGTCGCATAAGCTCAGCCTCTTTTGAATCAGGAGCAGTCTCCTTCACAACTGCAGCTCCTCCTCGTGGTGACAAAGAGCGGATACGCTTATGAGAAAACTGCTCCAATATCCGCCCACCTTTACAGACACACTCCACACCATATTCATCTCCCTCAATAAACTCCTGCACAAGGGGCGACTCACCTGTCTCTTCTTTTACTTTTTTAAATACAGACACAAGCTCTTCATAAGAAAATACAAAAACTGCTGTCCCCGCGATACCCTTTCCTTCTTTCCAAACCATACTGTGTCGAGCTTTTACTACCGCAGGGAATGCTACCTCCAAAAACTCGGATGGTTGATAGCATCGGATGGTTGGAATATTCAGTGTTTCTGCATACGTGTGTGTTTTTTCTTTATCGAACGCAACCTCCCGGGGTTCGTGCGGGGGGAGCGGAAACACAAGCACATCTTTCAGTTGACTATATGCGCGTGCGAGTGACAAGTGTGTAGCATCAGAAAAACAAAAGACTACAGGACGCTCTCCTGTTTCCTCTAATAACCTACTCGCCTCAGTGCGGACAGCATCAACAAAACCTTGTTGATTTATTTTTGGTGATACATATACAAATCTTTCTTTTGCGTATCTGCTTGAAAGAGCCATAGCTGTTCTTCGTTCGCCTCCACAAACAACAAACTCCCCTGCTTTCCCAAGCGAGCGAACTACTGCAAGTGAGCTTTTTAAGTGCCCATCTAAAATAAGTACGGACATATTAGTTACGTTACAACGAGCTCATTAAACAACTGCTCCATGTCTTTTGCAACAGTTTCCCAATTGTATTTTTCTCTGACCATTACTTCAGCAGTATCGAGGATTAATAATTTTTCAGTTTCAGGAAGTGTTTGCACCTTTTTAATTGCACTGACTATACTATCCACATTTTCGATGCCAACAATAAATCCTGTCACTCCATCCTCGAGAAAATCAGGGATACCTCCTGCGTTGGTGCCAATCACAATCATACGTGAAGCCATCGCCTCTAAGAATGCGTTTCCTAGACCTTCGGTAAGTGATGGGCGAATAAATATATCCGATGCTTTCATGAGTAGCGGCAAGTCAGTCGGCTCAACAAAGCCCATGAACCGTACACGGTCAGTAAGCCCCAAACGTAGCACCTTTTCTTGTAACTCTTTTTCAAGTGAGCCACTCCCGCACACCACAAAACAAACATTCTCGGGGAATCTTGCAAGTGCCTCGATAACATCGGCGATGCCATTTTTCTTTTCGAGACGTGAGCTTGTAAACAGCACCGTTGCGTCCGGCGGGAAGCCGAAGGCTTCCCGCCTCTTCTGTATCTCCCCCTCATGAAAAAACTTGGCAAACGCATCAATAGCAACTCCATTTGGAATCACCTGTCCATAGACTCCCTTATACCCCATCTCAGTACCCCAGTTTAAAAGGTAGTTCGAGATAGCTTGGACACCATCAGCAACGCTAAAAATCTCGTCAAACTGTTTACGCACGAAGCGTACTTTTTTATATATGTATTCAAATGAATCACCCTCCTGTAGAGTAAGTAGAAATGGCAGTCCTGTTTTCTTTTTAACACGTACTGCAGGGAAAGCCCCATACGTTGCCATGATTGACCAAATCAGACTATATTCATACTTCTTCAAAAGCCTGTAAGCACGATACTGCCCGAACAAAGCGAGAATGACGCCGTCTATTTTTGGGACCCCAATACCAACTCGATGTATAGACACATTCCCAACTTTTTCATATCTTTTGGCACCTCTACGCAACTTTGCGCACACTAAATCAAATGCAATATGTGGAAGTCGTTTAGTAATATTGCCGAATGCTTGCTCCGCACCTCCTGCTGGATACAGGTGGTCATCATTTGAAAATATGAGTATCCGATTCATAGAATGCTTTTAATATACTCTGGCAGATTTTGTTTTGGAGACCACCCAAGCTCTAGCCGAGCCCGACGAGTATCAGGTTCTGATGCATTACGGTTCCCAGGCCTGTCAGGAAGCATTTCAATCTCACCACCAAACATCTCTGCGATTTCTAAAACAGAGTAAGCATCCTCATGCCCAAGACCATATTCGTCACCCTCCCCTTTTTCTCCAACGAGTATAAGCCCCTCAACAATATCAGACACGTGCGTAAAATTTCTTTTTTGGGTACCTGGTAATCGTACTGATAATTTTTCACCACGGGTCTGTAACTCCCTATAGATACCTATCAGTGACCCCGTCTGCTGATCACCTCGCTCACGTGGACCATACACATTGTAGAAATAGGTAATGGCATACTTAAGTCCAAACCACTCACCGTAGTTTTGTACAAGTTCAGTGTTACTCGCTTTTGTCCATGCATAAGGACTTTGATTTCTACCAATACCGCCATCGGCGAATTTAGTACTTGAACCAGCGTATAACAACTTACATTCTTTGTTACGACAAAACTCAAGTACGGCCTGCGTCCCTTGTACATTAAACTTCATTGTAATTTCGACATCACCAAAACTTTGTTCAACACGAGGATACTCCCCCAAGTGATAGACAATGTCAGGAGTAAAATCTACATGTGCTTCTATGTCTCGGGTATCGCCATCAATATACTTTACCCCAGCAACGTGATTCTCTTTTAAGCCAGTAAAGTAATTATCTAGTGATATAACAGTATTCCCTTCTTTCTGGAGACGTTCACATAGATGCGAGCCTATAAATCCTGCACCACCAGTTACCAGTATTGTGTTAGCCATATTGCTCTATAGTACCAAAAAAACACCTAATTAGTTATATTTTTTTACGTCCAGTAGCATATACACTGAAAATACCAAGCGTCATAACACCTATAAGTCCGATAAACGGAAAGGCTTCTTTAGGAATACCTCCAGACACTGCTACTGTTGCAACGGGGCTAGGAGTTGCTGAAGAAGTGGCACTTTCCACTTCTAAAGTAGACGCTGCATCCTCATCACTAAAGATTTCCTCCCTGTCAAACACAAAATCATCTGAGCTTGGATTTGAAGTGACCAGAGACATAGATTTCGATGTGGTTATTTCTTGCGCCACAGTAGGTAACGAACCACTCTGCATTTCTGAGTTATACGCCACTGCAAGTGTGTGCTCAATATCAAGCAACTGTATTTGCTTCTTGTTCAGAGTACCCAACACCTCTTTTGGAACGGTGATTGTTGCACCTGGAAGCATAATGGTCTGTGCAGGAAACACAAATGACTTTTCTCCGACAAGCGTATACCCTGAAATAGTAACCTCATATCGTGCGTCGTTGTGTATTTGAATATCACCACGGAGATTCTTTGTAATTGAAAATTTCACCGGAAGGACAACTACATTCATTCGAGCAATTTGTTCATGTCGTGCGTACGTGCCACGCACCGTCACAACGTACTCTCCAGGATATTGGAACGTATGCACGACTTCTTTGCCAGCTGCGGTGTGCATATCACCAAAGTTCCACTCGTAACTAAGAGAATCCATGATAACCTCACCCAAACCTGAAGGTTCCACTTCGAAATACACCGGCTGACGTACATACACTGTATTCGGAGCTTCAACAGAAAGTGAAAGTTCTGCATCTGATAAAACCAAACTCACTCGTTCACGCTTGGATGTTTTTGCGCTCGAAATATCGCCCTCCCCAGACTCTTCTGAGTTTTTAATAGTCTCTGACATAGCATTCGACGTTCCCGGTGTCGCAACAGCAGTTATCCAGCCCTTCTCCGTATATTGTCCAGTTTCTTTAGTTACGTTATCACCACCGATTTGCTCCCAATTTTCACCGCCGACAATCCTGTCTTCTATTGCGCCATCTGAACGAAACAAGGTGAGTGTTGCTCCAGTGTTTGTAAGTGCACCTGTGTAAATTAAAAATGCTGACCCAGGCGCTGAGGAGTCATCGGTTCTCTCAAGAACGGCATATTGACCTGAAGCCAAGCTTCCGGTCAATGGAATTTCCAAATTCATGCCATCATCTAATACCCATCCATCCAAAGCGACATTAGTGTCCACTGTGTTTAGAAGCTCGATCCATTCATCATTTGCTGAAATATCTGTCCCCATCCAGGCAACTTCATTCATAACAATCGCTGCATTGGCGGCAGTTGGCAACGCAAGAGCTACAAGTAGTATGCGCCAAACTCGATACATGTTACTTCAGAGGTGTCCTGTCGTTACCAGTAATACGCATCATGCGCTCAAGTTTCTTTGGAGATAGCGGGTCTTCTTTTAAAGGAGCTTGGCGCTCTTGCTGAGCCGCAGGCTTTGGTTTTGACTGCGGTTGTGGTTGTGGTTGTGGTTTCGAATAAGGCTTCTCTGTCAAAACGGGTGTTTTGATTTTATCGTTCCGCTCAACTTTTTCCGATTCTTTTTCTACTGACTGATTATCAGCTTTTTGATTATTTAGCGTAGCCACTTCAACACCTCCAAGTGCCTGCGCAAGAGCATCCTTTAGTGTCGGCTCTGATTTTTTTGGAATCGCAGCTTCTTGTGCGGGCGTCCGCATTGGTGTAGACGCTGGTGTTGATGTTGATGTTGGTGCAACTACAGCCTCAATGTCTTTTTTTGGAATCGTTTTTTGCGTGTCCCTAGCATCTCTCGGAGTACGCTGCTCTGGTCTTCTTGGCTGTTCAGGTTTGTCACTTTTCTGAGTGACTGCATCGTTCTTGGTCAGATTCTTAAGTATAGAGCGAAGATCTTCAAGTCTCTTTTCATTTTTACGAGGATCATCACTGCGCTCCTGCCTGATTGATTGTGCAGGTTTTTCAGAATCATTAGTCCTTTGAACATTTCTATTTCCCTCACTAGTTCGATTCTGACTTACTGTGTCGCTACGCTTATACTCTCTCCTTGGCTGGCTTTCTTTTTTTTCAGAATCATTGTTTATAATTCGCGCACTACTCGCATTTGAAACACTTCTATTAGTAGGCGACTCTTTACGCACAAAACTATTGCTACTTTGAAGCGGTTTTTTATAGTCTCGCTTTGCTCCGTTAGCACCATTTTTTGTATCATTTGGTTTCCCCGGAATATCTTTTGCACTATGCCAAGCGTTAATCACTGCCTCCACGCCAGAGCGCGGATGTGCAAACTGCTTGCGACTCATATTTACCACAATCTCTTTGAATGAAACCTCAGGTGATGCGATAGGAGGAAGTGTTGTAGCAGAAAATGGTTGACTCCCAATGCCATCAATCATAAGCGTCAAATACACCTGCGCAAATCCGAGATTGACAATATCTGGAGCAAGGAATTTTGGAGTAAAGATGCTTTCCAGCACTTCCGCATCAAATGGCCCCACACGAAACGCAATAATTGTCCCGACGTTGCCAAAAACTGCATTACGAACCTCTTCTTCCATTTGTTCAATATACTGATGGGCAATAGTAAGATTAAGCTTGTATTTACGTGCTTCTGAAAGAATGTCGGCAAACGTAGCGTTTGCAAACGACTGGAACTCATCAACATAAAAATAAAAGTTCGGGGCCTTCTGAAGCTCAAGATTAGAAAGGTTTGCGCGACTCATCGCGGCGAGGTAGATACGTGTCGTAAGCATCGAACCCAAAAGATTTGCATTTTGCTCACCAACAAGGCCTTTCGAAAGGTTCATGATAAGGATTTTTTTATCATCCATAATCTCACGGATATCAAAACTCGATTTTGGCTGACCTACAATATTTCGAATCAGAGGATTGCTTGTAAACTGACCAATCTTGTTCTTGATAGCGTCCCCTGCCTCCTGCATATACCGTTCGTTGTAGTTTGCAAACTCATCTACCCAAAAAGAACGGACTGCGGGGTCTGTAATGTTCTCGACTACTTTTTTTCTATATCCTTTATCGGAAAGCATCCTGTTTACTCCGAGGAGAGTTGAGTCCGGATACTCAAGAAGTGCAAGTAGAGTGTTTGAAAGGATATATTCCATTCGAGCTGACCATGCATCAACCCAAATTTTCTTAAACACTGACATAAGCCCTGACACCACAGGATGACGCCTGTCCGGACCCACATCTTCCATGACGTTAAATGAAACTGGGTAGTCGGTATCAAACGGTGCAAAATAAAGCACATCTTTTTTCCGTTCTTCTGGAATATAGTCAAGAAGCGTCTCAGCAGTCTGCCCATGTGGGTCGATAAAAGCAATACCGTTTCCATTTTCAATATCCTGAATAGCCATGTTCTCGAGCAGTGTTGACTTTCCCATTCCTGTTTTTCCAATCACGTACACATGACGAGTTCTG
>CAZYTF010000001.1:0-66016 GCA_964649535.1 uncultured Candidatus Saccharibacteria bacterium | reverse complement strand
GCTTGCCGAGCAGTGTTGGTATACCCAAACACGTGCTTAACGTAAGCAATCTCATCCTCAGGACCAGTTGCCTTATCAAGGTTATTTGAAAGCTTCACTGCTGGGTTACCTGCCGCCTCGACGATTTTCATCACCAAGGACAGTGCGTGCATCAGACCAAGATCATTAGTCAGATTAGTCCCCATACCAAATGCAATATTGATTCTTCCTCTGAAATGTTCCAGAAGTTGAATCGCAATCATCGGGCTGAGACCATCACTGAAAATGATGATTTTGCTCGTAGGGTCAATGCCGTGCTCTTTGTAGAAAGCAATCACAGCCTCACCATATTGAACTGGATCACCCGAGTCGTGGCGAAAACCACGATAATCAACAGTGAATTTTCTTGGCAAGGAAGCACGGAAGATTTCCGAACCATATGCATCGTCGAGCATAATCAGCGATTTGTGACCATACAGACTTTGCCACAAATCGAGCACCTTGTACGGTGCACTACGCATTGCTTCTGGACCTTCATGACGCGCAAGCGCCGTAAGAGCCATAGGCAATTCGTGAGCATTGGTACCCTGTGCAGGCATTCCGAACTTGTCCGCAATATACATGTTGGATACCCCAGTGATGACACCAGGACATTCGGTCAATAGACGCTCAGTAATGTGGTCTTCCCAAAGCACACTGAAGCGACGGCGCAGACCAAACTGCGCAATACGCAAATCAGGATTTGCCTTGAAAAGCTTAATCTTTTCACTCAGCAGGATATTGCCCTGTTTCCACAGTGCTGCCTCAGTTATACTTTCGGCACGCGCACGTGCTCGACCATACAACTCAGAAACCGTACATAGAATATAAATCTCCCAGAGGGTCACTTCAAACCAAAGACCTTCGATATCAATCTTCAGCTGTCCATCTTCCTTGTACACCGTTGGTGCAGAAAGCTTGATGTCTGCAAGTGCCTGAAGAAAATCTTCAGGGAACATATCCCAGGTACGATACACTGCGATAATCTCTTCAGTGAACTGAAGTTTTGCAGTTTCGCGAAGCTGTTCCTGCAGTTCAAGCAGATCAACATACTCTGACAATACAACTGTCTTTGTGCGATTTTTGAAACCAAACTTCACACGAAGATTCGGATAGTACTTCCAAATGAGATACATCATCAGAATCTTGTATACGTCGTTTTCATCCGCACGGCGGACAATCGGCACGTCAGGATTCCAGAGCAGATTCTTAATCATCGTTTCACTCCTGTTTCTCTCTATTCAATTGTTAAAGAACGTCCACGAATTCCAACTCTGGAACTCTCAATAGTGTCCGACGGCGCGAGGTTCGCGTCGTCGGACAGGCATGAGAATTTCTGAGAAATTGCTCAGGTGTCAAAAGTAATCTTCGGCCTTAACGACATTGACTCCTTTTGCCTGCAGCTCATGAAACCATGCTTCAGCTTGTGCAGGAAAGTCAACAATCACGTCACCAGTTTTTTCATCAACCACTGCAGCAACAGGCGACATACAGTCACGGAAGACTGTGTACTTGGAGAAATCAACTTCAGGTATATGCGCAAGGTTCTGTGTAACAGAGTCCTTTGCACAATGACTGGAAGCTTCACCAAAGTAGTGGGTTGCATCGAAGCTGTTTACTTCGCCAAGCAGTTCCATGTTGATTTCTGTCTCAGATGCTCCAGTGATTGGGACATTTGCACCAAACACGCCAAACTGCTCAGTGTCACGATGCATACCTTTTTCGATGTACCGCACCTTCTTGCCAGTAATGCGCTCCCACGTATCGAGTGCGGCTTTCAGAGGCTTGTACACCTTATGTTCGAAATGACCTTTCCGACCATGCACTGGCCAGACAGTATGCACACGACCAGTTGCTTCAAGCAGTCGCAGGTAGTCACCTTGCCATACCTGGTCCGCTGGATCGGCCGCACACCACTTCCCTGCCTCGTATTCAGCCGAAGTAATAACGGTAAATGGCAGAGGTTGCTGACCCTGGTCATTCAACCACCGTCCGGGGTGCCCGATATGATCTTCAGTGTGTGTATCGAGCGTAACCACGATTTCGTCATAATAGAATGGATAGAGCAACAGACGTACTGCAACACGCAGCATGTCCTGGTCAGCACCAAACACCGGCAACGGCATTCCTGGCAACGTCATGAACATATTTTGTGGGTCTATAATAAATGCAAGACGACGTATCATTTTGACTTACTCCTTTTTTCTCTTGTAAAGAACGTCCACGAATTCCAACTCTGGAACTCTCAATAGTGTCCGACGGCGCGAGGTTCGCGTCGTCGGACAGGTATGAGAATTTCTGAATCTCATCACACACATCCGAATAGTTGATACTTTCGAATATACGCAACAGCCTCATCACAAATGAACTCGGGCTTCTCCTTCCGAAGCAACGCCTCCCGAATCAAGGTCGACGATGCGAGGTGAGAAACTCCATCGACAAAACACCAGGTGCCAGGTTCGCAATCAAAATTTACGACGTCACGCTCATGTGTCTGATACTGTGTAGCAGCAATCGAATACTGAGCAACGTCTCTGCTCTGATCGCGTCCAAACACAACAACGGGGTATTTCTCCATGATGTCGCGCCAACCGCCCCACGTATGCAGAGACACAAAGTTATCAGTGCCCATCATCCAGACTGGCTGGAGTTCAGGATATGCCTTTGAAAAATGTGCGAGCATTACTGCTGTTGCATTCTCAGTGCCCAGTTGACGAAGTACCACTTCGAACTCACTTACTTTCAAACCATTACCGAGATGACCACTTGCGCGCACCCCAAGATGAGCAAGGTGCAAACGATGCGCAACTGGTGCAAAGCCGTTGACCTCCTTAAATGGATTTTGGTTGACCATAAAAAGGACTTCATCAAGCTGCGCAACAGCAAGTGCTTCAAGCGCGAGGGCGACATGACCCTCATGCAAGGGATTCGCGGAGGTTCCGAGAATCCCTACTCTTTTTTTCAACATGGTTTACTCCTAGGGCAACAGCCGTCCATTTTGAGCATGCCACGCAATTGAGGCAACAGTGTGCATTTCATGCTTGTGGTGAAAGTCATGGCGTTCAAGGAATCTGCCACGCGCATCCTCAATCGTTACAAACCGCTCTGGCTCGCGACGGTCGATTTTCCCTTTCCATCGCACAATGTGTTCAAGCAGCGGTCCGGTACGTTCTTTGTCGAGACCCGGTTCAAGCGCAGCAATCCTGTTCCACTGGCTATCGTTTGCACGAAAGCCATACATGTTGACAGAATGGACGCGGTTAACGTCATTTGTACGAGCATGTACGAGTGCAATAGGCTGCGCGTGAAGCAGGAATGTATCAATATCAACAACATTTTCAAAGCCGAGATTCTCTTGACACAACTCACGATAGGCCTCATCAGCTGTCTGAATGATGGTGTCCACTTGCAGAGCGTCGATAGCGCCACATTCGATGAACCCACCGCCTGTAATACCAAGCCCCAGTCCGACAAGCGCTGTCCTCATAGCGAGGAGAACGCGAAACGTATTCGAATCCAACTCCTGGAAGACCATCGCACCTGCGCCGGGAGCTGCAAGCTTGAACATTTGGTGGTTCAATGAGTTGTTAACTTTAGCCATGTCTTTCTCCTGTTTTTCTATAAGAGCGATGTACAATTTCGTCGAAAAGTACCATTAAAATGGCGTTTTGTCTATGTTCCCGCTCAGGTTTCAATGAACTACCATACGTTACTTTGTGTATATCTGACACTATCTTATACTATTAATTCTTAATTTCAAGCCGACACTATGTATGGTGTATATAAAAGGGCGGCGTGTGTTACTCGCCGCCCATCTTCTTAAGTTTACATAAATCCCTTTTTTTCTTTTAATGCATGGAGGTATGAACTACTTCCAAACGTTGCAAAGAGCATTGGACGAGGGTACCTACGTATCACCACCCCATCGCCCGAGCGCAACCCTTTTCCTTCAAGCTGATCTTTTCCATCTGCGGACACAACTGGTTCAATATCATGGTGCAGTTTCGCTACGCCAAGTGATATTTCCCCTCCTTGTGCAAGTTGACCAAACACAATCGGACGCACATTGAACGTTGTCGGATTCAGAGCGGTTGCAACCACACTGCGAGAATCAGGCCAAATAATCGGTCCTCCAGCAGCGGTGTTATATCCAGTTGAACCAGTTGCTGTTGCCAAAAGAATACCGTCAGCTGCCATGTCCGCATATACTTGTTCTTGGTTTACGCTAAGGACATAACTCGCCATACCCTTGGGTACTTTGAGTAAAACCTCATTAGAAAATGGGCCATAGGACTGCCCTTCAAATTCAAATTGAATGCCCAGACGCTGTTCGACCTGAAAGTTTCCCTGAACTATCCGCTGAAACACTGACTGGTTCACCCCAAGGGGATTAACTCTCGCACTCGTCAAAAACCCAACATTACCGGCGTTAAGGCCCAGAGTTGGCACAGAAAGTGGCGACATGGTGTGGACAGTTCTCATCATTTGTCCATCACCACCCACAGAAATGGCAAGACTGAATGGAGCGGTGAGTTCATCGGCACGATGTGCTATCTGAACCTTAACACCAACCTCACTGAGCTGACGTGCCAACCCCTTACTTGCGAGATCGGACTCCTCAGTGTCAGACTTGAATACAACCACATCACGAACTTCCCGAAACACGTCAGACCGGAGTACGGCATAAAAGTTTGAATCGAAGAATTTCACTTCTTCGTCAATCACCTTACGCCACTCTCGATTATGTGTACCTTCAAAACGAAAGCCACACTTTTGGAGCACACGGGCGGAAGCAGTATTTTCGCTATATACGTACCCATAGGCACGTTCAAGCGGCAGCATCACAAAGCCAAAGCTGAGCAGTAATTTCACTGCCTCAGAGACAATACCCTTGCCCCAGTAGTCAGGACTAAGCCAGTAACTCAACTGAGCTTTATGTCCTTCGATATTGATGAAGGCAACTGAGCCCACGGCTTCGCCGCCAATGTCGATTACAAAATCGATACGATTGGAATTAAGGCACACTGAACTTTCAGTACGAGAAATCCAATCTCGTGCATGGTCGATGGTATACGGAAACGGTATATGACTCACTTTGCGAGCCACTCGTTCATCGTTGAGGTGATGCTGCAGCGAAGCAGCGTCGTTTGATTCAAAATGGCGCAGGATAAACCCTTGCCCTTTTAATACTGGCAGCGTAACAACGTTTTCCATGGTGTTTTCCCTTCTAATTTCAAAAAACTCTTTGTTTGTAAAATACCATTATTTTGTTTTCTGTCAATATCTACTCGTTTGAGAGGCGTTTGTAGAGTAGTTTGAATATCACCTTTTGAAAGTCTGCTAGTTGCTGATTATCAATAATCATCACTTCTTCAAGGTTGAGGTCAATGATACAGACGCGACTGCCGTAAATTAGTTCAACAATATTGTGCTCAAACTGATCTGCGTCGGTAGGAATATATTTAATAAAACGTTCAAGTCTCGATTTCTTTTGTGTACCAGAAACTGGATTACTGATTACCAGTCGCTCTAACTTCTTCTGGTCACGTTGTAGTCGATATTCCTTCGATAGGTAGGCATTAACCTTTTCAAGATCTCGCTCAGACGTATATCGGAAGAATGTATCCCCTTTCCTAGTATGCGTAATGACATCATCAAATGCTTCGCGAATGCCACGAGCACCATGAAGGAATCGCACATTGTGTGGCACATCTTTTTCGCGTGTTTGTATATGTTGTTTCACCACTTGTGCTGACTCATCTTCTACACACCGCATTGCCTCCGTAAGTTTATGAGGACTTGAAGTTTTATAGTACGTTCGGCGGCCGACTATGTCTCTCACTATCAAATCATCCTCTTCAAGTTTTTCAACACAGCGATATACAACGACTCGAGAAACACCACACTGTTCTGCAAGTGCAGACACCGAAAGTGTCTCCTTGCTTTGTGTAAGGACCTCGTAGATTGTGTCGGAATGTTTAGGGTACCCAAGTCGTTTAAATATGTCTTTTAATTGCATTATTCAAGTGTATTCTTTTTGTTACAAATTATCAATCACTCCTGTACTTTTAGGCATGGTTGTGTAGAGTATTGGAGAAACGAGTTCATTGAAAAGGAGAATGATATGGCTATCCCCCAACTACTTTCCTGGTGCAAAGACGGCATTGTGATAATGACGTCCAGAAACATGGACCCTGTCACAAAAAAAATTGCTCGGCAGCTCCAACACAGAGGTGTCCCGATTGAATACACGCGTGACTGCGTTATTGACATTGACGTCTTTAGTGACGGGGAACTCTGCACAACCATCAAACCAAATGTTCGCAACAAGCTAATAATTCTTTTTTGGGACTTTACTCCGAGGAACTTTACTGGCGACATCAACGTCCGCATTCAAGAACTTGAGATAGCTCTTGGGGCACTGAAAGCATCGGGGGTTGGTAGGGTTTTTCTCGTCGCGCCCTATCTCCCCTACTCACGCCAAGAACGCCCGATGTACCGTCAGCCACTTACTGCAAAAGACTTGGCACGCAAACTCGAAGGGTTTGGGATCATAAAATACCTCGTCACCTTTGACTTGCACGCACCACAAATTGCGGGCTTCTATGACACAATTGAAGTACTTAATATTCCTGCACATGTCATTTTTGCTCCATTTTTCAGGAAGTATTTCGCAAAAGAGATTCAGGAAGGAATTTTGCGCATACTCGCTACGGATGTTGGAGGGTCAAAGCGTGGACGTGATTGTGCAGAAAAAACAGACCCCGGTCTCGATATCGCCATTGTTGACAAGCGTCGTGACAAAAGCGGAAGCAAGGCAATCAAAATTGTAGGTGATACAAGTCACACGATGATTGGCTACGATGATATTGGCGGTACGATGGGAACGTTACTAGATTCACTCATGCTTGCCTTAAAAATGGGAGCAAAGAAAGGCTACGGTGCTGTTGCACACAATGTCATGAGTCCGAAACGCGTTGATGGTGACAAAAAGGGGAAATTGACTTCTGCTGAAGCAAAGATAGCAGCAGCAAAATTTAAAATCTTTACGCTGGACACCTTGCCGCGTGAAAAAAAATACTACAAGGATAACCCACTCATTGTGCGAGTCACCTATGCAAAATTCATGGCAGAGTTGGTTCTAAAACTAATCACTGTTGATGGGAGCATCGGAGGAGTTAAAGACGAGTGGGCAGCAACTGACTGATAAAGACTCAAACGCTTACAGAAGAAGGCCTGTAGCGGCACATACAGTGCCGCTTTTTTTATTTCATGTAGTGTATCTTTTTTGTTACGATTTGTACTCTATTGCTTTATCTTTTAAAAACTTAAGGTACAGTAGCTACGGAATGGTTCATTGAAAGGATGAAGAACATGACAAAACTCACTGTGCAAGACTTGCCACATTTGTTTACTCCAATTCCCGACTTTCCAAAGCCAGGGATACTCTATTGGAATTCACAAGACCTGACGGGAGTTCCAGGTGCTTTGACACTTGTCACCGATCTCTTCGCAGAACGGTGCGCAAGCTGGTCAAAGAAACACGGTCGTACGATTGATTACATCGGAGGTTTTGACGCTCGTGGCTTTATCTTCGGCGCTGCAGTTGCAGAACGTCTCGGTATTGGCTTCTTGCAGCTTCGGAAGAAGGGGAAGTTGCCACCACCCACTGTGTTCGTCACGTATCAAAAAGAGTACGGTCTCGATGAGCTTTATCTCAATGAGATGGATCTTGCCGGAAAAGCTGTCGTCCTCATTGATGACTTACTGGCGACCGGTGGCACTGCAGAAGCCGGATGTCGTTTGATTGAAAAGCTCGGTGGCACTGTCGCAGCGTTTATGACCGTCATCGAACTCCCCTTCCTGAATGGACGAGGAGCAAAGCTCGGCAACTATCCTGTGTACAGTGTGCTGTCAACAATCGGCAACACACTGCGCGCTGATGTCTCATACTGCGTAGACAACATTGCAGAAACAGAGTCGGGTGAATTTGTTATGGTCAAGCGACTGAACAACCCTCCCGGCTTCGCCTTCACTGGCGGACATATCGACCCTCATGTGTCAGCTCAAAACACAGTGATGTGGGAACAACTTGAAGAGACAGGCTTGTCTATACACGAATCCGAGTTCATCACGACACTTTGCAATGACGGACGTGACCCTCGGGGTGACAAAGTCTCCCTTCTCTATCGCTCCAGAGTATTTGGAACGATGAACAGTGGCGAGCCAGGAAAAACTGAACCTTGTACAGCATCCGCTGCTGACTGGGAGAAAATACCTCCCGATCAATTTGTATTTGATGCTCGAAAGGTACTTGACAAATATGTACTTAGAAAAGCTTCTAAAGCAGCATGAAACAAAAGTGCCGTTACCCATAAATGGGTGACGGCACTCTTTTTATACAAATAATTGAAGTTCTTGAACGTTTTTATTTCTGAAAACATAGAGTGCTGCAGGTCTATTTTTAACTCCCTCTTGCACATTCCCTGTCTCTTTAATAATGTCTAGTGCCAGCACTTTCTTTCTGAAGTTCCGTTTATCAAATTCTTTTTTAGTAACAAGCTCGTATACTTGTTGCATTTCTGTAAGCGTAAACTCTGTAGGCAAAAGATACTGCACGATTGTTGTGTACCCCAACTTACCTTGCAAACGAGCTAAGCCGACTTTCAGCATTTCATCATGGTCATACGCAAGTTTTAATAAAGGAGCTACAGGAGTCCAGTGAGCACTCGAGTGCACATAACGCTCAACAACATCTGGCCGGACAATTGCCATATAGCTCACTGAAATAACTCGGTTCCGTTTGTCACGGTTAATGTTACTAAATGTATAGAGCTGTTCTGTATACACATTTTTAATACCAGCCTTGTCGCGCAAATGACGAACAACTGCATCGTCTGCAGTTTCATCAACACCAATAAGACCACCAATAAAAGCGTCTATATTTTGATAATGAGGAGGTCTGTTGACTTCGTCAAGCAACAAACAAAGCGTATTATCTTTAATACCAAAAACAACAATATCTACCGCTATTGCAGCAAATCTGAATTCTTCTGGGGCTTTATGCATGTATCTTAGTGTACAATACACAATTTTACAGTCAACCCTGTGAGAGATGTTTTTGTTTGCTATACTCAACCGCATTATGTTTGACGATTTATACCGACCGAAGGTTAGCGTAAAACGATCGAGTGCTGGCTTGGGTCTTTTTGCCGGGGAAGCTATACAAAAAGAACAACTCATTATTGAGTATACAGGGGACAGAATTAGTGAAGATGAAGCAAACCGACGAGGGGGGAGATATCTTTTCGAAGTTACTGACACGCTCGTAATTGATGGCAAAAACAGAAAAAACACAGCACGCTATATAAATCATGCATGCAAGCCAAATTGCGAAGCCGAGCATGATGAAGATGACGACCGAATTTATATTCGGGCTTGCAAAAATATTAAAGCTGGGGAGGAGTTTACTTACAATTACGGGAAAGACTACATGAGAGACATTATTGGTCCTGGGGGTTGTAAATGTACCACCTGTCATCAAAAGAAATTATCTTAAACTCCATTAACCACACCTAAGATGCACATGCTTTCCACTTTCTCTCACAAGTACATTGATTAATTAGCGTACATAAAACTATACGATATACTATACGGAATGGATTTTATATTTTCACTACCACTTCTCCCTATCCACGTGTTCTCTGTAACACTCACCCTTTTACTAGTCATCATTGCTGATGCACATGGTGCGTTGTGGCTTTTTGGAAAAATGCACACACTTCCCCAAAAGCGCATGTCCTATCTACACACAGCTATATGGATTGGATTAATTATTACAATCATAGCTGGAGCTTTAATGTTCTCGACATATCCAGCGTATCTCCTGTCTCTCACTGCTTTTAGATTAAAAATACTCTTTATTGTGATGCTGGTGGTTAATGCTATTTTTATTGGGAAGCATATGCGTTTGGCACAAGAACAACCATTTTCATCTCTGTCAAAAAACGAAAAACTAATTCTTATTGTGAGCGGAATTATTTCGACAACAGGCTGGATAGGTGCCTACACAGCAGCAAAATTTTTAGGCTAATTAAATCGTCCCCACCTTCATTTTTATACATATATGTGGTACATTTCATGCACCAATAGTTAGTGTATTGGGAAAAGCGGTTAGGGCCGTTTTTTGCATACGCAGTCCCCACTGCAATTTACTACATAAGATCAAACAAACTTGAGCAAACCACAGAGACCATTCAGACCAGATAACAGGACACGTATTAATGACGCTATTCGCGCAAAAGAAATGCGTGTTATTGGTGGGTCTGGCGAAAATCTTGGCGTTATCACACGTGAAGAAGCGCTCAAAGCAGCTGACGAAGCAAACCTTGATCTTATTGAAATTTCCCCAAAAGCAAATCCTCCAGTAGCAAAGATAATGGATTTCGGCCAATACCGGTACGAAACAAAGCGTAAAGCAAGTGAGGTGAAAGCAAAGTCTCATGTCACTGAAACAAAGAGCGTGCAAGTGAAGATAGGAACTGGAGAGCACGACCAGGCACTCAAAGCAAAGCGCGCTTCCGAATGGCTGAACGATGGTCACCGCGTAAAAGTAGACCTATTCCTCTGGGGCAGATACAAATACATGGAGCCAGCGTTCCTCAAAGAACGACTCGAACGGTTTCTTAAGATTATTCCAGCAGAATATAAACTTGCAGACGAGATTAAAAAAAGCCCTAAAGGATTTACGTGCACACTTGAGCGACTAGGGAAAAGCGTAAAAGGACCTAAGATTATTAAAGATGACGAAAAGCCGAAAGATGTTGAGAAAGTAAATGAAGCTTCAGGGGGCACGAAGTCAAAGAAAAAGTCTCTCGACGAACTTCTTGAGGACGGAATGGTCTAATCATTTCGACCCTTGCATATATCAATTCCAATAATTACTCTTTTGGAATCTAAAAAGAGTGGACAAACAAACCAAAATAGGTTATATTTGCACCACTTTTTGCCTATAAAGCGAATATTATGAAAACAAACAAGTCATACACAAAACGGATTAAAGTGACCAAAAATGGGAAGCTTGTTGCTCGAAAGCCAGGCCAAAATCACTTTAATGCTCGACAAACAGGTCAGCAACGATTACGTCGAAAGCGTACACAATTACTGACACTTTCAAAGCGGATTACACGTCGTTTTCTGCCAGGTACAGGTGCGTAAGTATTTTATTAGCTAATTACACAATTATGTCACGAGTAAAAGGAGGAATCATGGCGCAAAAGCGTCGTCGAAATATTCTCGAACAAGTTAAAGGCTACAGATTTGGTCGCAGCACCAAGAAACGTGAGGCACGTGAGGCGATATACCATGCACAACTTCACGCCTTTGATCACCGTAAAGATAAGAAAGGTGACTTCCGTCGTCTTTGGACAACGCGAATCAATGCTGCACTTCAAAATTATGACATGAAGTACAGTCGCTTTATCAAGGCACTTTCTGACAAAGAAATTGGACTGAACCGAAAGGTACTTGCGACTCTCGCAAAAGAAAACCCTGAATCATTTGCACGAGTTATTGAACAGACTAAGTAGCAGAGATACAAAAAGAGCGGCGCCAAAGGCGCCGCTCTTTTTGTTGCATGACCAATACTTTACATAAAAGAATATTTTAAAAAATAAGTAAATTTGAGTACTCCAGGAATTTGCCCTACGGCAGCGGCGAGTTCGGAACAAAATTTACAATAATAGTCACACTCCTTTGTTCATTTTTAAAAATCAATTTCAACTTCATCATTTAATGATGGAGCTGTAGCATTCAGTCCTAGATAATCACGGAGTCGTTGTACTAAAAATAATGAGGCATGTTCCTCTCCCATTGTGACGAACACTTGCTTAGCCTTTTCACCACCTTCGGCAATAAACTCAAGTAATTGATCTCGATCAGCATGTCCTGAATACCCACGAATTTGTGCAACGCGAGCTTTTACTTTCACGAAATCTTCATCAATACGCACTTTTTGTGCACCATCCTGGAGCAGGCGACCGAGACTTCCGACTGACTGATACCCCACAAGCAACAATATCGTGCTCGGATCATCAAGATAACGCTTCTCGTGCCCACGGATACGACCTCCATGACTCATGCCACTCCCCGCAATAATAATTTTTGCTCCTTTCTCTTTTCCAATGTCTTGTGAATCCTTAACTGTTCGTGTGAACGAGAGCCCTTCAAAATCAAAAATGTCATCTCCATTTTTAATTTGCTCCTGCACTTCAGGCTTTAAATACTGAGGATATTTGCGATACATTTCAGTAACTGAAATCGCCAATGGCGAATCAAGAAAAACTGGCAAGGGCTCTATCTCCCCACTTTCGACAAGATTGTTTATCTCAAGTAGCATTCCTTGCGTCCGCTCAAGTGAGAATGCGGGAATGATTAGCGTGCCCTTCTTGCGACGAGCCTCCTCGATATATCCCTTTAAAAGCTCAGTGCGCTCCTCAACTTGTTCATGCTGACGGTCCCCATAGACACTTTCCATCACGATATAGTCGTAATCTTTTGGTATAACTGGAGGAGCAAGGAGCGGTTGCGGTTTATTGCCGATGTCTCCTGTGAAAATTATCTTCTTCCCATTACGCTCAATATGTACAAGACCTGAACCAAGAATATGACCAACGTCTGTGTAGTAGGCGGTGAGCCCTTCTCCAAGCTGAATAGCTTCATTATAAGGAACGGATTTCCATAGCGATAGTGCGGCATCTATGTCACTTCCACCGTACAGCACCTCATTTCCATACCGCTCTTTTTCGTATTGCATAACCTTAAGTGCATCGCGCAACATAATACTTGAAAAATCGCGAGTTGGTTCAGTAGAATAAATAATGCCTTTAAAACCATCTTTCACAAGCTTTGGAATGCGTCCTATATGGTCGGCATGCGCGTGTGTCACAAGCAACACATCAATATCTGCTGGATTATATACGAAAGGATCAGCATTCACTTGTTGAGCAAAGCGATCACCTTGTACAAGTCCACAATCAACCAAAAGTGAAACATCCCCAGTATCGAGCATAAAATTAGCCCCAGTGACGCTTCCAACTCCTCCATAAAAACCTAAAACTGAAGACATATCAATGTAAACTTCTTAAACTATTTCCAACAAAATATCCCAAATATCCTCCCAGGAGACCCATGCAAATATCAGTTCCTGTATCGAGTACATAACCTGCGTCAATTGGCATCCCTATAACTACTTCAAATAATTCCCAGATCAGAGCTACCCCGAGCACCAACGCTACAACCACTACCGGTCGAAGAAACGAATCTCGGAACAAACGCAAATCTCGAAGTGCGAAAAAACCCAGCGCTACAACCATCCCTCCAAAAAGATGCATCGGAATATCAAACCACGGCAACCTCCAATATAAAAAGAGATGCCCTGCAATATAGTGAATACCCGCAAGCATGGAAAATGAAATGAGAAAAAAGATGGTAGTAAGTTGCAACATAAACTGTGTCATTATATTAACACGATAAAACCCCACGCTGTGGGGTTTTATCGTGGGAACCACGACGTATGCTCCTGGGAATTCCAGGTGGGCACCCTATCCGAGTCATGTCTGAAATCTGTACATATACTGCACGGTTCTCATTATTTCCCGCGAGTTCAGGCAGCCCTGCAAAAATATTTAATCGGAACATACGTAAAGTGGTCCCATGTATAGTATATCATTGAGTGTTTTGAGACTCAAAGAAAAACAAAAAAAAACGCTGTGGTCTAAAGACCACAGCGTTTTTAGACTTTATGCCTTCTCTCCATCAAAATGTGTATTGTACATAATACGCTCCTGTGCAGTCGTGTAGTCCATAATTTCTGACTCATCGAACCAGAGTGCAATCTCACGCTCTGCCTCTTCGGGTACGTCTGAGCAGTGGATAAGATTTCGAATTGAGCGATCTTCATAGGTTGAATGTGAGTAGGTATCAATAGTGAAGTCACCACGGATAGTTCCAATGTCAGCAGTTGCAGGCTCTGTTGTCCCTACTAGTTTTGTAACCTGATCAATCGCACCATTTCCCTCAACCACGATAGCAAGAACTGGTGATTGTTGCATTTCTTTAATTACTGCTCGGATAATATCCTTACCGTACTCAAGTGCACTTTTTTCCTCTTTTTTCCCTTGATCCTTAAGGTTTTGAATCATATTTGCACCCTTCTTTTCAAACCACGCGTCATCTTTATTATAATGTGCAAAAAGATGATCTGCATCAGGAGTGACAAATTTAAATGCAACGAACTTAAGTCCTTTTCGCTCAAAACGACCAATAATCTCACCCATAAGTGATCGCTGTACTGCATCTGGCTTAAGAATGATCAGCGATCGTTCTTGATGTGGTTTTCGTGACATAAATATGTTTAAAAATAAGGTTTAAATTACCGCAGCAGTATACAGTAATTTGGATGTTTTTCAAGAGCAAGCGAGGTACCTCTCCCAATTTTTACTTACTACTTTTCGTTAATTTCTCAGGGCCAGCTTCTGTAATCAGCACCGTGTGTTCCATGTGGGCAGAAAGAGAGCCATCAACGGTGACTGCAGTGTAGCCGTCCTCAAGGATCTCGACATCCTTACTTCCGAGTGTAATCATCGGCTCAATAGCGAGTACCATACCTGGCTTAAGTACTGGACTGTCACCATAGGTTTTAAAGTTTGGCACCTCAGGCTCTTCATGAAGACTATACCCAACACCGTGACCACAAAATGCATCGACGAGACCAAACTGTTTCGGAACAATTTTTTCAATTGCTGCACCAATATCACTTACCTTGCCACCAGCTTTAGCAGCCGCAATGCCGGCATCGAGTGCCTTTTGAGTAATATGAATTAACTGACGTGCTTCCTCAGATATCGCTCCCACACCAACCGTTCGAGCAGAATCAACAACCATACCTTTATATGCAATAACGACATCTATACTGACAACGTCACCATCTAAAATTTCGACAGGACTCTCATTTGGAATGCCGTGAACCAACACATCATTAATTGAGATACACGTCGCAGCTGGATATGGCCGTGGTGCAAAATGTGCATGATACCCAAGCGTCATCGGCTCAACATCGTACTGCTCCATAAGCTCCATTGCGCGATCGTCTATATCAAGTGTTGTATTTCCAATTTTCGCCTCTTTCTCAAGTTCATCAAGAATAGTCGCAAGGATTTTTCCTCCCGTGCGCATTAACTCGATATCTTCAGCTGTTTTGATTGTTATTGCCATATATAGGTAACAGTGCTATTTTTTGACGCCAAGCGCTGAAACAATTGCTTCATGAACTCCATCAATAGAAAGTGTCCCATCAATGTTGTGCACCGTCGCACCTTCACGCGTTTTGTAATATGCAATCACACTCACCACTTCTTCACGATACCAACGTAGCCGAGCTTCAATCGAATCTGCAGTATCATCAGTACGTCCGCGTCCCTCCATGCGTGCACGAACTACATCTTCAGGAGTATCGAGATTGATGATATCTATATCATTTCGCTTATAGAATGCTAGCGCACTTTCAAGCACACGAGCTTCATCAACAATCCTCGGAAAACCATCGATCAATAGATGACATGTGTCATCCACATGTTCACGCATAGCGTCACCCCATAGATTAATAGACAGAAAAAGAGGCTGTAGCACCCCACTATTAAGTGTCTCTGAAACGTGTGTTTCAGTATACCCTTCACTTTTTGCAGCAAGTGCACGAAAACGACGACCTGTTTGAATGTCAACGATACGTTGTGTTGGATCGACTACTCGCAACACCGCATCTAATTTGGCAATTTGCGTACCCTTTCCACTTCCTTGTGGACCTATAAAAATAACTGTTTTTGTATCCATAACTAAAGCAGTTTACGTGAGTTACACAAAATTACAAGATGATGGTATGGTAATGCGATTATGGAAAAGAAACACATTATCACACTGGCAGGCAAACCGGGGAGTGGCAAATCAACAACATCAAAACTAATCGCATCTGAACTTGGATATACTCATTTTTCTTCAGGAGATCTTTTCCGCACTATTGCAAAAGAACGAGGGATAGACATATATGAAGTAAATGTCCTGGCTGAAACTGAGAAAAAGATTGATCATCTTGTTGATAAAAAACTGCAAGATATGGGCAGAAAAAATGATGAGTTAGTTATTGACTCACGGATGGCTTGGCATTGGATGCCATATTCATTTAAAGTATATCTAGACCTTGAGCTATCTGTAGCAGCTACTCGAATACTTACAAATATGAGTGAGGAACGGATGCAGGCTGAAGACATCCCGCATAACCCAACTGAATATGCGACCGTTCTCGAAAAACGTCTCACTAGCGAAATAAAGCGCTATGCAAGCCTATATCATGCCAACCCCTATGATATCCAGAATTACGATTTAGTTATTGACACAAAGACAAACACTCCAGAGGAAGCAAAGGAAGCAATTATCAATGCATACAATGCGTGGCTTACTAATTAAACTATGCGAGTACACAGCTATCCTCTAGGATAACCGTGATTGCTAAACAAAAATATTAAAAAGTGCCGCACCTTTCAGGTGCGGCACTTTTTAATTGTAAAATTTTTAGTACTCTCTAAGACTGACTTGTGCGTCAACCCGACGAATCAAGTCAAGGACCACTGAAACCACAATAAGAAGTGCGGTACCTCCAATCGCAAGAGAAGTTACTCCGGTAACTACCTGCATACCAACTGGAAAAACAGCTACAAATCCAAGGAATCCAGCACCAACGAGCGTAAGTCGCGTAATGAGGTTTCCTAAATACTCTGAAGTATGTCCGCCTGGCCGAATGCCCGGAATGAACGCTCCATTTCGCTGCAAGTTCTTTGCAATTGAATCAGGATCAAACGTCACCGCAGTGTAGAAGAAGGTGAAGAGGAAGACGAGCGCAAAGTAAACTACTCCATAAAGAATCTGATTACTCAACAGTCGATTCATAGTATCAATCGCACCGGGCACCCACGGAAGACTAAACGCAGAAAGAATGTTCAAGATCATCTGCGGAAATAGCATAATCGAAAGTGCGAAGATAATTGGAATTACTCCAGCCTGATTAAGACGAAGTGGCAGGTACGAACTTGAGCCACCATATGTCTTTGTCCCTCGACTTTGCTTTGCATAAGTTATCGGCACGGGTCGCTCTGCTTCTGTCATCACCACAACTGCATAAATGATTGCGAGTGCAATGAAGATAAAGCCAACATAGAGCGGGAGTTGAGATGGATCAGCAAATGCATACCCAAGCTGGCTCACTGTTTGCGGGATACCCGCAACAATACCAGCAAAAATGATGATGGAAACACCGTTCCCAATACCAAACTCAGTCACCAACTCACCAACCCACATAAGGAGTATCGAGCCAGCAACCACCAATACAACGTTCACCACAAATCCAAATGGTGAAAGGCCTGCAATAACTCCCTGACTTTGCAAAAGAGTCAAGAAACCAAATGCTTGCAGGATCGCCAGTGGAAGAGTGAGCATACGACTGTACTGCATAAACTTAGCTCTCCCCGCCTCTCCGTCTTCAGACTGCATTGCCTTCATTTTTGGAGACATCACGGTCATAAGTTGCATGATAATAGAAGCCGTAATATACGGACCTACACCGAGCATAACGATCGAGAGATTAGCAAGGCCCCCTCCTGAGAAAATATTTAGAAGGCCCAGGAACTGGTTGTTTGAGAAAAACTGCTCCAACACAGTGTGATCAACACCGGGCACGGGGATTGTTGCAAGTGCTCGAAAGACTGCAAGTGCACCGAGTACAAAAAGAATCCGATTCCGAATTGACTTGTCGGTCACCATAATCTTGAGCTTTTGTATGAATTTTTCCATAGAATTCAGTATACCTTATGCGATGCTCCCTCCAGCTTTTTCAATCTTTTCTTTAGCTGAAGCAGAAACAATACATCCAGTTACTGTTAATTTCTTAGTAAGCTCACCATTTCCAAGAATCTTTACCGTTGGGGCTTTCTTTCGACGATTTCCGATAACACCAGCTGCAACAAGTGCATTTGGGTTTACTGCTGCTCCAGCCTCGAAAGCTGTTTCTAGTGCAGCAACATTCACAATAGTAGGAAGTATCCGTTCATTATTTACAGTCTTCGCGCGGTTTACACCGTGACCACGAAGTTTTGGAATCTTCTTGATGATTTCCCGCATCTCAGGTCGAGTACTATTTCCTGCTCGTGCCTTTTGACCTTTATGACCCTTTCCTGAAGTTTTACCACGCTTTCCCCCACGACCGATTCGCTTTTCAGTCTTTCGAGGAGTTGTTGGTTTTAGTTCGTGTAATTGCATATTCGTATAATTTAGGCTTTCAACTGCTTAAGTGCCTCAATAGCTGCTCGAGCATTATTTAGTTTGTTCTTGCTTCGTGAGAAAATCTTTGCGGTCACATCTTTTACTCCCGCAAGTTCAAGTACGGTTCGTACTGATGAACCGGCAACAAGTCCTCGACCTGGTGCTGGCATAATCATTACTTCACTTGATGCATACTTAGTATGCACGTCATGTGGAAGGTGTCCGTCCTTGTTCATGGGGACAGTAATGAGACATTTCTTTGCATCTCGCATCGCTTTCTCAATTGCAAGCTGCGTATCACCAGCCTTGCCGATTCCTACACCAACCTTGCCTTTTTTATCACCTATAACCATTGCAACTGAGAATGAGAATCGTCGTCCTCCAGCCATCACACGAGTAACTCGACGGATACTGATGATTTTTTGCTCATACTCCTGACGTGCGCGGTCGTCTCGTCGTCCACCACGTCGTGGTCGACGTGGATTACGCGCTCTATCACCTCCTCGCGCACCTCGTGGTCCTCGAGCTGGTCGATTCCCTGTTGCTGGCTGTCCTGCTTCACCAGTTGCTGGCGTTGCAGAAGAAACAGTAGCGGGTGCATCGGTAGAAGCCTTTGTGGCTTCTGGTGCTGGTGTCGCGACTGCGACTTCCGGCGTTGTAGCTTCCTGCTTTTT
Organism: uncultured Candidatus Saccharibacteria bacterium; assembly: GCA_964649535.1. Classification (GTDB taxonomy): domain Bacteria; phylum Patescibacteriota; class Minisyncoccia; order Phycocordibacterales; family UBA918; genus OLB19. The sequence continues at coordinate 46,958 of CAZYTF010000001.1, read as the reverse complement.
TTCTTCGCTCATTTTATAAATGTGTTAATTAGTTAAAACTGGAGTCCACCTGCTCGTGCTCCATCTGCAAGTGCCGCAACGACACCTAAGTACTGGAACCCTCCTCGGTCAAAGACTACCTTTTCAATTCCTGCTTTTTTAGCCTGTGTTGCAATTGACTGTCCGACAGCTGTAGCTTTCTCAGTCATATTTGCACCCTTTTCTTTTCGTGAATCAGCCGACGCAAGTGTCTTTGCTTCTTCATCGTTAATCAATTGTGCGTACACAAAGCGATTACTCCGGAAAACGGCAAGACGTGGCTTTGTTGCTGTCCCAGATACACGTGACCGAATTCGTGCATGTCGACGAGTCCGATTTTGAATTTTCTTAGTTGATTTATTCATACGCTCTATGAGACTAAACAGCCTTCTTACCTTGCTTACGAATAATGTATTCACCTTGGTACCGAATTCCCTTACCTTTGTACGGCTCAGGCTCCTTTACTCTTCGAACGTTAGCTGCAAACTGTCCAACAGCATGCTTATCAATACCACTAATAGTGATAACGTTTTTCTCTACAATTGCTGTAATGCCTTCAGGAACTTCAATGATCACAGGATGTGAAAATCCAACGCTCACTGTAAGTTTTTGTCCTTGTGCTTCAGCACGGTATCCTACCCCTTCAATTTCAAGCTTCTTCTCGAAACCTTCTGTAACACCAGCGACCATACTTCGCACGATTGAAGCGTACGTTCCCCAGAGCGCTTTCGCTTCTGGCTTATCTACGCCTGGCAACATTGTTACAACGTTGTTTTCAATCTTAATTTCAACAACATCATCTTTAACTGGCAAGGTGAGTTCACCTTTTGGGCCCTTCACTGTTACTACATGGTCAACGAGTGTCACAGTGACACCTGTTGGTAGCTCAAGTGGTAATTTTCCTAGACGACTCATAATTACCAAATCATGAAGAGCTGCTCTCCACCAACATTCTGCTTGCGAGCCTCGTCATCGGTGAGGATACCTGCAGGTGTTGAGATGAACATATTGCCCTTCCCGAACTTAACTGGATAAATTTCAGTTGCTTTTGCGTAGAGCCGTCGACCTGGTTTACTAACGCGTTTCACTCCACGAATCTGATGATTACCTGATGCGTCGTATTTGAGTGCAACTTCGAGTGTTTTCGTAACTGCTTTGCCCTGCATACCTGCAGATGCAATGTACCCCTTTTCTGCAAGCTTAGTTGCAATTGAATGCTTAAGCTTCGAGTATGGAAGTGATACATTTTCTTTTCCTACCATACCAGCGTTCTTAAGCTGAATGATGAAATCCCCTACTGTATCGCTTACCATGATGATTTCTTTATACCTGGTATATGTCCTTCGTTCGCTTGCTCTCTAAAGCAAATACGACAAAGGTCAAAATCGCGCATGTATCCTCGTTTACGACCACACTGGTTGCAACGTCGGACAACACGAGACTTGAATTTCGGAACCCGTAGGGACCGAATAATGATTGACTTTCGTGCCATTAAATTAAATGAAACAAGGAGCGAAGCGACTATGTTGAATTTACGTCCCAATTTGCTCCTTTCCTAGAGCAAATTGCTGGACGTCGGAACTCGAAGTTACTCCACTTCTCGTACTTAGTTTTAGAGCAGTATTGTGAAGATGTCACAACTTACTCCCTAATAATCCGGCTCGTTTTCAAATAAAACTCGCCTTCACGAGCTGTATTTTCCTGAAGGAAGCAACATCTCATGTCGAGGACTAGAGTACCAAAAATACGCCTAAAGTCAATGGTTTTGTATAAAAAAACCGGCGGAATAAATTCCCGCCGGGTATTGCGTTAAAGAACGTTACGCTGCTTTCTGTGCAGCGAGCCGCTTCCCCTTCAGAACGGTACTGTTGCGCCTGTTGCAGGCGTTCAGCACTCATCCGTGTGTAGACTGCCTGCTTGTTTTCAGGCGGCAGCTCAACACGGTTTGTGAGCACCATGGCGACATCAATCGAGATTGTCGCCAACGTACGGCCTGCACGATCAGTTACTGTCGCAATGATAGCTTCTCGGTCGTTAACCACGATGTCTTCATAGTTCCGTGCCCCAAAAGAGCGACGGAGTTGCGAGAACACGTCGTCATCGATGCGCTTCAGCGCCGAGGCTGGAGTTCCAACAGCTTGGATAAACTTAGTTGGGTCCCCAATACGCCAGAGCGTGAAGTCATCAGTCACCACAGTCTTTTTGTCTGCAGTGATGATTTCACTTGGATTGCTATCGTACAACCGATAGCGGTTGTCCATGACGGTGACCGTTTGCCAAAACGGAGTCAGGTATACACCTGGCTCGTCAAGATTACGGACAGGGTCACCGAAGAAGAAGACGGCGGCCCGTTCTGTCTCATCGACAACAGTCAGGTTAGTCTTCAGCCCAACCATGGCGACGAGGAGAATCCCCAAAAGGATTCTGTTCCGCATCCGGCGGCGCGGTCGAGGAGTAGCTGTATCAGCATGAGTCATAACGTTTCCCTTACTTCTGTGTTGCGGTCGGAATGCCCGAACCATCAATGTTGAAGAATTTCAGAAGACCACCTTCACTGGGGTCCACCACGATTGTCTGACCACGCAGGACCTTTTCCTGCGTTTCAAAAATCAGTCGTTGAGCAGTAACTTCCGGCGAAGCCTGGTACTTAACCAAAACTTCATTGAACCGAGCAACATCACCCATAGCTTCTGCAACACGCTCGCTTGAGTATGCATTTGCAGAGTTTGTAATCTGCGCAGCTTCACCACGTGCCTGCGGCAATACCCTGTTTGCATGTCGATTCGCGACCTGGACGAGAGTCTCACGCTCTTCACGAGCGGTCACCACGTCCTTAAATGCTTCAATAACAGGTGCCGGCGGCTGCACATCTTGAAGCTGAACCGAAACAATCTGCGCGCCCGTTTCAACAGAGTCGGAATAGGCTTGCAGCACATCACGGACTTCGTCTTGAATTTCAGCTTTACCGATTGTTGCTGCCCGGTCAAAGTCAGACCGGCCAATAATCAATCGCATTGCAGCCTGAGCCATGAGATTCAGTGTCTTTTCTGGATCCATGACACTGAACTGCCACTTGGCAGCATCGCTGCTGCGGTACTGAACGACAAAATCAATGTTCGCAATGTTGTCGTCGGCAGTCAGCATCTCAGCTTCTTCAGAAGACGCTGCATACTGAGGGGTGTTGTCCTCAACAGACGTTGTGCGGAAACCAATCTCAATCCGGTGCACAGTTGTCACTGATGTGTTTTGCACCTTATCCACGAAGGGAATCATGAAGTGCAGACCAGGACCAGTGGTTGCGATGTGTGCGCCGAAACGGCGGACTGTCGCTTCCTCGTCCTTATCGACGGTATACCAGCTGTTGAGAACTGCAAAAATCAAGCCGAGTGCGAGTACTGCACGCAGAAGATATTTTGGCCATTCGGAAAGAATTTTTTGTTCAATCCCCTCAAAACCTTCATCTGGCTTAGTGTGATTATCACGAAATGTCATGGTAGTACCCTTTCTGTTCTAAAAAACAAAAAACTGCGCCACTATTGCACAGAATTCTGTCATTATTATACATAATAAAGCTTTTTTGTCAATATCACACAAAAAGGCAGCACCTGGGTGCTGCCTTTTTGTTATTCTATACTTTGAGAATTAACCCAAACCGTTACGTTTGTGCTGCGTGAAAAGTGTTTACGCAGCCTCCTCAACTTCTTCTTTTTTCAAAGGAAGGGTCAAGTTTCTAATTCGCTTACGCTCATAAGAACTTCCTCCCCGGTCTCGACTGTTTTCTTCTCTACGCAAGGAGAAGGAAACATGCCTTTGACTCTTACCCCTGTCGAAAGCAAAGCAGTTTGCTTTCTAAAAAGCTATTCAGCTTTTTTCAGCGGTAAGCCGATGTATCGAAGGAGTGCTTCGGATTCTTTTATATCATTTGTTGTCGTTACGATAGTGATCGCAAGTCCAAAGACGTCTTTTAGTTCGTCATTTGTAGTCTCAGGGAAGATTGTATGTTCCTTGATACCGAGTGTCATATTTCCCATTTCATCAATTGCAGATGCGTTAAGTCCGCGAAAATCGCGTGTTTGTGGCAATGCAACATGGATAAGCTTGTCGAGGAAACTATTCATTTGCGCACCCCGTAGTGTTACTTGGTACCCAATAATATCTCCCTCACGAAGCTTAAACGATGCAATAGATTGTTTTGCTGGTCGTGGCGATGGTTTCTGACCAGTAATTTTTGCAAGCCTATCTTCAATAAGCGCAAGTTTGTGCTTATCATCAATCTTTCCAACACCAGTTGAAATAACTACTTTCTCAATCTTTGGTGCCTCCATGACATTCTTGTACCCAAATACACTCTTGAGTGACTCAAATGTATCTGCCAACTTGGCTTTCATTGTCGCTGTTGTAGTTGTAGTCATACTTATATTTTCTTACCTGAAGGACGTGCAACACGGACCTTCTTAGACTTGTCACCATCTTGTTCGACCGTGTACCCCACACGCACGCCTTTTCCATCAATCGCAAGTGCGACGTTTGAAACATGCAGTGGCATACTTTTTTCGATAATCTGTCCTTGTGAGCGTACCCGTCGGTTTTTCAAGTGCTTTGTTGCTACATTGATTCCCTCAATAACAACCTGTTCAGTTTTAGGAAGTGTCAGAAGTACTTTCCCCTTCTTACCTTTATCCTTGCCGGCGATGACAATTACGCTGTCTCCTTTTTTTATTTTCATAATAGTTTTATATCCTTATTTTGCTTAACAATCTCATTTTCTCTTAAAAGTTGGACTGCTACGCAAGACGTAAACGTATTTTCTCCCTATGAAGGTCGAAACTACTGAACGTCTGCATAAGCAAAATATATAATTATTTTATAATTATTATTTTGCTAAACAACTTCAGGTGCTAATGAAACAATTTTTTGAAAACCTGCCTCAGAAAGTTCTCGAGGAATAGGACCAAACACACGGTTTGCTTTTGGTTCTTTTTTCTCTTTGTCGATAAGCACTACAGCATTATCGTCAAATGAAACATATGAACCATCTTTTCGTCGAAACGGCTTCTTCTGCCGTACAACAACGCCACACACGATATCCTTCTTCTTGGTTTGCTTTCGTGGTTCTGCTGTTTGTACAGAAAGAATTACCAACTCACCGAGTTCGGCATATCGTTTCTTTGAGCCTCCAAGTACTTTGAATACTCGGCCAATCTTACCGCCAGAGTTGTCGGTGATTTTTACTAGTGATTGTGGTTGAATCATAGGCTATTTGGAGTTTTGAACTAGCTCAAAACTTTTTCGCTTCGAAACAGGACGTGTCTCTCTAATTTCGACCTTTTGCCCTACTGCTGCAGTATTACCCGCATCATGTACGAGGAATTTCTGTGTGCGTCGCTGATACTTCTTGTACTTTGGATGTTTTACATATCGTTCAACAGCCACTGTGCAAGTATCTTGCATCGCAGATTTGACAACTGTGCCGCGAAATACGCGACCTTTTGGAGTTGTTGCCTCTCCTTGTTCTGTGTTACTCATACGCATTATTTAGAGTTCTCGTTAGACTCAGTCTTTTTTGAACGTGTGTTCAGTTCTGTAAGAGAACGAGCAATTTCCTTCTTAGCATTTCGGACTGCACGCACATTTCGTGTACCTGCTCCCGCAACATTAAACCGGAACTTTCGTGCCTCTTCACGCTTTTCAGCAACATGTGCTACCAAGTCCTTGTCGCTCTTCTTTTGGATTTCTTTGTAGTTACTCATATGTTTACTTTACACACGTGTCTCATTACGATGTACAAACTTTGCTTTCAGCGGGAGCTTTGCAGCCGCCTTTCGCATTGCTTCTTTCGCAATGTCTTCAGAGACACCGTCTACTTCGAATAAAATACGACCTGGGCTTACTTCAAACATGAAGTATTCTGGATCACCCTTACCCTTACCCATACCTACTTCAGCAGCTTTTTTTGTTGCCGGGCGGTCTGGAAAAATTCGAATCCAAATCTTACCTGTTTTACCGAGTGTTCGTGAGATAACACGACGAGCTGCTTCAATTTGATTTGATTTCACTCTCGATGCTGTAGTTGCCTTGAGACCATATGATCCAAAAGCTACAGTTACACCGCGTGTTTCTGGCGAGTTTCGCTTTTCTTCACTCTGTCGCATCACTTGCCACTTTCGGTGTTTCACTTTTTTAGGAAATAACATACGTAGTTAGTTACACGTTGCGCGGTTGTCGACGTGGAGCTGGTCGCTTCTCTTCTTGTTGACCTGCTTTTCGATCGCCAAACACATCACCTCGATAAATCCAAACCTTCACACCAATCACACCATACGGAAGATTAGCGCGCTCTCGAGCAAAGTCGATGTCAGCACGAAGGGTTTGTAGGGGGATTCGACCTTTTTTAAGTTCTTCGCGTCGTGCCATGTCAGCGCCACCGAGGCGACCTGCAACAATAATACGAACACCTTGAACATCACGGTTTGCCATTGCCTTCTCAACTGTTTGCTTCAAAACACGACGAAACGGCATTCGTTTCTCAAGTCCTTCAACAATCATTTGGGCAACAATCGCAGAGCTCGTTTCAATAGAACGAACTTCTTCAATATCAATTTTAATATCCGGTTTTTCTGAAAGCTTGAGCGTACGCAAAAGCATATCAACGTCCTTTTTAAGCTTAATAGCTCCTTCACCACTGCGGCCAATGACAAGTCCTGGTCGTGCAGTTTTAATGAGGACACGGAGTGTCTTTTCGTCACGCTCGATTTCTACCACATCAATCGACATACCCTTGAGCTTCTTTGCAAGGAGCTTTCGGATAGCAGCGTCTGTGCGGATATATTCGCGGTACTTCTTTGGGTCAGCTGTAAACCAACGACTTTTCCAGTCACGGTTGATACCCAGTCGTTGTACGTACGGATGTGCTATGTGTGTCATAGAATTTCCTTATTACTTAGTACCGAGTTCAACGGTAATGTGACTGTTTCGTTTGTTGATACGTGAAGCGCTTCCACGTGCTCGTGGCATAAAACGCTTAATGATCGTACCCTTGTCGACAGTCACTTTGCTGATAATCAACTTGCTCACGTCTGCTCCAGCCTGAGTGGCATTTGCTTCTGCTGAACGTACAACTTTTGCAAAGGGCTCAGCTGCTTTTTTATCAGCAAACTGTAGTAATGCAAGAGCTTCCTTTACTTTTTTTCCTCGAACGAGATCTGCAAGAAGGCGAACCTTACGTGGAGACTGTCGGTAGTTTTTCAAAACTGCTTTCATATATCCAGGTTAGGTTATGAGGCTGCTTTTGCTGCTTTAGCAGCAGCAATTTCAGACTCCTTCTTCTTGATATCAAGCTCTTTCTGCATTTTACCGCCATGGCGATAAAATTTCTTCGTTGGTGAAAATTCACCGAGACGATGACCCACCATATCTTCCGTAACAAGTACGTCAATATGGTCTTTTCCGTTATGAACTCCAAATGTGAAGCCAACCATTTCCGGAGCAATCACCGAATCACGGGCCCATGTCTTGATAGATCCTGTATCGCTAGGCTTTTTGCCTGCAATTTTCTTTAGGAGCTTCTCTTCAACATACGGCCCTTTATAAAGAGATCGTGACATAAGAATGAAATACGACTACATAAAAACCAGTGGTCTTACAGTAGCCACAAACTAATAATTTTATTCTGCCCTCGAGCGTAAAACGCTCAAAGTGTAACGGTTTTTGTTAGGGATTGCCCTACCAGGAGCGAATCCAAAACGAGGTTAGAACGTGCGCTATAGTACGGGAAATAAGGGCAAAAGTCAATAAAATTGAAGCACAAGAGGCTTGACTCGATACTGGAAAAAGAGTTAACTAACTATTGAAAGGAGTTCTTACATGAAACCGAGAAAAAGTTCCGCAATGCCTCAAAACCATGTGGTCAGGCTGATTATAAACTGGGTGTTTTTGCTAGTGTTAGCAGCGTCAATGACTACCCAAGTGTTACACGACATAAATACAAATGAAGTGTTACGTAGGCCGAGTACCGTACTGCTTTACGGAGGACTATTTTTGGTTTTTGTTTCATACTGGTTCATATCTTCTATTTTTGCCATAATAGCTTGGATTATATGGTTTCATAAGAGGAAACTATCAGACGAATCTGAAACCGCTTTTTCAACAAGTTTCAAAGCGCTGTTCACAAAGTGGCCGGCATTTAAACGATAATGCACAAAAAGAGTGAAGCCGCGAAAATTCGCGGCTTTTTTTACATTTTTTATGCTATGCTCCCCCTATGGCAAAACCCCGTGGAAAAGAACATACAACACTGACTGAAACCGCTGCGTTAGTTGTATCTGTACTAAAACGGCTTAATGGCGTCAAAATGATTGCTCCTGGCATGATAAAAACACAAAGTCGAAAAGGATCAAGCTCTCGCTTTGTAACAGCTGCGTACACAACAGCCGGCATAGAACTCATCATCACAGGTCAGAGTGTCCAAAAAATTGCGGTACACGCAGACAAACCAAGGGAAGTGTTTCATGCGCTTCAAAACAGCAAGAAACTGCAGAACTTCAGTTTCAAGGAAAGAGAACGGAAGCCAGGGGTATAGGGAAGAAGATTCTCTTATACTTTGCAACAGCTATTGTCAAATTTAGATAGACGTGTTTGAATATTTAAAAAGTTCTTAGGAGAACCTCATGAAAAATGTTATTGCGTTCAAACAACCAAAACGTTTTGTTGCCGTGGTCATAAAACAGGACCTTTTGAGCGGCGACCGTGTTCCTGACAGCGACAAGAGCAATGAAGTTGTCCTCGTCACTAACGCACTAAGCGAAAAAGAAGCTTGGCTGCGCGGAAGGCGATCAATGCGCGCATGGGCAAAGTGTTCAGAAAATAAAAAATACCTCAGAGCTCATAAAGGCCCCCTCCTCTGCGTGAAGGAGAAGAAGTGATACTTGGCAGAACAATTGCCAAGTATTTTTAATATATATAGAAAAAATCCTGCGTCAAACTAGTAAAAAAGTAGCAACACTTTATACACAAAAAGCCGGCGCAAAGCGCCGGCTTTTTGTGTAACACACTACTCTTATCGCCGCTTCCCAACTTTACGTCGTGAAACAATAAGTTTGTTTGAATGTTTCTTCGGTGAACGTGTCTTTTGTCCTTTTCCGGTTGGACGACCTTGTTTTGTACGAGATCGTTTATGACCTCGAGGAGACTTACCTTCACCACCTCCATGTGGGTGGTCCACAGCGTTTTTTGCAGTACCACGAGTCTTTGGTCGAAGTCCCATGTGTCGTGCACGACCAGCCTTACCAATAGATACTAAACGATGTTCTTCGTTTGAAACCTCACCGATAGAAGCCCAACATGTAGAAAGAATCTTTCGAATTTCAGTAGACGGCATCTTCAACTGTGTGTATCCCGCATCATGAGCAACTACTTCTGCATAGTTACCTGCTGAACGTGCGATACGAGCACCAGCTTCCGGCTTCATCTCAATGCTGTACACGTAAGTACCTACAGGAATGTTTGCAAGCGGCAAACGATTTCCAGTTTTTGCCTTTGCTGTTTCTGACACAATAAATGTGTCTCCAGCCTTCATGCCTTGTGGCACAAGTACATATCGTCGTTCACCATCCTTGTACAAGACAAGTGCGATGAATCCTGATCGGTATGGATCATACTCGATTGTCTCAATCTTTGCTTCAATATCTTTCTTTTCAAACTTGAAGTCAACAGCTCGATACTTTCGCTTATTTCCAGCCCCACGGTACCATGTTGTGGTACGTCCCTGACTATTGCGTCCACCAGTTGAGCGCTTCCCTTTTGTAAGCGACTTAAGTGGCTTACTTCTTGTCGTCGTAAGTATTTTTTTATAGTCAATAACAGAACCGTCACGACGACCTGCAGATGTTGGTTTATATTTTTTTATCATAATATAATTCTTACAGGTTATGCGAGGTCAATATGGTCACCTTGCTTAAGGTACACATATGCCTTTTTCATTCCTTTTTCTGTTATTTTTCGACTCTTACTTCGTGACATAAATTGTCTGTGTGATTTATTGACGATATTCACTTTTACCGGCGTCACATTAAAGAGTTCCTTTACTGCATCCCGCACATCGTACTTTGTTGCATCTCGACGGACGATGAACGTATATACATTGCGTTCGCCTTGCGTTGCTGCTTTTTCAGTAATACGAGGCTTAATAATTACCGCAGAAAGGTTGCGATCTGTTGGAAGTGCACTCGAAGCCACAGGCTTCTTCGTCACGTTCGCTGCCGCGTTTTTCTCTCCAGTGTTTTTTTCTTTGTTTCGACTAAAGAGTGCCATATTAATTTGACTTACTTAATTGTGTAGAACCAATACGTGACTCAAGCATCTCAAGAGCCTTTGCTGGATTTGCTACAACAACATACTTATAGGTAAGAAGGTCGACTGGATTTATATCCTTTGCTTGCATGACTTCCATGTTCCCAAAGTTACGAAAACTCTTCTCAGCGTTTTCATCCCGATCTGAAAGCACAATGAGCGCTGCATTTGTTCGCTTTGATACAAGCATTTCATTGCCTGAACCTTTCGCGAGTGCTGCAACAACCTTTTTTGCATCAGCAGCCTTTGGCGCTTCAAAGCTCAGTGCATCTACGAAGATAACTTCTCCGTCAGTAAACTTCTTTGAAAGCGTTACGGCAAGTGCTTTAGCTTTTACCTTCTTATTGATCTTCTTGGAGTAATCTTTTTCGTTTCGAGGTCCGTGTGCTATACCACCACCAGCCCACATCGGTGAACGTCGTGAACCATGTCGCGCGCGACCAGTCCCCTTTTGCTTCCATGGCTTTCTACCGCCACCGGCGACTTCACTTCGATCTTTTGTGTGTGCAGTACTTTGCCGTGCATTGCTCTGCATAGAGACAACCACCTCGTGGATAAGGTCAGCGTTCCATGCAACTCCAAACACAGCGTCTGGGAGTGTGACTTTTCCGCTCTCTTTTCCTTCTTGTGTGAATACTTTTGTTTCCATATGCATATACTTACACGTTACGTACCTCTACTAATGTTCCTTTTCGACCAGGTACTGCGCCACGAATGAGCAATACATTTTCATCTTTATTAACCTGCAATACCTGCAAGTTTTTTACTGTAATTCTATCAGTACCCATGCGTCCTGCCATTCGGATACCTTTAAATACACGAGCTGGACCTGTAGCCCCAATAGAACCTGGTTCTCGATGTGAGTGCTTCTGGCCGTGTGAAGCAGGACCTCCTTTGAAGTTATATCGCTTCACCACACCCTGAAACCCTTTACCTTTTGAAATCGCTGCGACAACCACTGTATCACCAGCTTCAAATACAGAAGCATCAATCACTTGACCTTTTTCAAGACCATCAACTGATTCTTCATAATTTGTACGAGGTCGGAATTCTTTAACGTGTTGAAAAGAGCCACCAAGGTGTCCTTTCTGCGCTTTGTTCACACGATGTTCTTTTTGTGCTCCTGATGCAACCTGCACTGCAGTGTATCCATCTTTCTCAGCAGTTTTTACTTGCGTAATAGTTGCTGGAGAAACACGAAGAATCGTTGCAGGGTGACAGACACCGTTTGCGTCAAACACCTGTGTCATTCCTTCCTTTGTCCCTAAAATAAACTTCATTTATTTTTGAACTATCTAATAAAGTTGCCTTATTAGACCCGATACCCTCGAGAGGATAAACAAAACCGCGTTTTAGGCGGGACACAAGTCCCGCAAAAAAACGCGGTTTTGTGCCCATTGGTTCTCAATGTGGCAAGCCACATATCACCGAACATAGGTCTTCTAAAGCTGGTCGTTAGTATACTGATATTCAAAGTATATGCAAGTAAAAAGCGCCTGAGATAAATCCCAGACGCTTTGCATTTCACACACGATGTTTGTGTGTACGAAAAACAGGTGGCGGTGGCGTATACGGCTGCCACGGCTTAGATTCAAACGTACTACTAGCCATGCGCAGATAGACATCAATCATTGCAGTAAGCAATGCAAACAAAATTGGTCCAGCAAACATGCCGATAGCTCCAAATGTTGCCAAGCCAGCAACAACCGAAAGCAAAATCAAACCTTCATTCAGTGACATATCACCGCCAATGATTTTCGGCTTCAGGATATTATCCACCACCGACACAAACGCAAATGTCCCCAACACAACCGAGCCACTCACCATGTCTCCTGTGAAGAAGTAGATGATTGATGTCGGAACAAGCACTATACCAGCACCCAGTATGGGCATCATGGAAAGCAGCATCATGGCAAATGTCCACATGAGTGCAGACGGCGTGCCGACAAACCAAAGGGCTGCCCCACCAATAGCACCCTGCACAAACCCAACGATGATGGTCACTTTAACCATTGCACGCGTCATCTGCACAAACTCATCGAATGCGCGAGTCACGAACTCGACACGCACTGGCGCTGCCTTTTTTACGAAAGCAAGCAACTTCTTCCCATCTTTCAGAAAGTAGTAGAGAGCCAAGAGTGCGACAACAATGCCAAACATTATACCCGCAAAGCTTGTATATACAGTGCCAATAATTGATCGGCTGACAGACGCAACTCCATTCCAGTTACTCGTCAACAGTTTCGTAAACGAATCAATACCTCCTCCATCAAGTTGGAGATATTCAGCCAGAAATGGAACTCTTTCATTAAGTTCTGTTACGATTTCTGACAACCACAAATATTCATCCGATGTCGGTATGCGTAGTGCACTAATCAGACGATCAGCAACACCAATAGAATAGTAGACTGCGAAGACTGCCGGAATGACCGGGATCAGCAACGCAATCATAGCAACCATCAGTGCAGCAATAGAATCACTGATCCATACTTGACGACACAACCGTTCAAAAAAATCATGAAAGGTTACCGCCAGAAGCACAGCAAAAAACAAAGGTTGCCAAAACAAACCAACATACCAATGCCAAATGAGCACAATTGCAATAACAAACACTCCAAACTCAATTAAGCGTGTCTTCATGTCCTATACCTCCAATGCTTGTGTACGAATCGATACACTTCTAGAATGCAGAATACAGTATATATATGAATAATGTCAATTATTTGCAATAGGTTACTTACATATTACAACTTGCGTCTCAAAAAGAATAGGAGTATCGTAAGTAACGGAATTTGTAATAGTAGACACGATTCCAAACTCTATTTTTTAGAGTGCCGATTGTCTGCAAAAAAGGGGTACGGCTATGCGTGCGACAGTGGTAAACATCTTCAAAGGAGAACTTTCTCTCTTCGAGTATTACCTCGCCACCCGTGATCCCGATGGGTAGCCTACGAAGCTATCCATCACGACCCCGTCAGGGCGGATTGACAAGGTGAAAGTTAAGCAAAGTGCTTGCTACCAAATGCAATACCCTGAAAAATCGAAGCTCGGTGCTTATACATTCACAAAATGTAACATCGAGCTTTTTTATTGAAAGAAAAGCACTTTTTACACATCATAAAAGGTAAGATGTGTGAAAAGTGCCTGGGTGGCACTTTGTAAAACTTTAACTGATATTTTGAAAAAATATTGCTAAAGTCTACCGCCTCTGTAAAAGGTGTTATGAGCGCATCGTAGGAAGGCACTGACTTCTTGCTGGAGGTATAATCGCAAGAGTGAGAGGTCTCCCACCACACACGATCAAATACATTATCTGAAGTCCACAGGCCGAGGAAATGTGTTTTTTGAAAAATCAGCGGCCCCAAGTGCTGATTTTTCTTTTGCATGCGTATACACAAAAAAGCGCGGACCATAGGTCCGCACTTTTTTGTTTTTGGCTATAGCAACTATCACAATTTTGTCAGAAATTGATGGGCTGCAAGGTGAACGAGGAATCAAACACGAGACGTACGTATTGTACGGCGAGCGTTTGATTACCGATGTTCAACGCAGCAACTCGCTATTTCTGGCGAAATTACTACATCATCTTCACGTCGATGTTGACACCAGACGGAAGCGAAAGATTAGTGAGCGCCTCAACAACCTTTGCACTCGGATTCATGATATCGATAACACGTTTATGAGTTCGCATTTCGAATTGTTCTCGCGCATCTTTGTGCACGAATGATGATCGGTTCACAGTGTACTTCTTGATTTCAGTCGGAAGCGGAATTGGACCTACAACTTTTGCGTCAAAACGCAATGCAGTATCTATAATCTGCTTTACACTTGTATCAAGAATCTTGTGCTCATATGCACGTACTCGAATTCGCAGTTTCTGAATTTCAGATGCTGCTGTTTTCTTTGATTCTTTTTTTTCTGATGTTGCCATAGTTCTTGTAGATTAAGTCGAATACTGATTACGCAACAATCTTAGTTACCACACCAGCACCAACGGTCTTGCCACCCTCTCGAATCGCAAAGTTCTGCTGATCTTCAAGAGCTACTGGAGCTACAAGCTTCACTTTGAAAGTTGCAGTATCTCCTGGCATAACCATTTCTGTACCTTCAGCAAGCGTAACGTCTCCCGTTACGTCTGTTGTACGGATGTAGAACTGTGGTTTGTAACCTGTAAAGAATGGCGTGTGTCGACCACCTTCCTCCTTAGAAAGTACGTATACTTCAGCTTCAAACTCTGTATGTGGAGTTACTGAACCTTTAGCAGAAAGTACCTGTCCTCGGTGAATGTCTTCCTTTTTAATACCTCGGAGAAGAATACCAGCATTGTCTCCAGCTTGAGCTCGATCCAATTGCTTGTTGAACATCTCAACACCTGTAACAGTTGTAAGAGCAGTATCCTTGATACCAACGATTTCAATTTCTTCACCCACCTTTACAGCTCCTCGCTCAACACGTCCTGTAACTACAGTACCGCGTCCTTCGATTGAGAAAATGTCTTCAACTGGCATAAGAAATGGCTTATCAAGCTCACGTTCTGGAAGCGGGAAGTACTCATCCATCGCTTTCGCAAGTTCAAGCACCTTATCTCCCCATTCGCCTGTTGGTTCTTCAAGAGCTTTAAGACCAGAACCTTTGATGATTGGAGCATTCGCTCCGTCAAAACCATTCTTTGTCAAAAGTTCACGAAGTTCTTCTTCAACGAGTTCAATCATTTCTTCATCATCAACCATATCGCACTTGTTCAAGAAAACGATAATGTTTGGTACACCAACTTGCTTTGCGAGAAGAACGTGCTCACGTGTTTGTGGCATAGCCCCATCTGTTGCAGCAACAACGAGCACAGCACCATCCATCTGAGCAGCACCAGTAATCATGTTCTTAATGTAGTCCGCGTGACCTGGCGCATCAATGTGTGCGTAGTGTCGAGTTGGAGTTTCGTACTCTGAGTGAGAAAGAGAAATAGTAATTCCTCGAGCCTTTTCCTCAGGTGCCTTGTCAATATCTTCAACAGCTTTAAGGTTAGCTGAATACCCTTCTGACTCATGTGCGTGTAGCACGTTCAAAATTGCAGCTGTAAGCGTAGTTTTTCCGTGGTCAACGTGACCAATAGTACCAACGTTTACGTGTGCTTTTGACCGATCAAAATCTGCCATAAATAGTAAGATTAATTACCTTTAATAAATTACCGCACACGGCTGCTTTTAATAAAATAAAAAGCTTTGTCTGAGCATTCAGAAGTAGTTCCGCGAGAACATCGCACTACGTCTGCTCACTCAGCAAGAGTGTAAAGGAGCATCATATGATTACTCCACTTCCAGCAAAAAGCCGAAGCGGTGGCGGTATTGTACATGAGCAATGCGTTTTTGCAAGGGTTTTTTAGTATTTTTTGCATCATATACTAGGCAAATGTGAGGAACAATAGTATCCTGTACTTACAACAAAGGGAGTGGAGTAATGATGAAAAGAAGTTTCTTGAGAACTCTTTACATCTGCTTGCCAGCACTTTGTGTTATGGGCTTGCCTGCGCTATGCCTAATATGGCTTGCCAGCACGATGCACATCGAGAAAAGCAGACCTATTGTTTCATATCGCAACTCTGAAACTGAGTTTGCATCTGCAACCATTGAGCAGGTGCGTTGAAACTAAAATCACCCAACCCGGAAGCTTGTGAGCTACCGGGTTTTATATGTAAAAAGTGCAAGGGCTTAGCCCTCGCACTTTTTGCATTATATATTTCAACCCTTACACCTCCTCTTCAGTCTTCACTCCGCGGGCTTTCTTAATTTCTTCCGCAACATTTGGAGGCACCACTTCGTAGTGATCAAACTCCATTGTCATGGACGCACGTCCTTGTGTCATCGAACGCAATGAGTTTGTATACCCAAACATTTCTGAAAGAGGGACTTTTGCGTGCACAATAGTTTTACCTCCAAGTTCTTCAGACGCTTCGACTTGTCCACGCTTTGAAGAGATATTCCCATTGATATCTCCAAGATATTCTTCTGGAGTACGCACCTCAACCTTCATAATCGGCTCAAGAATAACAGCGTTAGCTCTTCGCGCAGCCTCCTTGAAGGCATTAATGCCGGCAAGTTTAAAGGCAATTTCAGACGAGTCCACGTCATGGAATGAACCATCGTAGAGCTCTACTGACACATCTTCCATCTTGTATCCAGCAACTGCACCTCGCGCCATTGCTTCCTTACATCCCTTCATAACAGGAGAAATGTATTCCTGCGGAATAACACCTCCCTTAATACTGTTGATAAATTCAAAGTGATCTTCACGGGTCACATTCTTGGCAACTTTTTCGTCTTCACCGTCTGCATCTTTAGCAAGTGGCTCAAGTGGCTTGATACGAATCTTAACGTGACCGTACTGTCCACGACCACCTGACTGTTTGATGTATTTGTGCTCTGCCTCAGCTTCGCGCTGAATTGTTTCTCGGTACGCAACTTGTGGCTGGCCGATATTTGCTTCAACACCAAATTCTCGCTTCATACGGTCGACAATAATGTCGAGGTGGAGTTCACCCATACCTGCAATAATCGTTTCCATTGTTTCATCGTCTGTTGAAACCTTGAATGTTGGGTCTTCGTCTGAAAGACGCTTAAGTGCAACACCCATCTTTTCCTGGTCTTGCTTTGTCTTAGGTTCAACACGCACCGCAACTACTGGCTCTGGAAACGTGATTGTTTCAAGAAGAATTGGAGCATTTACGTCACAAAGTGTATGCGAAGTCTTAACTTCTTTGATACCTACTGCTGCAGCAATTTCTCCTGCGTACACTTCATCGACTTCTTCTCGTTTATCAGCCATAAGTCGAACGATTCGTCCTACTCGCTCTTTGTCCCCTGTTGAAGAGTTGAGGATGTAACTTCCTGCTTTTACAGCACCAGAATACACACGAAAGAATGCAAGCTGTCCAACGAATTTGTCATCCTGGAGCTTAAACACAAGCGCAGAGAATGGCTCTTCGTCAGAAGGGTTGCGTTCAACAACAACTTCCTCGTCTTTTGGATCTGTTCCGTGAGTCGGAGGCAGGTCTAGTGGTGACGGGAGGTAATCCACCACTGCATCGAGCACGAGCTGTACACCGATATTTTTTAGAGCCGTTCCGGTCATGACTGGAAAAATCTCATTTGCGAGCACTGCTTTCCGAAGTGTTTTTTTGAGATCTTCATTTGTTGGCTCGTTTCCTTCAAGAAACGCTTCCATAAGCACATCATCATGTTCCACAACACGTTCAATAAGCTCAGCTCGTCGAGCAGTAGCTTCCGCAAGGAATTCTTCAGGAATTTCAGCTTCGGTAACTTCCATTCCCATTTCACCAGCAAATGTGTATGACTTCATCGCGATAAGATCAACCACGCCTCGCATGTTGTCTTCAGCTCCCATAGGAATCTGGATTCGGCATGCTTTCTTTGAAAGTCGTTCTTCAATAGACTTTACTGAAGCGTCAAAGTCAGCGCCGAGTTTGTCCATTTTGTTTACAAAACAGATTCGAGGCACTGCAGCTTCGTCAGCGTATCCCCAGTTTGTTTCTGTTTGCGGCTCAACACCTGCGGCACCGTCAAATACAACAACAGCACCGTCAAGCACACGCATCGAACGCTTTACTTCCGCAGTAAAGTCGATGTGACCTGGAGTATCAATAATGTTAAACGTGAACATTTTGCTTTTGTCCTTTCGATCTTCTTCAAGCGTTTTAGACCAGTTACAAGAAATTGCAGCCGCAGTAATAGTAATACCCCGCTCTCGCTCTTGATCCATCCAGTCAGTAACCGTTGCACCATCGTGCACTTCACCAATTTTGTGACTCATACCTGTGTAGAACAGAATTCGTTCAGATGTAGTTGTCTTACCTGCGTCAACGTGCGCAACAATACCGAAGTTGCGTAGTTTTTCGAGTGGAAATGCTCGTGCCATAATTTTTTATAATATTTAGCTAATATATATGTATAACCTCCCTATTGGTGCAAATGCTGACGCCAAGGCTGTCCACTCACGCAAATAGAAAACAGCCGTAAGGCTTGTTGGCCAGTACTATACGGTATTACACACCCTTTAGCAACAGCCTTTAGCTCAAAATCTAGTGATTTTGGACATTTAATGACTTTCAAATAAAACATGTTATGGTGGGCTACAGGTATATTGAGGGGTACCTACGAACCCCCTCAGCGCTACACGGAGAAAAATCCAATGCGTAGTAAGTTCATCACACCTGCCCTCGCTGCTGTCATTTTTTTCGCAAATCTGTCTCCGGTCCTTGCTGACCAAGGAAGCGTGGGAGGTGATAGCAGGAAAATTGTTGACATCAGCCTTGCAGAACAAGTCCCGCAAGGGAATACCTCCTTGGCTGACGAACGAATCGAAATGCAAACAATTGCAACAATCGGAGACGATGCTGAATTGCCATTCATCCTCTTCGAAGATGTCCAGTTTGACTTTGCCGGGATTTGCCCAAAAAAACTTTGTGAGTTCTCGTTTGTTGCGAAAGAGGGAAAACTGACCCTCAATAGCGTAAATATTGCCGAAAAAACAGAGTACCTACTCTACATTAATTATGGCTTGCGTCGAGCAGCGGATCAAGATGCTTTCAATAAAACCCTGAGAGCAGGGTTAATGACATCGCCCCGAACGCTGGTGAAATCACCAGAGGGTAGTTGAAAATTTGAGAGGCTTTCAGGGGACGCCTTTCAGTCCAATACCTCATGTACATTTCTCAAAGAGAATACACATGAGGTATTTTCTTTTTTAAAAAAACAAAAGTAAAGCACGTACGATATACTATATGCATGAAAAAAGACTACGATGTTGTGGTGATTGGTGCAGGCTCAGGCGGACTTACTGCCGCTACCGGTTTCGCTAAAATTGGAAGAAAAACATTGCTTGTAGAACAAGAACATATGGGAGGAGAATGCACCAACTCCGGGTGTATACCGTCTAAAGCATTACTACATCATGCAAAATCATTCCATAGTGCACTCACTATCTCTGGTAAAAACAAAAAAAATGAAGCATACCGCACGAATGCTTTTGTATATGTACGAAGTAAGGTTGAAGGTATTTTGGAGCACGAAACTCCTGAGGCGTTTCGTGCTCAAGGTATTGACGTTGAATTTGGAGAAGCGGAATTTGTTGCACCATGCACTATCAAAATTGAAGAATCAGAGTTTGGTTACAAACATGCCGTCATTGCGACCGGCTCAAGCCCACGAATGATTAACGTCCCTGGAATTAGCCAGAACGACATTCTCACAAATCAAAATATCTTTGATTTAGAAACCGTTCCCGAACGATTACTCATCGTAGGTGCAGGACCGATTGGCATGGAGATGGGACAAGCGTTTGCAATGCTTGGGAGTAACGTAACCATTGCCGATGTAAACGACCGTTTTGCGCGACTCGAAGACGAAGCAGTATCGCCTATTATCCAAAAAGTTTTCACCAATTTAGGAATAACCATACACCTCAATGCGTTTATAAAAGAAGTCGAAAACAAACAAGCCCTATTTGAGATCAAGGAAAACGGTAACGAATCGACACTCACTGAAGTACGTGTCGCGTATGACAAAATCCTCTATGCAGTTGGTCGTTTGCCCAATTTCCCAAAAGGATTAGACACCGCAGGAATTGCAGCAGATACATACGGCATCCAAGTCGACAAACAGCACCGCACCTCAAATAAACATGTATACGCTGTTGGTGATATTGCACAACGTTTAAAATTTACGCACACGGCAAACGATAGCGCACGGCAAGTTGTTACACATGTTGTCTCAAAGGGATTCCTACGTGCAGACAATAAAAAAGCAGTTCCAAAAGTAACCTATACTGAACCAGAAATCGCACAAGTCGGCATGTCATACCAAGACGCACTTCAAAAATATACGGAAAAAGAAGTCATGCGCATTGAGGTTCCTTTCCTAGAAAACGATAGAGCTCAAACAGATAGCGACACAGATGGGCTTCTCGTCGTGTATGCAAAGAGGCTTAATGGGGCCGTGCTTGGAGCGAACATAATCGGACCATCCGCAGGTGAACTCATATCAATTTTTACACTTGCTCTAGATAAAAAGATTTCCATGTGGAGTTTGCGCAACATTATGTATGCATATCCAACGTACTCACTTGTCGTCAAGAAAGCAGGTGATCATTTCTTTGCCCAGCAAATTTCAAATTTAAAATCAGACATTTTATATCTACTCAAAAAACACACTCCTAAAATTCTTGTAGGAGCTCTATGGCTTATGGGTCTTTTGCAGCTTTATATTTATAAAACTGCACATGGAATGGGTACGACAGAAACAGCGCTGATGATTTTTGACTTCATCACCATGACCATCTGGGGACCACTGCTTTATGTGCTGGTATATGCGCTACGACCACTTACCTTCTTCCCTGCCACAGCACTCACGATACTTTCGGGTATATTTTTTGGCTTCTGGGGCGGTACTGTACTTACCATACTCGCAGCAACTTTATCTTCAGGTGTTGCGTATGCCGTTGGGCGTTTTTTTGGAAAGGGATTATCTCCAGAAGATTCAATCATTGGGAATTGGGTTACCTCTCTCCAAAAAAATACATTCATTTCAATACTAACCATGCGACTTATCTTCCTGCCATTTGATGGTGTGAGTTATATTGCGGGGATACTAAAGACTGCATTTGTTCCATTTATTGCAGCGACTTTTGTGGGGATTCTTTTGGGCACCGCAACTTTTGTTTCAATCGGCGCATCACTTGATATTGAATCATTCAAAATGGATGGAATATCATTTAATACCCTCGACCCAAAATATCTTGGTCTTTCGGTAGTCATCTTTGTTGCCTCACTTGTACTATCAAAATTTTTAAAAAAATGGCAAGCAGTCTAATCTTTAGTGTCTTCGAAATATTTTTTTGGCAATTTCCACTGCCACTTTGGAGACTCTCCTGTCTTTAAACAAATCAAAATAAGAAACCCTATCACCGTAAACATCGGGATAACTACTTGTATAAGCGCTTCACTTTCTTTAATTTCCAGACGGTCAGCTCGCAACACAATGCCGAGTATAAAGAGAAAAGAACCGAGTGTCACAAGCCAACCTTCTATTGTTGCTGGCGTCCAACCATAGCCGTATGCTTTTCGTTTAAACCAAAAGCCCTCAGGATTATCTTTTATATACGCTATATAACCTTTTATTATTGCAAACATAATTATTGAACTTCTAGTGAACACTCACCTTCTTTATACGAAATAACATTTTCTTGTGCACACGCCATGCAGTCGTTTGAAAAAGTTTCCGGAACATGGTTACACGGTGTAGTCACGCACTGTACCTGCACCAAACCACACACTGGCGCATATTCCATTGTGCAAACTTCGGCTAACTTCGATTCAGGAGAACAAACAGTTTCACCTTCTTGCGGCTCAGCTGAAACTACAGCTTCCTCAGTATAAAGCACACCATTGTGGCGACACTGCGCTGGACTAGACATCATTACAGGATTACCAACTGCTGCACACTCTTCAAAAGAATTGACTGAAACCATGACTACTGACTCAGCTGTGTCTACACTACCTACATCCATCACTGGAGCTTCTGCAATTTGGGCAGTACTAAATAAATACAACCCAACGCAAGCCAAAATAAATATAGCACTCACGACAAACAAAATGTTTGATAATAACCTCATGTCTAAATTATCCCCCTTTATGGCCAAATTGCAACCTAAATAAGTCAATGTGTAGATTTAATCTACACATTTTTATCCTGTAATTTTATTGCGCATCGAACTCAATTGAACTTTCTTCTGAAGCTAGAGCATCAGGCAAATCTTGTGACTCTGTAGATACAATAGACATTTCTTCATCCCCCCACCGCAACTCAACTGAGTCTTCATTTTCATCACTTTCTCCTAGATTAATGTAGACTTGGTACTCGTCATGTTTAAAACTATCAGTACTCAAAGCATGCATAACCTTTTCCACCTGCAGAGCTGAAGCTGTAACCGCAAGTACGATAGCGATAATCCATACCACTACAAGTGTAATAGTTTTCGAAGCAGTACATAAGTTTCGTTTTACAAGCAAACTTCCACCAATCAAAATCAAAAAGAGTAACGGAATAGCAGAAACAACAAAAGAAGAGGCGATGGCTAGAATACCTGAAACGCTGCTGACCATAATGCTAACAGCAGTCTGAGCTTCAGTAGGTATAAATATTTGATCAGATAACAACACAACACTATATACAGAGACTAGTGCTGCGAGTGAAAAAGCACCGACCATCAGAACCAAGAAGCCTCCCAGATATCGAAGCATCCTTACAAAGGCCAGCACAATAATTCCGAGCACAATAAATACTTTGTTGAGAAAATTTCGAATTGGAGTCCATGCACTTTTTGCACTACTCATATCCACTTCATCAAGACCTTTCAAATTTTTTTTTACTTGTTCAGTGATTTCTTTAAGTGTCACCTTCTCACCTCGCATAGCGTATTTTTGTGCAGTGGTTTCTGCCTTCGGAATAACTAACCACAAGATACTGTATGCAAGGATGCCCAGTCCATTGAAGAAAATTGAGATAACAAAAGCAAGTCTCACAATTACAGGGTCGATGTCGAAATACTTGGCGAGCCCCGAAGCAACACCAGCAACGATAGCGTCGTCAGTATCACGATACAGTCGCTTTTTAACAGTCGCGTCTGACGAAACCTGTGCATGCACTGAACTTGTGGTGTCAGCATCTTCGCTTTCACGAAAGTCAGCAGGGCTGCCCATTTCAGAAACCACAGCCGCAACATCCCCATCAGTAACTGCCACCCTTTCATTACGCTTGCGTACAGAAAACTTCTCAGCAATTGCACTTTCAATGTCCCCCACAATTTCCTGGGCGTCATCAGTCAGAGTAAGATTCTTTTTAATATCTTCAAGGTAGGAAGCGAGTGTATCGTACGCATCTTGCTCTATAGCAAAAACTATTCCTCCGAGTGTTATGTTAATTACCTTTTTCATAATGCTTGATTAGTGTATTTACTGATGTGTCTAGAGTTTTCCATGACGCATCTAGTTGCTGCAATACTTCTTTTCCTTCGACTGTTACGGTGTACATTTTTCGTGGTGGGCCACTTTTACTCTCTTCCCATTCATACCCAACAAGGCCATGCCGCTTAAGTCTCGATAAGAGAGGATATAATGTACCCTCTACTACTAATAAATTTGCCTTTTTAAGCTGCTTCAGAATATCTGGAGCATATGTCGGCTTTGCACCGATTATCAAAAGAACAGGGAATTCCAAAAAACCCTTTCGCATTTGTGACTGCGCATTTTCGACATTGTATTTCAAAACGTCTTTTATTACTGGCTCGTTATTGCTGCCAGGATTCCTATCTTGTGACGAATCTGCCATAGCAAAATATTATCACAAGGTACTATGCAATGCAAGGTACTTGATTTTGCTAGTTTTGTTTAGGCCATTTGCATGCTTGAAACCTACACCCTGCCATAATTTATATAACAAATGGGCAACATTCTTTAGCTACAATTTTTTATAAACGTAAGTCCCTATAATAACTGCCCATCAATATCAACCAGCGTTTGCACATAGGTACTGACACAATGTTGCGTAAAATCGATTCTTTGTGTCAGTTCGTTTTCAGCTGTTAAGAAGCCTCCCCTACTTTTGTTCAGATTTTGCACAAATTCCAAAAAGATCGTTCCGTCTTCGCGTGTAGCCAATCGGTATAGATCATTTGATGTAATTTGTAAGTCAACATTTTTTAAATTCCAAAAATCAATTTCTGTTCGCAGACGCTCTAGAACCTCCTTTGAAGCAGAGTCTTCAATAAGGGTATAGGCGCTTGCCAAACCTTCCGTTGAGGCACAATAATTTCTAGTGGTGCCATGACTTCTATAAAGCGACCCCATGCGCCAAGCGGTGAATTTCTCACCATATGTTGTGTACTTTTCACTTGGCCAAAGTGCATGCATGTCTTTCAATGCTGCCATTGCCCAAAGGTACAGCGGGGTATCAAACGGTATTACTTCAAGATAAGAGAAAGTTTCATCAATAATTCTTTTTACTTCTTGGTCCGGACTATACTGATAGTAACGAACAAGAGCCAACAAGGCTTCGCCGTTTGAGAACGAAGACTCCTTATCACCTACAAAACCCGTCCCTATGCGATACTGATCACGGAAACCGGCGGCTTCTTTTTTGGAAGCCATGATAAATGAAATGTACCCTTCTATCAGATGTTCGTACGTACTAGCTTTTGCTGGGTCAGATTCAACATAGCCAAGTACTCCCGCAAGCGCAAGAGCAGTTGCGCCAAGGATGCACGTTTTACTGTCCTTGTTTCTCGCAAGACATCGAACCTCCTTCCCTTCATAAGTGTGTGCAAGTGATGCATTTTCAAAAAAAACTACTGCTTCCTCGATAGCAGCAGACCGATGCATATCTCCCACAGCATCTCGTCGAGCAACTTCGGTAAGTGCGTACAGCGCACCTGCCTGCCGCACGATATTGTCGCCATACTTATACTCATCACTGTACGGCAAATATTCATATGCAAAATGACCAGTCCCCTCTTGTGCTTCCACAAGCCAAGCAACTCCATTTTTTATTACATCTCGCATGTCTTCACGAGGAAGAGCTACGGCTTCAGAAAGCCCCATGCGAAGGTTCGTGCGTGCAATATATTTCTCAAGTGCCGTGATTTGATGCGTGAGTAATTCTAATGTATCTGAATCATTTTTTGCCAACGCAACATTCCCAGGAAAAACAAGGATGTAAATAATCAAACCCACACATAGTTTTTTTGTAGACATAGAGAACATAGTCGCAGATGTACAGCACATTGTAAATATAAAAGCAGCACCGAAGTGCTGCCTTTATATTTATTTCTTCACTGTCTTGTCCTTCTTTGGTTTCTTCTTTTCTTTTTTGTGGGCAATTCGCTCAGCCATACATTGTGGATTACGCTACTAAATATTTCTCCAAAAAATTAAATTCGCATTGGTATGTACTTAGATGTATAAGTCCTTTAATTATACAATACCTATGTACATAACAAATAGCTATATACAAAAAAACTTTCCAGTAGGTAAAATTATAGTTAGCAACAAAACCTCCAAAATGAGTGACCATATTCAAAAAGCTTGATAAATATACGTATTCCTGCATAATCCACTACAAAGATCTTTTACAAAGATGGAGAAACAGATGGATAAATATCGGAAGCATACACTTAGTGATTTTAAAAAAGGAGTCATCTGGGATCAGCGAAAGCTTGCTATCCCCCACCTTCCTTACATTTTTCCAAGTGTGAATACAGAAATTCAAAACTCGCTCGCCAGCCCAGCTCGCCCGAAGTCACAGCTGCCGCTTTTTTCACACAAGAGAGAGAGTAGCAGTCAGGTGTGGGCAGGGCCAGCTACTGAAACGTTTGTCAGAAAACACTTTAGTGAGACTGGTCTCTATATTGAAGATATGCCCATCAAAGTACCTCATGGAATTGTGCACATTCCAGATGTTGTCTTGAATTGTTTTTCTAACATCATTGACTCAATTTTGAGTATTGAAGAAAAATTTAACCCATACTTGCAAGGACAATATTTGTACCTAACCATTCAGCAGTCATACGTTAAAAAAGATACATCACAGCGGAAGACTGGAATTCATTTGGACGGATTCCAAAAATCATCAATCTTTCCTCAAGTTGCGCAACACCAGCTGGCTATCACAAATGCCATACCAACGCGATTTGTATGCCATTCGTTTGATGTCGAAGCTTTACCTGCAGACAAGAAGGGTTTATTCAAAGCTCTGAATGAGCAGAGTATAGGTTTAGAACGACACGAACCACAACCCTATAGATTTCATTTGCTCAATGCATTTTGTCCGCATGAACCCGGCTTTGCAACTAAGGACTGTTTCAGAACCTTCGTACGATTCTCCGGTTCTTGTATCCCATTCATGGGTGCAGACAACACCCGCAATCCACTTCTTAAGTTGGAGTGGGACGAAACTGCGAAACGTGCGTTTTACGAAAGCATTACTCGCGTGTAACCAATTCAAAAAAAGACCTCGCCCAATTTTGGGCGAGGCATTTTTATTTATTTCTTTTTATCTAAATCAAGTGTCTCATCGATTCTGACCTGTTCGACAAATTCTGGAACATGACTTACGAGCATCATCGTTCCTTCAAACGTATGGAGTGCTTCAGCAATCACTGGGATATGCCTGAAATTGATGTGGTTAGTCGGCTCATCAAGAATTAAAAGACCCGGCTTCAAAAGTACCAATCGCGCAAATGCAACAAGCCCTTTCTGACCTTCAGAAAGAAGACCAATTTTTGTTTTAATAATGTCGCTATTTATTAGGAACCCCGCCGCAGCTGAACGCATATCTTGTTCAATTTTTTTATCCATTACTGACATGAGGCACTCTGCTACAGTTTGATTAAAATCAAGGTTTGAAAAATCTTGTCGATAGTAGCCAATCACAACCCCGTCAGCAACTTTCTCACCATCAGCATGTCCAGACGCAAGTGATTCTAAAAGTGTTGTCTTCCCAATGCCATTAGGACCAATGATTCGCATATGCTGTCCGCGTTTTAGCGTAATATCACAAGGCACATCTTTTGGACTATGATTGCGAATGACTTTGTATGAATTGAGCTGAAGGACATTGAGCGGAGTGCCTTTTTGTACAGGAATTGTAAAGGGACGAATAGTTCTGTCCTCCTTACGCACATCGACTTTATTGTCTTCATACTCATCCACTTTCTCACGCATGCGTTTAGCGACGAGTCGCATATTACCTCCCTTATTTGCAAAAAAGTTTGATTTATCTTTATTTGCTTGAATTTCCTTCTCAAGCTGAGCATTTTTTCGCTGCTCCTTTTCTACACGCAATTTAATTTCCTTCAATACGCTGTGATAGTTACCCTCATATTGTTCTACGATTCTGTTCTGCACATTGAGATACAACACACCATGAGTAAAAGCATTGAGAAAATCCGCATCATGGGAAATAACAATTACTGTCTTTCTATATTCTTTCAAAAATTCTGTAAGGTGGGCAATCCCTGCAGTGTCGAGGTTATTTGTCGGCTCATCAAGCAGTAATACGTCAGGATTCTGAATGAGTGCACTTGCCAACAAAAGACGAGCTTGTTGGCCGCCTGAAAAACTTCCAATGATTCTGTCTTTAAATGTAGCAGCTACTTCAGCATTAGCAGGCGAGAGGTTTACCACCTTAAGCACCGCCTCAATACGAGGATCAATGTCGTATATCTTCTCTGTGAAACACTTTTCAAAAAAAGCTCGCATGGTGAGTTCGAGCTCATCGCGTGGAATGACTTGTCGAGATACCGCGATACTCGTGCGTGGCGCAATATTAATATCTCCCTCATCTGGCTTTAATGTGCCAGTGATAAGTGCGAAGAGTGTAGATTTGCCGGCACCATTTTGGCCCATAAGTGTAAACTTTGCTCCACGCCGTATAGAAAAATTAGCATCGATGAGAATCGGCTTGGTCGCATCGTGTTCATACGAAACACCATGAAATGAGATAAGTCCTTGTTGAGACATAAGGTTCGTAGCTTACACTACGTGAGCGATGCAATCAAACTGCCATTCCTTGTGTAGTGAAAAGCTTGTCAGATTTATTTGACAGCTTATCAAACTAGCACTACTATCCTCCTTGGGACTGGCCCCATTGGAGGAAGCCAGATGCCCTAGAAAGAGGAGATGTCGATGAACATGATGCCAACGGGATCATTAGCGGCCGAAAGCGGAATACCCGGCAT
Source organism: uncultured Candidatus Saccharibacteria bacterium (assembly GCA_964649535.1). Classification (GTDB taxonomy): domain Bacteria; phylum Patescibacteriota; class Minisyncoccia; order Phycocordibacterales; family UBA918; genus OLB19. The sequence continues at coordinate 18,791 of CAZYTF010000001.1, read as the reverse complement.
AAGCCGGGATGATATGATCAGATATTTAGCCGATGTGGTCGGACGACTTCATATGAAGAATCTTGGAGGAATCCAAAGAATTGAAGGCTGGACAAAAGAAAAAGTAGCCGACCTCCCAGTTGCGGAAACAGTTTTCGAGATAATGGCACAACAGCTCGAAATCATGGGGATCTACACTGACGGCACTGTCGGAGGTGTCATGGAGGCACTCGGATATGTGAGAGGATCGCAAGAAGCCAAGAATGTGGCACACGAGATTGGGTGTGACTGCCACGGGGAATTCATCAGTCCCCTCATGGCCAGTCAAAGAATCCTTAATCTGGTTTAGGATCGGCCGACACGGTCCGGCGCGAATAGTGCGCCGGACCAAACTTTATATATACAATAAGATATAATGCATCTATGAAGTGGGTGCTTTTATTTTTACTCATTACACTACTGACACCATGTACGTTCGCGCAAGAATTTAATGCGGGACTTATTAACGGGCTTTGGTATTCTCAGGAAAAAATCTTTACAAATGAACCAGTGCGTATTTATGTTGCCATTCGCAACAACACAGGAGAGGACCTGACAGGACGTGTCGAATTCTACGACAATAATAAGGTTATAGGGCGGGCGGAAGTGTCAGCGCTTGACGGAAGAATTGTCGAGAGTTGGACTGATTGGATACCAGACCATGGTGAACACACACTTTCCGCTTCACTTTCCCGCACAGAACTTTCAAAAGTTGGCTCCTCAACAAAAGCTGTGGAAGTTACGTCTGCTCTGGCAGAAGACATAATTTTTGTCGACTACGATACTGACAAAGATGGTGTTGGGAACGTAGATGACATTGACGATGATGGGGACGGCATAAGTGACACTGTTGAAGAAGAAAATAATACAAATCCACTCGTATTTAATGAAAAACAAGACAACATAAATCAAGCAAACACTGACGTCACCGACGATGGTGGCATCGCCGATGCAACCAGAACTAAAGAAAATCGTGGATTTGAACAATACCTTACGCCAAGCCCCGCATATACTGCACTTTCAAACTTTACGGACATCTTGAATACCACCAAACAAAATATAGATACCTACCGCGAAGTTCGTCAGGAAGCAGAGACCGAAAAAACCACTCCCCCAGAAATTTTTGTTAACGAAGATGGGTTCGGACAAATCACAAGAACTACAAATAACGGCATTGCAATTGAAACTCCCGATATGCCGGAAATAAAGGAAGGAAGTTTTCTTAATTCAATAATTTTAGTAAGTAAGAATATTTGGAGTGCACTATGTACCGCAACACTTGCGAGCGTATCTTTCTATTTAGGTCATGCTATTTTTGTGCAACTCACCATTCTTTTTGGAATCCTTTTTGCACTCTACAAACTTGCACGAAAGTTTGGGAAGCGACCCTCATAGAAAGAAGGAGTGTAAAAGAAATTGTGTTAAGTATAAAAATTTGGAGATATTTTCAAAGTCGTCTCTGACATTTTTTTATATTATGATATATATACTATGTTATTTGGAATTGCTGGACCGACTGCCAGCGGCAAAACAACAGTAACCGAAGTACTTACAGGTGAATACGGCGCAGCGTACATGCGCTATTCAGAGATACTTGCAGACATCGCTACAAAACACAGACTAGACGCAACTGATAAAACAACCCTGCAAAATCTCTTTGTAACACTCAGAGAAGAACGTGGCGAAGATTGGCTTGCAAAAGAAATCGCAGCAAGAGCCAAGGCTCTTGCTGCGCCACACCTCGTCATCGAGGGAAATCGTCGCAAAGTAGACCTCAAGACACTTACTGACGTTGCTAATGCACGAGGAGAAAAACTCATGTTTATTTTTATCGACGCATCCCCCGACACACGTTTCATTCGTTACAACGGGCGCCTCGAACGACAAGGGAAGACGCCAATCACTCGCGAGGCGTTCACAGTCCTCGAACAAAATCCCGCAGAAGACGAAGTTGATGTCTTAAGAAAATATTCACAAACCAACGGTGTCTGTATAGATACTGATACATACAACATTGAGGAAACAAAAGTACTTTTAGAAAATATGCTTAAGAAAATTGCACTTTAAGTATTTTTCGCTATAGTGACAAGAAAGGTATTATGAACGAAAATGCCAAAGCTCTTTAAGGAGGAGATATGCTCAACCTTGTATTTGACGCACTGGGTTTAAATGACAAGCAGAATACCTCAATGATAATTACTGTCCTGTATCGGCAACCGAATCTGCGAGAACTGCAAATACGCAGTTGGTTGCTTGGATATTTCAATAAAGATATCCACCCGAGTAACCTCAATCAGATTTTGAAAAAAACTGCGTAAAGCAAGTGTACTCGAATCAACACTTGCAAAACCAGTTGGCAATACAAGAGCTCGTGTCTGGAACATAGCAACTTCTTTGCACGACAACAGACAAAAGTAGTAGAGTCCCAACTATTTTTATGGGGCTTATTTTACTATAGTGTAAACACAAATAATCCTTTTACATCAAGACGTTCCACCATAACGTATACTATTCATATGAAAGAAAAGTTTGAAACTTATCTTAAGAAAGATCAGGAATCAGCAGGCACTATAGGAGATCAAGAAGCTTTTGAACTTATTGAACGCACTGTAGATAAAGACACTCGCGACCTCATTCTTGAATTACAGGTACAGAAGCTAGATTTTGTTAAAAACCTTAAAAGATGGCGAAAAAAGTTTTGGTCAAAAGAGGTAAAGGCTGTAAGCGACCAACGAGAGCGTGCATTTGAAGAGCAGCCTGGAGCATGGGAATTACAATATCGTGACGACAACACCTTTGTCACCCACACTAAGGGTGGTGACAAAATCACGCTTAGCATTGGAGAAATACTAGCTGCTCATACGTGGGGTTTTTGGTGGAAATTTGACCAATCCGTCCCCGCAGAGTTCCAAAAGAAAATTATGTCAAATCAAGTACGTAAAATAGTGGCAGCACAGTATGACAATCAACTTGTGCAGCTCGGAAAAGTGAACAGGCTGTCAGACGACCGAAAGCGTGATACATATGAGCGCATCGAGGAAGTAAATTTTAATCTAGAAACTATGCCAACAGGCATACTTGCTGAAAAAATGCTTCTTTCATTTTTAACAAAGAAAATGTTCGATGCGGACCTGCCTTTTTCAGTGGCGGAGGTCGATGTATATGAAGATGTCGAGCACAAAATTGATTTCATTATTACTGTTGCAAATACACGACGTGGCGTAAAGGTTGACGAGCCAAAACAACAAAGTCATATCGGCATCCAGTTTACAATGAACACCGGAGCAACAGAACGTAAGGAACGACAGCTTAACCGTGTCCGGAGCACAGCACTCCATGAAGCACACGTTGATGAATTGGTACTTATCACTATGCCTATAAACGACATTAGACCTGCCTTTGAGCGGTGGCGCTACGAAGCGGACGGAACAAGACTACATTCTCGCAAACTCGACCCAAGAGGACCTGACAACTTATGGTCAGAAGAAACAAAAGAACAAATATTTTTAGGACTCGTAAAAGGAATTGAATCACTCAACACAACATACCAGTAACCAACTTTTTATGTTTATGTTTTGAAAGTTCAAACTAAATCAAGCAAATTTTATTGTCCAGTAATGACTCCCCTGTCAGCTACACAAACGAGGTTTTTTTATCCAAGTTCAACAGCAAGCACACCATACCTTTGTTCATCTTCTGATGAATAGTAATCGCGAGCATCTGAGATACTTAACTCTGCTGGGTATACATTATAAAAATCAGCAAATGTAGGGAATCGATGTAGTGCGACAATCTTTTTTTCTATTTTCTTAGTATTGTCTGGTCGCAACAAAAACTCAATAACATCACCTACAGAAATAGCCTGCCGTTTTTCATCAAACAACCGAACTTCAATTTTTTTCTCACCACGTTCGATAGCTCGAAATGGTATTTCGTGTAGGTGCATTGAAATTTTTTTCATATTTATATCTTACAATACTAATCATTTTCTTCGGCTAGCCTCTAAAGAATTCTCGGTAGTTGCCAGAGTACAAAATTCCTTCGTTTAGTTAGAAAAAATTTTGTCATTCGAGAATATAATTTCAGTGATTACGTATATGTTCCTTCACCCTTCTCAATCTGCTGCTTTCTGAGCAATACTATTGCATGAAGTTCAAACGAACTGCTCGTAGTACTGGAAAAAGTAATGTGGTACTGCATATCACGTGTAGACTTTTGTTTAGTAAAATAATTCTACCCTGTCTCATCTGCCCATTTTTTGTAGAGTTTTATACGTTCTTTGTAAAGTTCGTTGAACGTCTTATCTTGAATCCCTACAATTCCTCGACTAGTTGTGTTGATGCGACTTTTGATGACGGTAAGTGGTACGTCGAGGTAGATGATTTTTGAGTTTGCTTTCAGGAACTCCATCGCTCGTTCTGTGTAGACGACGCTTCCGCCGGGAGAGATGACAGTGTTATCGAGACCTTCAAGTGCGAGCACTTGTTCCTCCTGCTTTTGTAAAAAAACTTTATCGCCGAGTTCATCGAGAATGTCCTGCAGTGGCTTCCCGTACTCTTGTTCCATCTCCTTGTCGATATCAATAAAATCCATCTCATGCTCCCGCGCATAGCGTTTCCCTGTATAGCTCTTCCCTGCTCCACTCATGCCGATAAAAGTGATGTTCATGGGTTGAATAGTACGATATTAATGCAAAAAGAAAAGGCAGTCTTGAGAGACTGCCTTCAAGCATCTTCTTCTACCAATCTATACAACATAGCTAAGCCAGACACGAGCGCCAATTGTTGTTCAGCGGCATCCAAATTATGACAACTAAACTCTGCGAACTCGCGTCCTTTTTGGTAATCTAAATCTGGATAGATAGCCAAGTCCGTAGCGTCTCCAAAACAACCAAAAAAGAACCGTCCATCTCCAGTCACTAAAGCTCGACATTCATCAGGCATAGCTTGACCTTCATGGCTCATGGAACAGAAGTGCCACGAATTCTGCATCGCATCTCGTACAACTGCAGGCAACGGCATTCCATCTGGACTAGACTCAGTGTAAGTGCTAAGCCACTTGATTACCTCTTTACCTATAAAACCTGCGACTGCATGAGCTTTCCGAACTTCCCCTAGCGAAGCTGCGGTGTAGAGACTTATGCGTTGCTTTCTATTACTCAAAAACATTGCTGGCTCATGGTTGCCTTGGAGAAAGTTCAGAATATAATGCAGCATGAGACCCGAATGCTGACTGTATTTACTACTCATTATCATGATTCCTAGAGTGATCTGATCACCACTTATCATGACAGAAACAGTACGACCATATCCAAACGATGAATTGCCAAACAAATCTGCTTCCAATTCTTGGAATTCGGCATCATCAGCCAGGTATTTTTTAGTTGCTGCTAAAAATTCAGAATGCGTGTTTCTTTTTTCAAACCATTCCAACAAGGGTTTTAAAAGTGACTCCTTGAAGGTAAGTGTAATTGTGGGGAACTGTTCTCTGGTTTCATGAGGAAACAAGAAAGATAATCTGAAGACTTCGGTATCATCCATTATACTCTTCTCCCTTATGCCAAACTATTGCTAGCATGCCTAATTTAAGCAAAAATTGCAAACATGGTAACTGAGTTTTTCAAAGGCAGCACCACAAGGGCATTTCTATTTTCATAAACGCTTTGCTCTTTGAAAATTAGGTCACAAGTCAAAAAGCCCGAAAATTTGTGAGCCGTACGTAACGTACGGTGAACAAATTTTCGGGCCATTTAACGCAGTATCGCAAAGAAAATGTCTGTTACCAGGCAAAGTGTGCGAACGCACGGTTGGCTTCAGCCATCTTGTGCGTATCCTCCTTCTTCTTCACTGCATTTCCTTCTTCCTTAGCTGCAAGCATAAGTTCGTTGGAAAGCGCTTTGTGCATTGGGATTCCCTTGTGTCCACGAGCTGCTGCGATAATCCATCGAAGCGCTAGTGCATGACGTCGCTCTGGGCGAACTTCACGAGGAACCTGGTAGTTTGCACCACCAACACGTCGTGAACGTACCTCCATCTGTGGTCCAGCATTTTTAAGTGCTGTCTCAAAGATTTCAAGTGGGTCGCCGCCGCCTTCCTTTGCATTTTTAATTTCTTCAAACGCAGAATACACAATCTTTCGTGCAGTTTCCTTTTGTCCGCGAAGCATCACGTAGTTGATGAGTCGTTCAACGTCTACTGAACCGAACTTGATGTCAGGCTGTACAACGTTTCGTTTTTTAATTGGTCGTCGCATGACTTATTTTTGTTAAAAGCGGAGCGTGAGAAAGTCCATGGGACTTTCGCAAGACCTTGCCTGATATTTTTTAAAAAATGTCGACAAGGTATACAGTCTCTGTAAGAGATTAAAAAATCTCAAACTTTGACTGTCGCTGCACCCTGCTGTAATTGCTAGCTAGTAGCGATTGAAATGAGAAGTATGACAAAATCATATTTTCATTCTTCGCATAGTTTGACTCCGAAGCCGGAGCTTGAGTCGCGTCTACTATCTGTAGCGAATATAAACTATTTGTAATGTTGTTTGAAAGCGGTCTGCTTTCTAAAGGATTACTCCTTTGGCATTTTCGCGCCGTAACGTGAGCGCCCCTGTCGTCGAGCATCAACACCAGTCGCATCGTATTTACCGCGTACAACAGTATAGTTCACACCAATGTCCTTCACGCGTCCTCCTCGCACAAGCACAACAGAGTGTTCCTGTAGAGTATGGCCGATACCTGGGATGTACGCTGTGATTTCCTGACCGTTTGAAAGTCGAACACGTGCAATCTTTCGAATCGCAGAGTTCGGCTTACGTGGAGTCTTTGTAGTCACTCGAGTACACACTCCTCGTTTGAACGGAGAGTTGTATTCGTTTGTACGGTTTTTAATTGAGTTAAAACCCGCTTGAAGCGCACCAACCTTTGACTTAGTTGATTTGTCTTTTCGACTTCGTTTTGTTAATTGATTTATTGTTGCCATAAAGCTCGCCTACAATACTATATATAGTTATTTTTGCAAGAAAAAAAGCCAGTGTTGACCGGCGTGCATCACAGATAGGCATGTAGCCCAGAAGCGACTCCAAACAAGGAGGGGCCTGCACACCCTCTGCGAGTGATACGCAAGATGCCTTAATTTTATATGACCGAATTACATACGTTGCAGCAGCGTTTTTAACTAATTAAAATCGCATCCCTGTGAATAGTTCGAAAATATTCCCCAGGATTAAAGAAAATGGTCCCCAAAGTAGGTTTATAAATATAAATATAAATATAAAAGTAACTAGAAATCCATATCCCTCGATAGTCTTCACGAAGCGCTGGTATTGCATTTGAGCACTAAAGGGTAACAAAGCTGGAAAAATCTTTGACCCATCAAGTGGAGGAAATGGAATAAGGTTAAAACAAGCGAGAAGAATGTTGATGTACACGATATATTTTGCAAGCTCAACAAACGATGCCGAAAGTCCTAGCATATCTGCAGAACGAATAATCATTGCAAAAATAAAGGCGAGGAGGAAGTTTGTGGCTGGACCTGCCGCTGCAACAAGCGCTTCACCCCATTTCCTATTTCGTAAGTTATACGGATTATACGGAACTGGTTTTGCCCAACCAAACAAAATTCCTGATCCCGCAAGTATAAGAAATCCAGGAATAATAACTGAACCAAGGGGATCAATGTGTACAAGCGGATTAGGTGAAAGTCGGCCCTGCAGTCGGGCAGTTGGGTCACCTAGCGCATTGGCTGCATAGCCGTGTGCCATTTCATGAAGCACGATTGATATTATAAGTGCGATGATGATTGCGATTTGTTCTTCCATAAGTAAGCACTATACTACTGCAAAAGGCTTGCAGAATCAAAGGACTATGGTACGATAGCGCCACTAAAGAAACCAATTATATGGCAAAGCAATGCGACATCACAGGGAAGAAAACCCAAATCGGAGGAAAATACAGCAACCGTACTCGTGCGACGCAGTTTAACCCTAGCGGCAAAACGAAACGAGCTCCAAACCTTCAAAAGAAGCGAATATTTGTTGCAGAGATTGATAAGTACGTAACAATAAATGTTTCTACTAAAGCACTTCGAACTATCGCAAAGAACGGTGCATACAAAACACTTAAGGAAGCAAAACTTATTTAGATTTGTGAAGATACAAGAAAAAGCCGAACGCAAAGCGTTCGGCTTTTTCTTATTCTCTGTCTAATGCACATATTTTTGCTATACTCGCACAGGAACACAGAACATTAGGAGAAGAACATGGGAAAATCAAACATTATTCACATATCTTCACGACGTCGTATAACGAAACTCAGTCCAGAGCGATGGCAACTGCTGATAAAAGCATGCCAAGAACTTTACTTCAATTCCGAACTTGCAGTTCGTTCACACACGCAAGTCAGGACTGAACGACAAATACTTGGGTTGCTGTCAAAACACTTTGGATTGAATGAAGTCAGCAAAGTGTTGGGCATGATTCTGACAAGTTACGAACTGTACTACAGCACCATTTTTACAACACCAGAGTCAAGAATCGAAAGTGAGAGTATGCAAAGAGAAATTGCATACCTTCTTGCTCTAGCACATACGCAACGAACGATAGCGCACGTCGAGTCCGATTACCAAAAGTTATTGACTCGAATGCCTGTCAGTGAGTAGACCAAAAGCGGGCATGCCGCTTTTTTTATTTAACTTGTATACCTTCCCCGTCAGATACAAAAGTAATTCTTCCAACCTCTGCTGTATTGAGGATTCGAACGCCTGCGTTGAAAAGCGTGTCAGTGACTTCAACATGTGGATGTCCATAACTATTATCTCTGCCTGCTGAAATAACTGCATAGGTAGGGTGCACTTCATCAAGAAAAATCTCGGATGTTGAGGTACGTGAACCATGATGCCCAATCTTAAGTACATCACTTTTGAGATACTCCCCTTCTGCCAACACTAAGTACTCCTCAATTCGTTTTGGTGAATCTCCTGTAAATAAAAAAGAACTTTCTCCGTACGTCAGCCTAAGCACAATCGATGAAGCATTACTTTCCATGTCTTTTGGATTATTTTCTGGAAACAAAATCTCAAGAGTTGTGCTGGCATCGAGCGTAACAATCTGCCCTCTTCGCGCCAGAATAACATCCGCTTCTTCAGCAGCGACTGCATCTTTAAATGCTTGGAAAACTGCACTTTCAGACTCATTCTCAGTAGTAATAATAGTATCAACGTTATATCGATTCAGAACATCGACAAGTCCCCCAATATGATCTTTGTCAGGATGTGTCCCGACGACAATATCAATGTGTGTATCGAATATATCCATTACCTCTGCAAGTTCGCGAAGTATCGCTGAGGTTGGACCGCCGTCTATAAGTATCTGTACCCCTGATGCAGTTTCGATAAACACAGCGTCCCCTTGCCCGATGTTAAGGAAGGATACAAAAAGTTCAGGATTCCGTTCTTCTTCCTCCATCTTCGGCAATATCCACACCCCTGCCATAGATAGAAGCAGCATAATTAAAATCATGAGACGCATACGCGCAAGAGTGTCTGTCATTATGAATATGATACACTGGTCACCATTACCGGTCTGTAAAATCACCACTATGTACGAAATAAAAACATTTACTATTCCCAAACTTAAAGGAATTTCAGAGAATACCATTAAAGAACACTTAGGCCTTTACGCAGGATACGTAAAACATGTGAATCTTATCCATGAAAAAATTGCTGAACTAAAGCAAGATTCAGAAAAAAATGCGTATGCACTCGCTGAAGTGAACCGTCGTCTTGGATTTGAGTTCGGAGGGATGAAAAACCACGAATACTATTTTGAGCAGTTTGAAGGTGGAGCAAAAGAAGTCCCTGAAGGAACTTTCAAAACTCTTGCTGAAGAGCAGTATGGTTCTTGGGAGGGATTCGTTGCCCATGTTTCTGGCACCGCAATGACGAGAGGAGTAGGCTGGGTGCTCGTATATTTCGATGCTTCAGTACACAAACTTGTCTGCACATGGGTGGACGAGCAACACATTGGACAACTTGCTGATGTGCACATCGTATTCGGACTCGACATGTGGGAACATTCATACATGCTTGACTACCCGCCAAGTGAAAAGAAAAAGTATATCGATGCTTTCTTTGAAAACCTCAACTGGGAAGTTGTCGCAGGTCGAGTGTAAAGCACATAAAAAAGCGGCGCCCAAAGGTGCCGCTTTTTTATGTGCTTTCTAATTTTCAATATACGGAGCCTCTGTTTCAACCAATACTTCAGTGAGTTGTAAATTTTTATATATTTTGATTACTGCAAAATGCATGACAATCCACGCAATGACAGCACCAACAATAAACGCAAAGAGACTCACTACTACCAATAACACTCCCGCAATGCTGAACAAAAATAACTTCCACCAGTGTCCTTCGACAATCTTGCTGCTCGCTCTGAGTGCCTCTACAGGTCGCATTCCTTGGTCAATAACAAAGAGTTCAGCAAACATCCATCGTACAGAAAGGTAGATTCCTGGAATTACGAAGCAGAGAAAACCAAGCATTATCAACAAAGTTTTGATTATTCCAAGGAATGCAAAGTAAACCCACCGTTTATCGATATCAAATAAATCATCGAATTCCACAACCTGACCCGCGTAATGTTTAAGGAGTATCGCTATAAAACCACCGTACACAATATAGGCAAGTGCTGTAACCCCCACTTCATTAACGCCAGCTACTACAAATAATCCCGCAACTGCAAGCGTGAGCCCGAGGAGGTACCATGGCCGTTTTTTAAATTGTGACCATCCTACTCCAAGGGATTCGCGAATGTTAACTTTTTTCATATCTTCTTAGTATAAGGGAGAATGAAGCGTTGGTAAATATATTTTATTAAAAAGCACCTGACCAGGCTGCATGCCTAGTCAGGCGAATCAACTTATACTAAATAAGTCCCAAAACTAATGCGCTAAGAAAAAGAAGTACAACACACACAATGAGGAAACTTACTGGATAATGAAAAATTATCATAACAACCTCCTGTATCTCGATGTATATAAATTTAGTATACCCATTTTGAGAAGAAATTATTAATATGCAACACAATACTATCTTGTGAAGACTACCGAAAGAACACAGGCAGAGGCTTTTCTTTTTCTCTTTCTACATCTGCAGCCTCCTCTATCGTCCACTCCGAGAACGTCTGAGTATCTTTAGTATCTTTTTTAACATGAGAAAAATAATAAAGTCCGTAACCAAGGACACCATACGCAACAAGCACACCCACAAAAGGGAATGTGGGAACAACAAATGATGCGAACGGGAGTGCAGCAAAGAATGTTGCTACAGAAATTATGTATGTCAGTGACCCGTATGCCACAAACGCTATCGGCAATGCAAGTGTATGAGAAACAAACACAAGCATGCCAGCTGCAAAAGTTAAAAGCATCGCAACAGGAACCATTGGGAGGACAAGTACATTCACCACCACTGAGACCACAGAAAACTCACCGATTTGGTATAGCAATATTGGCATCACAAAAAGTTGTGTAGCTAGTGTCGCGGTAAGGAATTCACGTAGACCAATTACTGTTGGCACGAGATGAAGTCGTGCCTCTATAACCGGAGCAACCAGTATCAGTCCAAGCGTCGCGACAAATGAAAGCTGAAAACCCGTATCATACACAGGTAAGTAGGGATTAATGAAAAGCATCACAAGGCCAGCAAGCATAAGTGCACGCATAACGGTATAGGTTCGACCAAACGAACGTGCAACCAAAACGAGTGCCGCCATAATACTGGCGCGAACGACCGTTGCACTCAGTCCAACCATAAGCGCAAAAGCAGACACTGCGACAATTCCAAACACAAGACGTGCGCGCATTGGCAAAAGAAATGCGAGCACATACATGACAAACGCTACAACAAGCATGATGTTATAGCCAGAGAGTACAACAATATGGATTATGCCAGTTTTCCTAAAGACAGTTTCAAGATCTTCTCCAAGTGCACGTTTCACTCCGAGAAGCAATCCTTCTGAAAGCCCCGCATGTGGTTCCTGTAGCACCGTTTCAATATTCTCCATGAAACGCATCTTAAAAGACAAAAGTGCCGAGACAACACGATTTCCCTTTCCGGAAGAAACTTTTTCGATGTCTGCATACTGCATCATGTACGCAACACCTCGTGCCCTCAAATATCCTGGGTAATTAAAAGTGCGGCCTAAGTCTGTTTCAAATGAGGAGGGCTCCATGAGCTTCCCCGTCACAAAAAGCTCATCACCATAACGTATATTTGCAAACCTGTCCGTAGTCACCAATACAATTTCTGTATCTACACGCACATAGAGATGTGTCGCATTTTCCCTAATATCTGGCTCTCTTTGTACAACCCCTCTAAAAGCAACTTCTTTTCCAACTGAAGACAGAAACTGACTCTGACCATCTTTCCAATTGGCTACTTCCATCCGCAACGCCCCAAGTGACATGCAAAGCATGAAGATGCTACACAACAAAACGAACGACAATGAAGAGTGCTGATTCCATGAAGACTTGTTTTCAAAACTAATTTCCTCCCTGGCAACTAAGGTACTTCTTTTCCAAATAACTACCGCAGTGAAACTTAGAAACAATATCCAGGCAATACTCTCTACCCCAAACTCATACAGAGAACGTGCAAAAATACCCAACACTAATCCTATGACAGCAACATAAAAAAATACACCACGCATATACGTAGTGTATCAAATATCAATATACCTTATTACGACAATCGCATATGAGGTCGATGTAATCTGCACCGACCTAATATAACAACGACACTAACTCACCCTTCCTGGAGCTTCGAAATCTTTTCTTCAATCCGCAAAATCTCTTCTTTGCATTTAAGCTTCCTGCGCTTATCCTCTGTGATTTCGAGTGAATCCGGACAAACACAATTTTGAGCTGCCAAAATTTTTGTATCAAGTTTTTCATGTTTTTCACGCAAAGATTCCAAGCGTGCTGACAAACCAGAATTTTTAGTGACTGTTGTTGTAATAGTCATTCATTCCTCCAAAGAACGCACTACTTCTGAAATTGAATAGTGGTGAATAGGAAAATACTATGGAATCAAACCATGGTCAAGGAAGATTATCCTTTAGTCTCTATTGCTTCGTTAGCTAAACGGTTAGCTTCTGCATTTTTATTGCTCGAAACATGTGTGATGATAAGATTTGGAAAACTTGAAACGCGCATGTTGTGGATTTCAATAAACATCGGGACAATCCCTGGTTCCTTTATCTGACATTCATGATTTAGCTGTTTCTTTACGAGTTCACTACCCATCCGTATCTCAAACTCCATTTCTTTCAACTTCTTTCCGTACATATCTTCAAGTGCTTGAAGTGCAGTCATGACGCCCTGATATTGAGCAAAATCATCAGTACTGTTCCCAATAAAATCGGACATTTCTTTCAACAGCATTCCTTGTTCATTCTGTATGTACACACCGATTCCTGCAGGCCCTGGATTGCCTCGGGCTTCCCCATCTGTATACGCAATTACTTTTTCCATCTCCTGACTATACAATATCTATGATGCGTAAGCGAGTTTGTTGGCGCCCCATGAAAAAAGACTGCTCTAAGTGGGCCAAAAGCGTTAGCTTTTGGCCCACTTTTGGTTCCGCACAGAACTGTCCTGGCAAACGAAAAAAGGCAATTGCTTCACGAGCGATTCCTGCTGTTTCGAACAAAAGTTTTGTATGTTCTTTTGTTTTCCCGAAAATATCTACCGAAGTTGGCTCGATATCTTTAAACTCATACAATGGCTTTGGGTTATGTACACCAAATGGCGAAAGACTCACTTGTTCACGCAAAAAGGCAGTATCTATGTCGTGAAGTTCCAATGAAAGATCCACGAGTAACTCTTCATCTATCAGAGCTCCTTCGCCCAAAGCAACATAGGCGTCATTAAGTGCTTTCGAGAAGGTATGTATGGAACCTTCTACTACACTAAATCCACCAGATTGATGGTGTCCACCGTGCTCATCAAAATGATCTGTGACACCCTCCATAAGACGCACAACGCTCACCCGCCCGTCTGAGCGACACGAACCTTTTATTACCCCATTTCCATCTCGTCCCCACAAGAACGCCGGGCGTTTATATTCTTCCGCCAGCTTATTCGCAACAAGTCCAACCAACGCAGGGCGCCAATCAGGATTTCCCATCACCAGCACATCAGGTACCTCAACAATATCTTTAAGTCGCTTATGCGCTTCTTTAGTCATTGCAGCAACGAGACCTCGCCGTTCATTATTCAATTTTTCCAAATGCGCTGCCCTGGCTCCTGCATCTCCTTCATCGGTTGTTGTGAGCAGACAAAACGCATCTTCAGGATTATCCATTCTTGAGGCCGCATTAATGCGAGGGCCAATAGTAAATCCAATATCGTCTTCGGTCAGTGACCTTTGTTGAACCCCTTGTTTGCGAAGAAGCTGCTGCAGCCCTGGACGTCGGGACTTCCTCAGCACCTGAAGTCCATAATACGCAAGTGCACGATTTTCACCTGTAAGTGGCACCATATCTGCGATAGTTGCAATACCCACCATATCGAGCCACCACTTTTCCAAGCCTGGTTTTATTTCAAACATGTGCTCTTGAACACCTTTAGCAATGAGCGCTTGAGCCAGCTTAAAAACAACGCCAGCTCCACACAAGCCTCCAAACGGATACGTATCGCCAATCTTTGGATTCACAATAGCATGCGCCTGAGGAAACATTAGTTCTTTTTTTTCAGATTGTTTAGGTTCATGATGGTCAGTAATAATGACATCAATTCCCTTCTCTTTAGCAAGTGCCGCAGCTTCAACGTCAGTTGTCCCACAGTCAATAGTAATGATGAGCTCTACAGCATCCTCAGACAGCTTCCCCACTGCGTAGGTACTGAAGCCAAATCCTTCATAGTGTCTATGGGGGATATAGTTAGTGAAGTTACCAAAGCCAACCATTTTAAAAAAATCATGGAGAATGACAGCTCCCGGAATTCCATCACAGTCGTAATCACTATAAATAACTACCTTCTGATCTTTCTTCATTGCATCAAGAATTCGCGTGACTGCTATATCCATATCATGCAAAAGGAACGGGTCATGCAAATCAGTTTCATATGAGGGATTTAAAAAAGATTGAGCCTCATTGACCGTTACAATACCCCGAGAATAGAGCAATTGTTGCACCAAAGGACTATACTCAAACAGAATTTCTTTGACCTCTTTGGGGGCAGCATCTGCCACTCTGTAGTTAACCATGAAAGCTATGGTACCATGTTCCAATAATCTCATAATATCCAGTCATGTCTTCTATTTTCACAAAAATCATAAAGCGCGAGGTTCCTGCTCATTTTATTTATGAAGACGATCTTTGTATTGCCATTTTAGACAAAAATCCTGCAGTTAAAGGTCAATCAGTTATTATCCCAAAAAAAGATGTTGACTATGCCTTTGATCTTGACGATGATACGTATCTGCACCTTTTTCAAGTCGCCAAAAAGGTTGGGAAAGCTTCTGACAAAGCACTGAATGCAGAAAGGACATGCTTGGTTGTTGAAGGGTTTGAGGTTCCTCACGTGCATATAAAAATTTACCCGATGCAAAACACTGAAAAGGCACTAAGTATGATAATGTCTGAAGGCATGGAAGCTACTGACGAAGAACTCGCTGTCGTCGCAACTCAAATTCAGGCGGCAATGGAAGGCACGGATGAAAGTGATTTAGATTAAGTAACTACAACAAAAGGAGGTTTTTAAACCTCCTTTTGTATTTGGTACTTACTTTTTTACAACAACATCAATTGCTGGCAAGGAACCTTTTTCCAAGAAAGTAAGCATTGCCCCACCCGCACCTGAAAGATAGGTGTATTTATCTTGGAAGCCAAGTGACTCAATCGCAGCGACGGTATCTCCACCACCCACCATTGAACGCCCTGGGGCATTGGCGAGCAAAGTAGCCAGCGCTAGTGTTTCAGTATTGAAACCAGCTTCGTAATTTCCAAGCGGTCCATTCCACAAAATAATTTTTGCATTTCTGATGAACAACTCCAGCATCTGAATTGTTGCTGGCCCCGAGTCTACAATGGTCTCATCTGGTCGTACATCCTCAACAATGACAACTCTAGTAGCTCCAGAATCATCTCGAACAACGAGATCTTTCGGTAGAAGTATTTTTTCGTTTGACAAAAGAGGGCTCCCTGTAAGATCTACATCCGATATCAATGACTTTCCAATTTCAATACCTTTAGCTTTAAAAAAGTCATTAGCAAGTGCACCCCCAACAAATACATGGTCATACAAATCCAAAAATTTTTCTACTAGTGGCATTTTTGTTTCAAACTTAGCACCACCTAGAATAAACAAAGAAGGACTCTCTGGCTTTTCTGCTTTTTGTAGCTCTTCATACTCAAGTAGGAAATTGATTCCAAAATACGTAGGCAGAAATGCAGGTACGCCAATAAGTGAAGCGTGTTCTCTGTGTGAAGCTGCAAATGCATCGTTTACATACAACTCTGCCAAGTCTGCGAGTGAACGTGCAAAATCTGCATCATTTTTTTGCTCACGCGGGTCACGCCTAAGATTTTCGAGCATGAGAATCTCTCCATCTTTAAGGCCTTCCTGCATTTCTTTTGTATGTGGCCCAACAACCTCATCGGAAAAGTGAATGGTGAATGTATCTTGAAGATATGTAAATATTGGTTCAAGAGTGTTCTCTTTTTCTCTACCAATATGCGCACACAGAATAACGCGAGCTCCAGCTTTAACTAAGTACTCTAGCGTTGGAATAGCTCGAGTAATCCTAAAATGATTTTTTATTTGATTGTCGGCAATAGGCACATTGAGTGAAGAGCGAAGTAGCACATATTTTCCTTTCAAATCTGTACACTCAGTAACGGCAGGCAATTTATGTGTTGGCATACGTTTCGACAGTATTTATAATTGAAATAAATTCTTTTGGTTTTAGACTTGCACCTCCCACAAGAAAACCATCCACTTGTCCTACAGCAAAAAGTTCTTCTGCATTTTGCGAATTAACAGAACCTCCATATAGAATCCTAATTTTATCTACTGTTTTTCTTCCAAAAAAATCAGCGAGGATTTTTTGAATAAATAACTTCATCTCATGGGCGTCTTCAGGAGTTGCCGTCTTCCCCTTTCCATCACCCTTACTAATCGCCCATATTGGCTCATATGCAATAATCAGTTGACTTACTTTTGACTTTGATAATCCCTTTATAGCTGAAAGTACTTGTGTTTCAACAACGGTAAAGTAATGTCCTTGCGCATCCCTTATTTTTTCACCGACACAAACAATCGCAGTGAGATTTGCTTTCAATACAGCTTCGACGCTTTTCTGAATATCTTCGTCGGTATCACCAAGCGCTCGCCTTTCTGAGTGCCCAACAATTACAGAGGAAACACCAACACTTTTAAACATAGAGAGAGACATCTCTCCAGTGTACGGGCCTGTTTTCTCATGAAAAACATCCTGAGCTGCAAGTTTAACCCGCTGACTTGGAGACAGTCTTTCTAACTCTGAAAGAAAAACAGCTGGAGGCGCAATAGCAACGTAGGTTTGAAGTGTTTTGCGACTAATAGATTTGCGAATTTCTAAAAACAGTTTCTTTGCCTCACCTATCGACTCGGGATTCATCTTCCAATTTCCAACTACGAGCGGAGTATGTCGCTTGAGCTTTTTTGTTTGTTTTTTACTCATCCCGTAGATTGTACCATGCAGCTATATATAGGCTATATGCTACCCACCTTCCCTCCATTCTATAAATTTGTAGGTATCTGAGACTTCAGGGGTGAGCGGCGGAGGGTCATTTACCAAATCTCTGTCGTATGAATTATACCGAGTTTCAAAACCTGAAGTCCACGTATTACCTGAAGTCCACTTTGTTCCAACACGTCCATTTGAAACTATCGTGCCGTGCATAGTAAGTGAACTTCTATATCGATACGCATCAAGCGATGAAGGCAGACTACTTTCGTAGTGATTTCTTCCGAAACGGCCGTTCTGAGCGATGAATATTCCATATAATTCCATATTATCTGGAACATCAACACCCACCAATACATCCTCTTCAGCAATAAGGAGAAGGCCAGCATCTTCACCTGAATAGGTTATCGAACCGTTCAATATTATAGATGGATCAACACCAATAGTGTCAACATCAGCAGCGGCAAGGGTAGTACGCGTGCTGACGACTCCTTCAGCCCACACTTTATCTTCAATGTAGATAAGGGCACAGTCATTTGGCACTGAATAATTCCCTACGAATGCAGTGTTCGTGATTACGTTTCGCTCAGTTTGCCAGCCATATTCAGTTGTATATCCAGAATAACTCTTTGTCCCTGTAACGCGCGACAAATTGAATGTGTCATTATTTAAAAATTCAACCAGATACCCATAATCACCCGACGGGCCAAAATGTCGATTCACTGCCGCTGCTTTTGCTTGCATATTTGCAAGGTCGAGTGTAATGCCAACAAAGTTAATTGGAGGTGAAGGGTATGACCACAAATCACTGTTTGGGCCAGATCCGAACACCCCATCAACTGTTTGATTCCAGTCACAACCAAAAGAACTCGTGCAAGACCAAGTTTCGACACCACTTGAAACAATTGAGTTGTTTGCGCCATCCATGCGTATGCCGCCGTTTGAATGGTACGGTCCCACTATTGTTCTATCGTCCCCTGCCCAAACATTCGAATTAATTATATATGCGTATTCTGAAACTGTTGGGCGTGCATACCGTGCGTACAAAACACG